>NZ_LKTM01000100.1 GCF_001417955.2 Mycobacterium gordonae | reverse complement strand
CGCCTCCGCAGAACGTGCATCCGACGATGGCGCGGCCGGTCGTCGTCCCCCAGCCGGAACCGGTTATTCCACGGCCGGCAGCGGTGCCGCCAGCGCCGGCCCGTCCGTGGTGGCGCCGGAAGGCCGTCGCCGCGGGTGCTGTGCTCGCGGTGATCATGACCGTGATTGCCGTTGTGCTGCTCGGCAACTCGGGGTCGAAGAGCGACTACGAACAGGTCACACTGCCGTTTTCCGGTCTGCGTGACCCGCAAGGTTTGTCGGTGGACATCGGCGGGACGGTGTATGTCGCTGACACCGAACACAATCGGATCCTGGCGCTGTTCGCCGGCGCCACCGAGCCCCACACGCTGCCATTCGACGGCCTGAATCTGCCGACCGGCGTGACCGCCGACAACACCGGCACCGTCTACGTCAACGACGCCGGCAACAAGCGGGTGCTGGTGCTGCGGCCGGGTTCGCAAACCCAAGAGGTACTGCCGTTTACCGACCTGGTCAATCCCACCGGACTGACGGTGGACAGCAGCCGCACGGTCTACGTCGCCGACACCGGCAGGAACCACGTGGTGGCGCTGCCCGCCGGTTCGACCACCATCAGCGAGGTGCCGTTCAACGGCCTGAACAATCCGACGGGCCTGGTGGTCACCGGCAACGGCACCGTGTACGTAGCCGACGGCGGCAACAACCGGGTGCTGATTCTGCCCGTGGAGACGAAAAAGCAAGCGGAACTTCCCTTTTCGGGCTTGAAACAACCCGGTGGCCTGACCCTCGACTCCAAAGGCAACGTCTTCCTGAACGACACCGGGCACAACCGCACGCTGAAACTCGCGGTGGGCTCCTCGACTCAGGAGGAGTTGCCCTTCACCGGCCTCGACTATCCGTGGGGCTTGTCGGTCGACAACAGCGGCACCGTGTATGTGGGTGGGCGCAACGACAAGATTGTGGCGTTGCGGCACAAGTGAACTGGCTCAGCAGCCCAGGTTGCAATTTGGACCGTCATGACCCTCCCTTCGTCAGGGCCGCAGCTGTCAACTTGCCTTGCGCGCCAGCTTGTTGCCGAACCCGGAGATCATCTGACTGGGACGTTGCTGCTCGCCCTGCTGCGCACCCAGCAGGAGGATCGTCCCGGTGAGGACCGGCAGCGCCCACTGCAGGTACCGGAGTTGCTTTTGGGCGGTTGCGGCCTGGTCCGGGGTCGACGACGACGGCTCGGTTGCCCCCTCCGCGGGATGCCCGTCTCCCTGAGCGGCTTTGGCCCCGAGCGCGCCGCTGTAGGCGGTGGCGCCGAGGGCGGCCCCGGTGACGGCCAGCTTCGCGGCGGTGTTGGAGGTGACGCCACTCTGGTACTTGGCGCGCTTGCGGTTGTTATAGAGGATCGCCCCGCCGCCGAGGAGATGCGCTCCGACGGCGGCGGCGTTGACCGGCGCCCACTTCGCCCAGCCGGTGGCCGAGACCCGGGCGCGGTCCTGGGGGTCGCGAACGGCAGCACTTGCGCCGTTGAGTCCGATCGCTCCCATGAGTGATCCGCCGAACCAGGCGGCCGCGCCGAGGTCGTGAAGCGAGCGGATGACGGTGCTGCGTGATGGCATGGAAAGTCCTTCCGATTGATGGCGGGACGCGTTTGGGGGGCGCCCGCTCCCTTGGGGTTCACAGTTCTGTTGCTTTGAAACCCAACCGTTCTCGTAGATTGGCCGACTTCGTGCCGCGTATCGCTAATTCGTTTAGCGGAATGATTCGAAGTACGGTTCGGCGACCGTGACCCCGGCGTGACGATAAGTGGGCTGGGACGTTCTCACGACGGCCCCGATCCATTCCCCGAAAACGCCCGCCCCTTGTCGGACCTCCGTCGCATACTGACGACAGGGAGGAAGGCAGGGTTGCCATGAAGTCACTGGTCGGTGAAACCTTTGGCAAATACGAAGTCAGCCGGCTGCTCGGCAAGGGCGGCATGGGCGAGGTGTACGAGGCGTTCGACACCGACAAGCGTCGCGCGGTCGCGTTGAAGGTGCTCCCCGACGAGTACGCCGACGACCAGACTTTCCGGGAGCGGTTCCTGCGCGAGTCGCACGCGGCGGCGATTCTGCAAGAGCCGCATGTGATTCCGATCCACGACTGGGGCGAGATTGACCACACGCTGTACATCGATATGCGGCTGGTGCGCGGCGAGACGCTGCACGACATTCTGGCCAAGCGCGCGCTGGCGCCCGAGCGGGCCATCGAGATCATCGGTCAGGTCGCCGCGGCCTTGGACGCGGCGCACGCCAACGGGCTGATCCACCGCGACGTCAAGCCACAGAACATCATCATCACGCCCGACGATTTCGCGTACCTCGTCGACTTCGGTATCGCCGAGGCGCGGGGCGAAGCGCATCTGACCATGGCGGGTTACGCCGTGGGCAGCTTCGCCTATATGGCGCCGGAGCGGCTCGACAGCGGTGCGCCGGCGACGTCCGCGGTCGATGTGTACGCGCTGGCGTGCGTGCTGTACGAGGCGCTGACCGGTCGTCGGCCATACGTCGGCGACACCCAGCAGATCATTGCGGCTCACCTGACGGCCCCGCCGCCGCGGCCCAGTGTCGCTCGCCCGGGCGTTCCGTCAGCACTCGATCAGGTCATCGCCCGGGGAATGGCCAAGCATCCCGACGACCGGTACGGCAGCGCCGGTGCGCTGGCGCGCGCGGCCAAACGTGCGCTGGCTGAATCGCCGCCGGCTGCCGAAGACACAGTTTACGGGCCGCAATATCGGCCGCCGCCGCAGTATTTCCCCTCTCCCCCAACGGTTCCCCCGAGTCAGCAGCGGGATGACTCGCGACGCTACCTGGTGCCGACGCTGGTCGCGGTGGCGGCCGCACTGGTCGTCGTCGCGGTTGTCCTGGTGGTCGTTGTCGTCGGGAACCAGAAGTCCGGGCCGGACACTCCGACAGTCGCCTATCCCACGTCGGGACGACCCACGTACCAGCCGTCCTACGAGACCAGCGCCGCGCCGACGTACCAGAGCACGACGCCGTCGACAACACGGCCGGCGGCGCTACCGACGACGACAGCATCCACCGCCCCGGACGCCGAGCAGCAGCTAAGGCAGTACGTGAACCTGGACCGCTCCGTCGTCGCGACGGAGGCCTCCGACAAGTGGGTTCCGCAGCTCAGTTCCAAGCGCCCCGGCATCCGCGACAACGGGGTGGTCTGGGATAACGCGATGGCGCTGCAGGAGCACCTGCAGTTCCGCAAGCTGTACAACGCCAAGCTGCTGTGGTCGGGCGACTGGTCGACATTCTCCGAGCCGAACTTCTGGGTGACGATCGCGGGAATCACGTTCGCCGACGCCAGGGGCGCGCTGATGTGGTGCAGCAGTAAGGGTTTCGACCGGGATCACTGCATCGCGAAGATCGTGAGCACGACGCATCCGGTGGCAGGGAGTACGGCGTACAACTGACTCGCGCCTACGTGCGCTTGACCCTGCTGATCACGATGTCATGGCTCGAGCAGAGCCGGCACGTCAGCGGCCGGATCCGCAATCGCAACTTCGACATCCGCAATGCCTTGCTGCAGAACGGGTATCGGCAGCCGCACGACAGCGTGATCCACCAGTCCGCCGCATGATCCGCCTCGTCGCAGAACTTCCGGCAGATGCATGGAATCTCGGTATCGAAATCCAGCGCGGAGAGGACATCCATCTCCGGCAGCAGTAGGCACTCCCCGACCATCACGGACAGAAGGGTAAACCTGTAGTTGAGACTTTTCGGTTAGGCGCGCGCGGCGGCGGCACGAGCCCTTCAACGGTGGTTCACAATCGTCCCCTTCTGAAATACATTTAGCCGTTCGATTCGTCCCGTCGATGGGAGCCGCTGATGTCGACGTTTCTGATCGCAGCACCGGAAGCTCTGGCCGCCGCGTCGGCCGATGTGAGCGGGATCGGGGAGGCGATCAGGAAGGCGACGGCGTCGTGGGCGCCGGCGACAACCACGGTTGCGGCGGCGGCCGCCGACGAGGTGTCGGCGGCGATCGCCCGATTGTTCGGCAGCTATGCGCAGGGCTTTGTGGCCTTGGACCTGCAGGCGGCAGCCTTCGAGCAGCAATTGGCGCAGGCGTTGGGCACCAGCGCGAACGCCTATGCCGGCGCCGAGGCGGTGAATCTGTCGGTGCTGCAGGCGGTGAATCTGGAAGGGCTGCTGCGCCCGATCAACGGTCCCGTCCTGGCGTTGACCGGTCGGCCGCTGATCGGCAACGGCACCAACGGTGCCCCCGGAACCGGGGCCGCCGGCGGGGCAGGCGGCTGGTTGCTCGGCGACGGCGGGGCCGGCGGGTCGGGTGCGGCG
>NZ_LKTM01000099.1 GCF_001417955.2 Mycobacterium gordonae | reverse complement strand
CCGTACAACCAGCCCCCGGCGCCCCCGGTGCCACCGACGCCGCCAACAGCTCCGGTACCGCCGGCGCCGCCGTTGCCGAACAGCCCCGCCGCACCGCCGTTTCCGCCCGAGCCGTTAAAGCCGTTGCCGCCGTTACCCCACAGCAGACCACCGGCCTGCCCGTTCGGATTGGCCGCCGTGCCGGCGGCGCCGTCACCGATCAACGGGCGACCCAGCAGCGCGTTCGTCGGCGCATTGATCGCGCCCAGCAGCTCACGTTCAACGCTTTGCAATGGGTTGGCGTTGACTGCCTCAGCCGACGCATACGACGCGGTGCCGGCGGTCATCATTTGCACGAACTGGGCGTGGAACGCCGATGTTTGGGCGCTCACCGCCTGATAAGCCGCACCGTGGGAGCTGAACAGCGCAGCAATGGCCGCCGATACCTCGTCGGCGCCGGCGGCCAACACGGTGGTCGTCGACGCGGCTGCAGCCGAACCGGCCTCCTGCAGCGTAGTACCGATCCCGGCCAGGTCTTTTGCCGCGGACTCGACCAACTCGGGAGTGATGGTGACAAACGACATTTCGGGTTCCCGCAATTCGTATTCGTGGGTGGGTCATGACCGCATTACCGGCCAAGACGATAATGCATCCGATTAGCTAACGCATACGATACATGATAGTATCTAATAGTCTGAACCACTCAGTCGTATGCGCTTCGTCACTCGCGTGCCTCGAATCGGATGCGGCGATCAGGTCCCGCTGATGGGGGTTGGTTGGAGACCTATCGTCGGGCGCAGTGGATCAGTGCGCGGACCTCACCCAAGGGGTGGTGTCGGCGTGCACGACCTGGAAGCCGCGCGTTCCGTGACGCGACTGGCACGACCACTCAACGTCTTGGTCCAGAACAGATGCAAGCCCTTGATCAAGCACTGCGCTTCGTCCTCGATCTGTAAGGGAACAATGCATTTTGTTGCGCGCCCGGCCCGGCACGATCCTTGGTGCCCGGAGTCGTTGCGTGGTCGACCCGCGGGCCAAATTGAGACCAGAATCCTTGCAGCTGAGAACAATTTTCGATCGGGCGTCGCATAACGGCTGCATGGCCAATATCGTTGACGGCACCCCTGTTGGTGACCACTGCACGAAGGAACTTGGCCCGAATGTGTGACCCCACTGATCACGTCCAATCGTATGAGGGCGCAATCGTATTGGCATGCGCCCTTCTGCACACCCCCTCCGTACAGCCCAGAGCGGTCTCCTCGTCGGCTGAGATTTGGAAAGTCCACACCGAGCCGGTGCTGGCTGCGCTGTTGTTCGCTGCGTCGCCGTGTCAACGTGGGGGCGGGATGCGCTGGGTCAATGCGGCGGTGTCCGCGCTGGCAGGGGAACCTGGCCCTGCCTCTGACGTGGTCGGGATGGCGGATCCCTTCGGCTGCCGCTCCATCGGCAGTCTTGACAATCTTTCTGGCCCCCAGCGTGATTCAGTTCTGCTGACCGTCAGAGATGCTGTACTGCCGTGGATCGTCGCCGCATGAAGCGCCACAACTCACTGGCCCCATTTATCAGTGCGCGGGATTGGGCAATCAGTGCAGACGACCTTCCTCCGACCGAGCGGCTACTTCTGATTCTCCTGTCGGACAAAGTTGATCGCAGCTTCTCGTGCACCCCCACAGTGCGTACTCTGGCCGCGGAATCCGGTGCCGGCAGAAGCACGGTATTGCGCCGGCTGAAGGATTTGGAGGCGCGGGGTCTGATTCGGCGGGAACCGCAGTACGACCACGCCGGGGGCAGGCTTTCTACCCGCTACTTCCTCAATCATCCTCTTGCGCAACATCGATGCCGCACCCATTCGCCGCCGGAAAGGCCAAAGGCGTGCTCGGGTGCCTGTCGCAAGGCCGGCGCCGATTCGGCGGTCGTGTCCCGTGCTCAGTGACGACCAGACGCTGGCCTGGGTCTACGCGGCCAATTGCAGTCTGTACGAGGAAGACCCCGACCCACCATATGTGAATATCGGCTCTCCAATCGAGCCAGTCATGGTCTCACGCACCGAGGCGTACCGTGACCTGTACGCGCGGCTTCTGCTCCTGGACTTTGACGCTGACCCGCAGCGGATTACCGCACTGACACGCTTGATCGACCGCGATGAGCGCCACAGTCCAACGGCCGCGCTGGTCTGGAGCATTGCGGCGGAATTGTGCCAGCGCGCCGCCGCCATTATCGATGGGGCCGGCGCGACCAAACCAGGACCCGAGCGCCGGCGGCTGCTCGCGGGAACCAAACACCTCACGCGCACTGTCATTCTGGGTCGATGGGTGCCCGCGTTTCACGCAGAGCTCGATGACGAGTTACTCAAAGAGTATGCCGCTACCGATGATTGACTCGAGCCTTCCTGAATGCCTGGCGCTACGTAGCCCACTACATTGGTGGGCTTTCATGCCTCGCTGAAATTAATTACCGCTGCGTTGAAGACGGGACCGATTGTTCCTCCTTCGGAGAGGTAGAGCGGGGTGACGGCGAGCGGGTCGTCGGCGCCTCGCTCCGAACTAGGTCTCAAGGGCCTCTGCGGTGCCACGGCGATCAGGGCGAATGGAAGCGCCTGCGGCGCTGCTCGGGTCACGGGCGGCGGCCCTGGCGGGCCTTGCCCGTGCCTTTTGGCTTTTCCTTCTGGCTCTCGATTGTGGCCGGCGACCCGCTGCGCGCAAGGCCGCGGCCTCCGCTTCGCTTCGGGCCGATGGCTCGCAAAGTGTCCGCAGCACTCGCACGCTCGCGCCGAACACTTTGCGCCCGGACCTTGCACTGCGCTGGGCCTGCACCGGCCAAATCATCGGTGCCAGAAGGCAAAAAGAACAGGCGTCCCAGCGGGAGCCGCACTTCCTGAAAGGTACCGACATGTCCGACACCCTCGTCCCCAGCACTGAGAACCGCGACCAAGGCACCATCGAGCACATCTGCCCGATGACGCTGGTCCTGGAAACCAACGTGCGCGACGACGCCGCGCTGGACCGCCAATTCCTGGCCAGCATCAAAGAAAACGGAGTCTTGATCCCGATCGCCGCCGTCCGCCTGCCCGATGGCCAGGTGGTGGTTCGTGCCGGGCAGCGCCGCACACTGGCTGCGCGAGAGGTCGGGTTGCCCACCGTGCCTGTCTATGTGCGCGAGGTCACCGACGTTGACGACAAGGCGCACATCGTGCAGCGACTGACCGAGCAGATCGTGGAGAACGATCAGCGCCTGCAACTGTCCGCTGCTCAGCGGGCGCGCGGTATCCAGCAGATGATCGACGCCGGGGCATCGATCACCGGGGTCGCCAGGAAGCTCTCGGTCCCCAAGGACACCGTCAAAGCCGCCACGGTGGCGGCGAAGTCTCAGACCGCGATGCAGGGCTTGACCGACGGCCAACTCAGTCTGGAAGAGGCTGCGGCCCTGGTGGAGTTCGAGGACCTGCCCGGTGCGGTGAACCGCCTGATGCAGGCTGCGGGCAGCCGACGCTTCGAGCACGTGGTGGCCCAACTGCGCCAGGAGAAGATCACCGCCGAGGCCGAAGCCAAAGCAGCGCAAGCCTTTATCGAGCAGGGATTCACCTGGCTGCAGGAAACCCCCGGCTCCTTCGACCCCGACTGTGTGCCGCTGAACCGGTTGCGCACCGCCGAGGACGCCCCAGTCGATGAGAGCGCGGTGACCAACCCCGCTCACTGGGCGGTGCTGCTCTACGAGTCCGACGGCCTAGTCGATGCGCAGACCGGCGAGGTGGTGGACGAGGACGACGTGGACTGGGCAACCCAGGACGACCCGGACGCCGTGCCCGCAGAGGGGTTGCGTCATGCGTCCACCGTCTCGGAGGTCACCGTGTTTGTGCCGCAATACTTCTGCCGCGATTACCACGCCGCCGGACTCACCGTCGATTCCTGGTTCGCCCGCAATGCCGGGCTGATAGGCAGCGATGCGGCGGGCACTGTCGATCTGGACGACGACGCACGTGAGGCTGAGCGGCAGAGGATTGCTGCCGAGCAGGCCGAGGCAGAAAAGCGGGAGCGGCGAAAGGTGCTGGCGCTCAACAAGCTCGGCGCAGCTGCACTCACCGTACGGCGGGACTTCGTGAAGAAGCTGTTGGCCCGCAAGACCGCACCCAAAGGCGCGGCGATCTTTGTCGCCGACTGCCTGGCCCGTGACAGTTACCTGCTGACCCACCACAGCGCCGCCGAAACGACCGCTGAACTGCTCGGTCTGGGCGACGCAGCGTCGATCACCACGATCGCGGCCACTCTGGCGGCCAACGCCGACGCCCGCGCCCAGGTCCTCACCCTGGGACTGGTTCTGGGAGCACTGGAATCACGCTTATGTGGCGTATCTGGATCTGTTCATTGTTCGGACGTGTTACCCCTTCGGATCAGTCAGCGTCAGGGATGCCG
>NZ_LKTM01000098.1 GCF_001417955.2 Mycobacterium gordonae | reverse complement strand
CCCCCCAACGCCTCGCCGCGGCCCCCCTCACCCGCACCCACGGCCTCGACCACGCCCACATCGGCAGCATCTGCGATGCCCTCACCACCGCCGGCATCGACCCCACAGTGTGGACGGCACGAGCCATCACCGACGCACTCAACGCCGACATGCGTGCCCGCGGATGGACCTGGCCCGACCACATCACCAACCCCGGCGCATTCCTGTCCAGCCGACTACGACGGCTCAACTGGGCAGCTCCCCAGACTCCAACAAACACCGGCGGCTACGCCGCCGCCAGCATCGACCCAACGCCGCGACCCCTACCGCTCACCGCCGCATCGCAAGGCCGGATCACCGCCGCCCAACAACAGATCCGCCACATCCTCGCCAACCCGTCACAACGCACCCCCAGCAGTCCACCCACCGCCATCAATGTGAGCAGGCCCGATAACCTCGCCGATCGACCCACGGCCGCCGACATGGCCCGTAAAGCCGAGCAGCCGGCCGCACGGGCCGCCTTAGGCAATAGTCCCGGTCATACCGCGGCGCGTGCCGCCGCAGCCGCAGCCGCACGCGCCGCGATACTGCGCCGCACCCACACCGCTGCTGCCGAAGCCACCGACCTGGCTGCGCGGGTCGCCGCGGCGCGCACCTAACAGCGGCCAGGCTCGCACCGAGCTCAGGTGGTTCAACGCAACGCCCCCGCCAGCCCGCCCATCACGCGGTGCCCGAACGGCACTTAAGGTGCCCTAAATTTTCCCTACCGCCGAACATCACACCTCTTGCACTAAGGTATCGAATCAAGAACGTTTCGTCCTAGACGTAATTAGTTGTGGGGGTGTGGAGTGGGCGCTGACCCCGTGACATTGGAGGCCCGCACGGACTCGGTGCGGGCCTGCCCGCGGTGCGGGCAGCGCTTTGAGGTGCCCGACAAGAGGCCGGGCCGGCGGCCGGTGTGGTGCTCACCGCGGTGTCGGCGGCTAGCCTCTGCCGAGCGCGTCGCTGCCCGCAATGCCGGTGCCGCGGTGCGCGTGATCGAGGTGCCCCGCGCGCATCGACCCGACCCCGACGCACGCCTGCCGCTGCCTTCGATGCACACCCTGCACCGACTGTTTCTCAGCTCGGATTATCAATGCCAACTCCTGCTGGAGGTCCTCGAGCACCGCTACGCCGAAGGGGCGATGGGTGAGCAGCTGGGTGCTGTGGTGCAGCGTTTCGCCGCTGCGGTGCACCGTCACCAATCCCTGGCACAAGACCCCGGCTACCGGCAGGCCCGCGAGCAGGTCCAGCGGCTCGGCGAGCAGTTGCGTCGCGACGTCGAGCGTGGCCAACAGCGCGATCGCGAACTCGCGCGGCTGCGCCGAGAAGTCACCGAAGTCTGGCGGTTGCGGACCCGTGTCGCGGAATTGGAATCCCTGCTCGACGCCGTCACCGGCCACCCCACACACGACACCGACCAACACCACCAGGCGCCGATGAGCCGCCAACAACGCCGCGCCGCCCAACGCGCCGCCGACAAAACCCGCTAACCCCCCATCCTCGCGGTCGGCGATCTTGAGGCAGCGATGCAGGCAGGCCCAGATCGACTTGTATCTACCAGCCATCAGGGGTCCCCCCTTCGCTGTCGCCATTGTTTTGGACGCAGCAGATCAGCCCAATCGACATCGGGGATGCGTCGTATGTGTGGGGCTTCGACGCGAAGTGTGGATTGGTGGGCGGCATGCTTTTCTCCTCGCTGCTGGGATCGGGATCGGCGTCCTTAGCCCGATCGTGATCCGACCCGCGCCGCATGCGCGGGAGCTTCCACTGCGAGTAGCCGTCCTCGACGGTTTGGCTCCGTTGCGAGGGCACGATCGGCCCCGGTGAGGGTTCGACTTTTCGGGGGGTGAAGTCGGTGGGAGAAAGAGCTCTGATGGACTTCAGCGGGCTTCTGTGGGGGCGGAGTCCGCAGGATCGACGGCGCTCCGCGTGCGTCCCAGCGCTCCCATCCTCGCAAGTTTTTCTTGCAGGCCGCGAAGCGCCTGGATGCTCGCGTCATCGACGGCGGACCCCCATTCGCCGCCTGCCCCTTCAACCCAACTGACAGTGCTGATCTCGGTCGCCAGAAGCGTGCGGATCCAGTCGGTAATCGACATCAGGGCCGCCCTGCGTTGGATCAGGTCCTTCAGACGGTCATATTGGTCGATGAGATCCTCGACGCTGTCGAAGCCGATCGCGATGGCCATCGCGTCCGTGGGTGCCGCGGGACCCCACAAATCTCCGAGGCCTGTAACGAGGAGCGAGCTTTCGGCGGTGGTCAATGCGACTTCGACCAGCTCGTCGTTGTTAGTTACGTACTGTCCGCGGTCGCGACGAGCGGCTACTCTGCAGACGTCCGTGGGATAACGACAGCCCTCCCACGCTGTCAGCGCTCCTGCCGTCGCGATTTTTGATTGCACGATCCGGAGAGCCCGGAGGGTGGATACGTCATCGCCCCAAGCAAGACCTGCGCCGACGATCACGCTGGCGAAGCAGACCTCGGTCGCCAGAAGCGTGCGGGCCCAATCGGTCCGCGACATCGGCTTTTTCTTCCGACCCAACAGGCCCTTCAGACGGTCATATTGCCCGAGGAGATCGTCGACACTGTCAAAGCCCATCGCGAAGGCCATGGCTTCCGTACACCGCGCCGGCCCGCCCCACAATAGGAGGCCAGTCGCCAGCAGCCCGCGTTCCCGGGCGGTCAAGTCGACTGCCACCAACTCGTCGTCGTACGGCACGGACTCTTCGTCGCCGCGCGCCAGACTCGGAGCCGTTACCCCCGTGTCCGCACCAGGTTCGGGCGCCGGTGATGCCGGTGAGTTCGGTGCGGTTCCAGCCATAGCTTCGTTTAATGTGGTCTCACGGGTCGCTGGGTTGGCAGCAGCCCTATATCCCTAGGGAAGGATAGGACGCGACCCCCGGTAGATCCCCTGGCGGGGCGGGGTTGAGGGTGTCGCTGTCAGCGGTGATGCCTGCGGTGACGTTGAGCGGCATTGCTTCCAGGTCTGAGTTGGTCGCTAGCTCTTCAATGCAGGCTTGCGAGGCGCCGAGATAGGTGCTGTCGAGGTCGATTTCAGTGGCCACAAACCAGGCGTGATCATCGGGCCACCACAGGTTGGCGGAGCGATGCGACGAGTAGTGGATATCGGTACCTACTGACTGGGAGGCCGCGGCGACGGGGCCGTGAGCTAGATGGTAATCACGCCCGGGGAGCGCGAAGGTCGGCCGGTCATGAAATGCCTGGTCAAGATCACCGAAACCGGACCACACGGCAAACCAGCAGTGGTCAGCGCTCGTGGTATGCCGCGATAGCGTGCGGGCCAGCGATGCGGCCGTATCGGGAGGCAGCGTTCCCACCGCCGGTGCTTCGTCGAAGAGAGCGGGCTGGCTGTCGTGGTACTCCACGACGTATCGCGATGCATAGCCGATCAGGCGGGTGAACTGCATTCGTGGGTGGACAATTTTGTGGTTAGCGCGGGCGATCTCAGCCCAACTCACCAGTTCCGGCTCGCCGTCGTGGTTGTAGGCGGGGTGCAACACCCGGGCGTAAGCGGCGAAGGTGGCTGGGACTAGCGACCCAACGTTCTTTGTAAAGCCGCACAGGCTTTCAGTTAGCCACCGCGCCGGGCCGAGATCATCGACGACGTCCAACCCGCCCACCGCAACCATGTCTTTCACCGTAAAGGCATCGCGAGGTCGTCGTGCGACAATCTGCGTGCAGTCACAGTCAAGGCAACGGATCGATGGCGCGCCCGAAAGGAATTGAGAGCGTTGACAGGTCCACCCGAATGCGAGATCGGTTTTCACCGAGACTTCGCCGGCGGAGTGCACGTCGAGTATGCGACCTCAACCTTCTGGTTCGCCCAACACGAACTCGGCCTTGCCGATAGCTCATGGGACTTCGACGGCGAACACGTCAGCATCAACGCCGTCAACGGCAAATGGGTTTGGAAACTAACCGGCAAGAAATATGTTTACGACTACGGCCCCGATGTCGAACCAGTAGTCATGCTCGAAGGAATCCGAATCGACTGATGAAAAGAGCGGATATTCGGCGCACCATCACCCCAGTCGGGTGGTCAATCACCACTTGCCGATGCCGCGTTGTCTAGCCGCGACATCATCGGCCAGGCCAAGGGCATCATTCGTGCACCAAATGGACCTAAATCGGTCAAGTCCACGGACGTGGTGTACAACGTGGTCGGAGAAGCGTGCGCATTAGCGACCGAACAGAATGACGTCGACGGCGGCACGCAGGTGACCGCCGACCGGGATCTGAAGAATGTGATGGCCCCGACCCGTTGGTAGGCAGAGTCCTTCCCGCATATCCTTCGTCTATGCGCATAGGTGCGCGGCCCCGCGACATAGCTTCTGGTGAGTGTGACAGGTTTGGCTGGCCCCGTTTGGTCGCAGAATGTCAGGTTTGAGTGGCTCCACCGCGACTCGCCGG
>NZ_LKTM01000097.1 GCF_001417955.2 Mycobacterium gordonae | reverse complement strand
GCCAACCCCGGCTTGTACGGCGGTCAGGGCGGTGACGGCGGCCAAGGCGGTCAAGGCGGGAAAGCCGGGGCCGGCGGCGCCGGGTCGCTGACCGGCGCTGACGGCGCTTCCGGAAATGGCGGCACCGGCGGTGTCGGTGGTGTCGGTGGCGCCGGTGGCCACGGGACGGTCGGCACCCCCGATGGTGCCGCAGGCGGCGCTGGTGGACAGGGCGGGGCCGGTGGCGATTCCGGCGCCGGTGGCGTGAACGGCACCGGAGGTAAGGGCGGCGACGGTGGCGCGGGCGGCAAGGGCGCTCAAGGCGCTAGTGGAGTCGGGCTGGGCGTTGATGGCGGCGACGGCGGCGCCGGCGGTGATGGCGGCGCTGCGGGTGCCGGTGGTGCGGCTGGGTCCGGCGGCAGCGGCGGTGGCGTCGGCAACGCGGGCAAGGGCGGTACCGGTGGCGATGGTGGTGCAGGCGGTGCCGGTGACGACGGCGGCGCAGACCAGAACGGGTTCGCAGGTGGGCACGGCGGCACCGGCGGCAAGGGCGGTGCCGCGGGTGCCGGCGGTGTTAACGGTGACGGCGGTAACGGCGCCCAGGGCGGCGCCGGTGGTACCGGCGGTGCCAGTGCGCTGGTGGCAGGAGTCGGCGGCGCCGGTGGTGACGGCGGTGACGGTGGCTTCGCGGGCGCTGGCGTCGGGGCGGCAGGTGTCGGGGGCGACGGCGGCCACGCCGGTCAGGGCGGCGTCGGCGGTAAGGGTCTGAGCGGCGGCTTCGACACCGGTGATGCCGGTGGGGTCGGCGGCGCCGGTGGAGCCGGGGGCAGCGGCGGAGACGCCGGTGGCCCGGGCGCTCTCAACGGCAACGGCGGTACCGGCGGTCTCGGTGGGCGTGGTGGTGATGGCGGTTCCACCTCGTCAAAGGCCACCGCCGGTTCCGGCGGTGACGGCGGTACCGGTGGCAAGGGTGGTGACGCTGGTCAGGTCGTAGGCGCCGGCGGCACGGGCGGTAACGCCGGCTCCGGTGGGGACGGTGGATTCGGCGGTGCCGGGATCGACGGCAGCGGTAAAGCCGGCGGCCGCGGCGGCGACGGCGGTGACGGCGGAGCTGCTGGTAGTGGTCAGGCCGGTGTAGGTCTAGGCGGTAACGGCGGCCTGGCCGGCGACGGCGGCGCCGGTGGCGTGGGTGTCGGCGGCGGCTTCGACACCGGCAGCCCTGGAGGTGACGGCGGCTTCGGCGGCGACGGCGGGACTGGCGGCGATGCCGGTGGCCCGGGCGGGTTTAACGGCACCGGTGGCAACGGCGGTGTCGGTGGACGAGGCGGTGATGGCGGCTCGAGCAGCAAGGCGACTGCCGGTGCCGGCGGTACCGGTGGTGCCGGTGGTCACGGCGGTGACAGTGGCCAGGTCCTTGGTGCCGGTGGCACCGGCGGTAACGCCGGAGCTGGCGGGGACGGTGGGTTCGGCGGTGCCGGGATCGATGGCAAGGACGGTGGGCGCGGCGGTAACGGCGGAGCCGGTGGTGTCGGCGGTAACGCGGATCTGAGCGGCACCGGCGGCAACGGTGGTACCGGGGGCAATGCCGGTGGTGGCGGCGCCGGAGGCCATGGCGTAGGCAAGGGTCTAGCGGGCGGGGCCGGCGGTGACGGCGGGACCGGCGGCAGCGCGGGCACCGGCGGCAATGGTTTCGTCGTCGGCACTGCGGGCAACGCAGGTCTCGGCGGCACGGGCGGTGCCGGTGGCAATGGTGACAACGGCGCCGCGGCCGTCGTCTCGGGTCAGTCAGGTTGGGATGGATACAACGGTGGCGCGGGCGGCAAGGGTGGTGATGGCGGCACTGGCGTAGCCGGCGGAGCCAACGGCAGCGGTGGCATGGGCGGCACCGGCGGTATCGGCGGCAACGGCGGTAGCGGAGCCGGTGACTTGTTCAGCGGCGTGGCCGGAGGTGCCGGCGGTAAGGGTGGCGACGGTGGCGCCGCCGGCGCCGGTGGCTCCGCGGGCGGTGGTGGCGGAACCGCCGGAAGCGCCGGAACATCTGGTGACGGCGGGGCCGGCGGTGACGGCGGCAACGGCGCCGAAGGCGGGGCCGCCCAAACCTTCGGTGGGGACGGGTGGGCCGGCGGTAACGGCGGCGACGGTGGCAAAGGCGGCGCCGCCGGGGTCGGCGGTATCAACGGTGCCGGTGGTGATGGCGGCGACGGCGCGGTCGGCGGTTTGGGTGGCCCGAGTCAGACCCAGGCCGGAAAGGGCGGAGTTGGCGGCAACGGCGGGCACGGCGGCGCCGCGGGCGTCGGTGCCGGTGCGGTCGGTGCCGGTGGTGACGGCGGCAATGCCGGCAATGGCGGCGGTGGCGGTTCGGGCTATAACGGTGAGCCCACCGGTATCTCGGGTGGTAATGCTGGCGCCGGCGGCGCCGGCGGCGTCGGTGGTAACTCCGGCGGCGTAGGCGGTGTCAACGGGAACGGCGGCGACGGCGGGGTCGGTGGCATCGGTGGTAATGGCGTCTCGCCCACCCTCACGCCGGGTGTCGGTGGTGCCGGTGGCGATGGCGGTGACGGCGGTGCCGGCGGTGCCGGCGGCAGCGGTATCGGGGTGGCGGGCCAAGCCGGTGATGGCGGCACGGGCGGCTCTGGTGGCGTTGGCGCAAAGGGCTCCAGCCAGGGCTTCAACAGCGGGCTTCCGGGATATGCCGGTGGCGCCGGCGGTGACGGCGGCGACGGGGGTAACTCCGGTGGCCTCGGCGGGTTTAACGGCAGCGGCGGTAACGCCGGTAACGGTGGCGACGGCGGAGACGGTGGATCGAGTACGAGCACACCGGGTGTGGGCGGCACCGGTGGTACCGGAGGAAACGGCGGATCGGCTGGAACCGGCGTCGGCGGCGCCGGCAACGGCGGACACGCCGGCCACGGCGGGAACGGTGGCGGTGGCGGAGGCGGCATCAACAGCGCCCAAGGTGCCGCTGGTGGCGTGGGCGGTGCCGGCGGACTGGGCGGCGACGGTAGTGGTATCGGCGGAACGAACGGCAACGGCGGCAACGGTGGCGTCGGAGGCACCGGTGGCGCTGGCGCCACTTCGCCGTTGGGTTTCGGCACGCAAGGCGGGACCGGCGGTGAAGGCGGAGCGGCGGGAGCGGCAGGCGCCAACGGCGCGAGTGCAGCCGGGACCGCGGGCAAAGGCGGCGACGGAGGGGTCGGCGGTGCCGGCGGTACCGGCCTAGCGGGGGCCAATGGAGTGGGTCCGAGTGCCAACGGCGCTGACGGGGGCGATGCCGGCCCTGGTGGCTCCGGGGGTAAGGGCGGTGCCGGCGTCAATGGTGTCGGTGGCGGCAATGGCGGCAAGGGCGGCGCCGGCGGGACCGGCGGCGCCGGCGGTAACGGAGCGGCTGGCAGCGACGGTGGGTCACCGACCGCCGGCGGCAACGGCGGTGAGGGCGGCTGGGCCGCTACGGGTGGGTTCGGCGGTGCTGGTACCGATGGCGGGGCCAATGGCGCCGCTGGTGCCTGGGGCACCGGGGGCGCCGGAGGCAACGGAGGCAACGGCGGAAGCGCCACCACCTCGTCTGCGGCGGGGGCTGCAGGCGGCAAAGGCGGGAACGGTGGCTGGGGAATCGACGGCATCGGCGGCGCCGGAGGCAGCGGCGGGCTAGGCGGCTACGGCGGAGATGGCTCCTTCTATGGCGGACCTGGTGGCGCCGGCGGTGCCGGCGGCGGTGGCGGAGATGGCGGCGGCGGCGCGATATTCGGCGGCATCGGCGGTAACGGCGGTAACGGCGGAAAGGCGGAAACGGCAACAGTCCCTTTAACGGTGGCACGGGCGGCAGCGGTGGCATTGGCGGGAAAGGTGGCTTGGTCGGGCCTGCACCTGATGGGCAGAACGGGCTGCCTGGTACCAAGGGCTGACGAGGCAGCCGGTTCGGGGGAGGTCCTACCGATCTCGGCGAATGCGTTCTACAGGTCGGCCTGACCGAACCATTTGCCCTCCAACCTGGCGCAGTGAGCCTAAAAGGGAGGCGATCGATGTCCCCCCTCGTTAATGTCAGCCCGACAGAGAAGGAACCGACCATGCGCACTCCTCACAGATTGAAGAGAGTCATCGGCGGGGCATTGTTGTCGGGCGGTCTCGCGGTATCCGGCCTGGGTATGGCCGCCGGTATCGCTGCGGCCCAGCCCGTTCCCGTTCCGCAATACCCTGGTCCGTTCGCCACCGACGACAATGGTTGGGGCCCGCCGAAGCAGTGGTGCCCAGGCGAACCCCTACCGGCGACCGGTAACCACGTCACCGACCCATTCCGCGGCTGGGACATGACGGTATGTCACACCTACTATTACCTTTATCCGGGCATGGGCAATGTGTCGAACATGATTTGGGACGGGGACAACCCGCCACCGAAGCCAGGTCCACCGGTCGGCCTCTATTGCGACCCCAATCTCACCAATTGCCGCATTGGTGATCATCCGTAAGTCGAGCATGAAAACCCCGGTCACCTGGCCGGGTGAGTGTGACAGGTTTGGCTGGCCCCGTTTGGTCGCAGAATGTCAGGTTTGAGTGGCTCCACCGCGACTCGCCGG
>NZ_LKTM01000096.1 GCF_001417955.2 Mycobacterium gordonae | reverse complement strand
ACCGCACGCGGGTCATCGCGACTATGTGACGCCATTTACCGCTGAAGATTCACCGCCACTTACCTCTGAAAATCACAAGCTGCTGGTCGCGCCGTCTCATTTCCTGTCTCACAGCGCGTGTCTCAGATCCTCGACGTTGGCAGGGAGTGAGACGGTGGGGGGATGACGGCGATACTCGGCTATGCGCGGGTCAGCACCATCGGCCAGGACCTCGACGCCCAACTCGCTGCGCTCGACGCCGTCGGTGTCGACACGGGTCGTGTATTCACTGACAAGCTCTCCGGATCGGCGAAGACTGCCCGGCCAGGGCTGGCTACCATGCTTGACTACGCCCGCGCGGGCGACACCGTGGTCGTGGCCGCGATTGACCGGCTCGGGCGCTCCGTGGCTGAGGTCACCCGGACCATCGCCGACCTTGGTGATCGTCGAATCACGTTGCGCGCCTTGCGAGAAGGGATCGACACAGCCACCCCGACAGGGCGGGCTGTGGCAGCGATTATGGCCACCCTGGCCGAGCTGGAACTCGAGCTCGGGCGCGAGCGGCGTACTGCGTCCCGCGAATCCCGACGTGCCCGGCGTCTGCCGGCCACCAAGCCGCCCAAGCTCAGTCCAGAACGTCAACAACAGTTGCGGCGATTGGCCGCGACCGGTGAGCCCGTGCGCGAACTCGCCGACGCGTTCGGGATCGGACGGGCTACCGCGTACCGCTATCTATCAGCAGCCGACGAGGACGGTGGCGGTGGACGGCGAAACCCGTCTGGCTTTGATCGCGAATTCTGACGCTAGTTGATCGCGAATTCTGGCGTCAGTGTTGGGGAGGTTTCAAGATCGCTTATCGCCAAATTTGACGTCATCTTGACGCCGTGTCGGCCGGATGGAACCGCCCACGGTCAGCCCGATCGGTCGGGAAACCTGTGGTGAGCTTTCCGTAGTGTGCTCGACTATGGGGCATACTGCTGCCGGCGCGATGGCGGCGTCGCGGTCGATTGGATGGGCATCTCGGGTGCTGACGAGACTGCGGCGCAAGGCGCGCAGGTCGGCGATCGCGGTATCGATCTCGTCAATGCGGGTGTCGATGAGCGTGCGTACCGCCGTGCATGGCGCCGTGCCGTGACGGCGGATGTCCAGGATGGCGGCGATGTCATCCAGGCGTAGGCCCAGTGTGCGGGCCTGACGGATGAAGGTGAGCACGGCGACGTCGTCGGCGCTGTAGAGGCGGTAGCCGGCCGGGGTGCGCGGGGGTTCGTCCACAAGGCCTTTCGCCTCGTACAAGCGCAGCGCCTTGCGCGTGACGCCGGCGCGGGAGGCGGCCTGTCCGGCGGTGAGAGTGTCCGAGGCCACGATTCCCTCCTGGTCAACTTGACCTGGCCCCCGGGGCCAGGTCGTACTGTCGTCTAGCTGGAACAACACCACAAGGAGGTCGATGATGCCATTTCGTGAGGGCGAGGTGTATCGCTGCCCGCTGCCGGAATGCGGATGCGAGGTGACGGTGACTAAGAGTGCCCCACCGGACTGTCAGGGACAGCAGAATCCGACCTGCTGCTGCGGACAGACGATGGAGAAACTCAGCTAGGCACCAACGCACCGGGGTGAGGCCCACACAGTGACCTCACCCCGGTTGCCGCCGGCCCGGGGACCGACCGACGTCGGACGATCACCGCACCCGCCGGCACGCACGGCCAGCGATCTGATCAAGGAGGCACGCGATGTCTTCCCCAGCTCCACCACAGCGGTCACGGGAATGGTTGCTGCGGACGTTGGCCGCCGCCACCTTCCTGATTTTCTTTCAGGCGTTCATGGTGGCACCACTCATTCCGCAACTGGCGCACGAGTTCCGAAGCTCTACCGATGTGCTTGGGCTCGCTATTCCCGCCTATCTCGTGCCCTACGGGGCGATGACCCTGTTATGGGGTCCCCTCTCGGATCGGATCGGCCGGAAAGTGGTGATCCTGGGGTCTGCTGCGGCTTTCGTCGTCCTCACCGCGCTGACCGCCCTAGCCGATGGCCCCGGCATGTTTATCGCGTTCCGCCTGCTGACCGCGCTCGGCGCCAGCGGGGTGGTGCCGATCTCCCTGGCCCTGATCGGTGATGTGTTCCCCTACCAGCGGCGCGGTCATGCGCTGGGCTGGCTGTTCGGCGCGATGGCCGGCGGCATGGCCTTCGGTTCCAGTGCCGGGGCGCTACTTGAACCGCTGATCGGCTGGCAGGGTCTGTTTCTCGGGGCGGCCGCGCTCGCCGCGATCGTGCTTGTGGCACTTACGGTTCGCCGCTCGCAGCTGCAGGGTGGGTCCACGCCGCAGCCTCGAAGCGTCGGACCGATCGCGCGCGGCTACCTCACGCTGCTGACCCAACAGCGTGCCCGCCGCACCTACGGCTATGTCCTGATCAACGCGGTGATCCACTCCGGCATCTACACCTGGCTGGGCCTCTACTTCAGCCAGCGCTTCGGTCTGACGCTGGTCGGTATCGGCCTGGCGTTGCTGCTCTACGGCGTGCCGGGTTTCCTGTTCGGTCCTGCCATCGGCCGTCTCGCCGACCGCTACGGGCGCGCCCGGCTCATCCCCCTCGGTCTGGCCGTCGCGGCCACCGCCGCGCTGCTCCTCGCGCTCCCTGTTCCGCTGATCCTGGCTGCGCTCGCTGTCGGGATCCTGTCGCTGGGCTACGACCTGACCCAGCCGCTGCTGGCCGGGATCGTCACCCAGCTGTCCGCCCAACGCGGCCAGGCGATGGGCCTCAACGTCTGCACCCTGTTCATCGGCTTCGGCGCCGGAAGCCTCCTCTTCCAAGCGCTGCTCGCCACCGGGTTCACCGCAGCACTGGCCGCGTTCGGAACCGGGGCGGCACTCGCCGCGGTCATCGCCCTGCACTTCTTCGCCAGTGAGACACCACAACCCACGCCGTCCGCCAAAGACCCGCGGTGACGTCATATTTCACGAACACGAACGTGCCCCAACACCTACGTGCTGTCGAGATACGCGATGAAACGGCGTCCGATTTCGCGACCAGAACCACCCGTCGATAGATGTCGGTGGCGGCACAAATATCGTGGGATCACTCATATCTGGTTGATCAAGGAGGCGTCTGTGCCGACCAATGAGAGCGCGTGTTTTCTGAAAAGACGCTTCAAGTGCGCTGTCCCAAAAACCTTCGTTATCGGGAACAGTTCGAAACCGTGAAGTCAGACCTGATCGATACGGGGTCGCATCATGTGTCGGCGATCGCCGTTCGTGGGTATCGGTCGTTTGCGTGAGGTGGTCTTGCCGCTGGGTCGGTTGACGGTGGTGACCAGCCCCCACGGAACCGATCGGGCGATGTCGTGTGATGTCGTGCGCTGTTGTGCGACAGCGGTATGATCAGGGTTGCCTGTTGCGCTGAGCTTCAGGAAGTGAACCCGGCAGCCTTCCGGACGGTGGGCGGGCCGGGTTTCGCGCATCCGTTGGCGTTAGACCTGTCTAACCGCGGTGATGACCGGTTCGATCCGCCGTTTCCAGTGGCCTCCACGTGCCCAGCACCAAGCGATGGCATCAGGCACGGCTGGCGATGTGGATGCTGGCAACCAGGACGTAGCCGCGCTCTTTGGTCTCGTCGACGTAGATGTGCCGGGCAGTCATGGCGGTGTCTCTCGTTGGGTCGCAGGGTTGGGTTGTTAGTCGCCCCTTCTGTGGGCTCCATCGGCCAACCCCTTGCGGCGTGCCAACACTCGCGTGACTCGCGTGACACTCGCGGACCGCGCTGCCAAACGGCGGCACGACGAGAAGAACTCCCCAGATGGCAAACCGCGATGTGAATGGCCATGAGAAAGTCCCCATCTGTGGCCAGTAGGAAGTCCCCACTGGTGGCCAAGTAGAAGTCCCCACTCCTTTGCGGGCTCGTCGTGTCTTTTCCGGGAGCTGAGGGCCTGGGCGGTGACGGTGATAGCGCCAACTGCCACCACACCGCCCAGGGAGCTCTATTGAAGTCTGCAAGGGAGCGTATGAACATCATTTCGGCGTATCACCAGGTCGGCACGTATCGTGGCGCGGCCGAGCTGTGCGGGACTACCCACAAAACGGTCAAACGGGTCATCGAACGGGCCGAGGGCGGTGGTCCGCCGCCGCGGGAGCGGCGGCCACGCAATCTCGACGCCTTCACCGATCTGGTCGCCGCGCGAGTGGACAAGTCGAACGGCAGGATCTCGGCGAAGCGGCTGTTGCTGGTGGCCCGCGCGGCCGGATATGGCGGCTCAGCACGGAACTTCCGTCGGCTGGTGGCGGAGCAGAAAGTGTTGTGGCGCAGACAGAACCGGCATCAGCGGCGTCCGGCGGTGTGGTCACCGGGTGACTATCTGGTGATGGACTGGGCTCAAGCCGCACCGGGGTTGTTGGTGTTCTGCGCGGTCCTGGCCTATTCACGGTGGCGGTTCGTGCGGTTTGCCGCCGACCAGAAGGCCTCCACCACGTTGGCGATGATCGCCGAGGCCCTCGAGGCCATCGGCGGGGTGCCGGCCAAGATCCTGGCCGATCGGATGGGCTGCCTCAAGGGTGGTGTGGTCGCCAATGTTGTTGTGCCGACTCCGGATTACGTGCGTTTCGCCTCTCACTACCCGTTGACTGAACTACGACACGCTTAACCACTGGTAGACACTCTTTTTCGGTGTTGTGGGTTAGCGTCTCG
>NZ_LKTM01000095.1 GCF_001417955.2 Mycobacterium gordonae | reverse complement strand
CCCCGGCGCCCGCGCCCGCTCCGGCGCCCACCCCGGGCGGTCCTCCCTCACCCGACCAGCCGTCGCTACCCACCGACCCGGGGACGCCGTCGACCCCGTCCACCCCGGGTACCGACACCCCGCACGTCAAACCGGCGGCAGCGGTCGACGCACCTGCGCAACCCGGTCAGGCGGCCGGCTCGGGCCCGTCGCACCGCGGTGACGATTCCTCGCCGGCCATGGCACCGGCAGCGGCGACCGGCATCCCCGCGGCGGCCGCGCGCGGCTCCTCGACCGGATTGGGAATGGGCGCCGCGTCATCGGGTGCCGGTCCCTCCGCCGGCGCGGCGGCCGCTCCCAGCGCCGGGTCGCGCGCCGCGGGCGGACGGGCGCCGTTGGGCGCCGCCGGCCGGGCACCGGCCACCGCGACCACCCGCGCGGCCTCGGCCCGCACCGCCGCGCCCGCGCGGCCGGCCCCGCCCGAGCGTCGCGACGACGACCAGAAGGACAAGACCCCGCCGGGTGATGACGTGACGGCCCTGCCGTCGGTCCCGGTCTCGGCGGCCCGTGCCGCTCGCGACGCCGTCGCCGCGGCGTCGGCCCGCGGTGACAAGAAGGACCCGCTGCGGTACGCCCGCCGCGTCGCCGCGGCGCTGAATGCACGCGACAGCGGCGGCGACGACGACTACGGTTTCTTCTGGGTCACCGCGGTCACCACCGACGGCGAGATCGTGGTGGCCAACAGCTACGGCCTGGCCTACATACCCGAAGGGGTCGAGCTGCCCGCGAAGGTGCACCTGGCCAGCGCCGACCGCAATGTCCCCGTCGACGAAAAGGCCCGCAGCGCAACCTATCCGGCGATGGCGATTCAGGGCTGGGCCGCCTTCCACGACCTCAAGCTGCGCGCCGTGATCGGCACCGCGGAGCAGTTGGCGAACACCGACGTCGGTGCACCCAAGGTCATCCTCGAAGAGGACGACATCCCGGAGAGCGGCAAGATGGTCGGCCGGCCGCGACTGGAGGTGGTCGACCCGTCTGCCCAGGCCCAGCTGCAGGAGACCGACGATCTGCACCTGGTGGACCTGCTGCCGCCCGCGCCCGCGGATGCCAAGGTGCCCGATGACGAGCGGCACATGCTGTGGTTCGACCTGATGAAGCCGATGACCAGCACGGCCACCGGCCGCGAGGTCGCGCACCTGCGGGCCTTCCACGCGTACGCCGCCCACAGCCGGGATCTGGCGCTGCACCAGGCCTACGCCGCGGCGGACCCGGAGGCGCAACGCCCCGCCGTGGTCGACTTCCTGTACTGGCGCTACGTGGCCGGGCTGCTGGACAGCGCCCTGACCGAGACGCCCTGAGGCTGCTGGGGCATCGAGCCTGGCAAACCCAAACAAATTGCCGCACGGGGGGTTCGGGCACGTCGGGTAAAATTTGCCTGATGGGAAACGTACAGAAGGGACGCCGTGATGGCTGAACCGCTAGCCGTTGATCCCGCCCGCCTGATCGCCGCGGCGAGCAAACTCGGCGAACTTGTCTTCCCGGCGCCACCGGCGCCGATGGCCGTGCCGGGATCGGACTCGATGTCGGCCGCGATCAGCCAGACCATGCCGGGCATCGAGTCACTCGTCAGCGACGGCCTGCCCGGCGTCACCGCCTCGCTGAAGCGCACCGCAACCAGCATGAGCACCGCGGCCGACATCTACACCCGGGCCGATCAGTCCCTGGGCCAGGCCCTGACGCAATACGGGTTCGGCGCCGCCGGTCAATCGCTGAGCGACAACGTGATGGGAGCCATGACGGCTCAGTCCAGCGGACTGCTCGGTGCCGGCACCGGCGCGGGCGCGGGTGCGGCCGCCGCGATGCTCGGTGGCCCGGCCGCTGCGGCGCAGCAAGCGGTGGGCGCGGCTGCCGGCGGTGCGGCGTCGCAGATCGGCGCGCAAGCCGCAGCGCTGTCCCCGCAGGTGGCCGCCACCATTCCGCAGCTGGTCCAACTGGCGCCGATGGCGCAGCAGATGGCTCCGATGGGTCAGCAGGTCGGTCAGAGCATCCAGCAGGCCGCATCGCAGGCGGGTCAAGGCGGCAGCTCGGCTCAGCTCGCCAGTGACACCAAGCCCGCCGACGACGAGAACAAGGATGATGACGGCAAGGACGGGCCCGACGCTGAGTCGGCGGACGGCGCCGCAGCGGGCAGCGCCACGCTGGTCAGCGCTCCGGTTGCGAGCGCGGGCGGCGGCACCCCTGCGCCGGGTTCGGTCGCGGCCCCGGTCTAGAACCGCAGGTTGCGGACCATGTCGTAGACACCGGTGATCCACAGCAACAACGGGATGATCGAGGCGACCACCGCACCGTCGATCAGCTCCGAGATTCGCTTCATCACCGGTGACAGCCGGCGGATCGGGGCCATCGCGCTGACGATGGTCAGCGCCAGCAGCACCAGCACCAGGTAGCCGGTCAGGATCAGCCACGCCCAGTTCGGATACCAGAGGCTGAGCCGGGCCGTCAGACCTGTCGGAATCGCGACCGTCGCCGCCAGCAACGCCCAGGCGCACCAGCGGTCGACGTAGAGCCGCGACCGGAACCCGCACAGCACGGTCAGCAATCCGGCGACGACCAGGCTGTGGACGAAGAAGTGGCCGTGGACCACCACCGCGATCGCGCCGACGGCCAGGATCACCGCCCCCGCGGTCACGTAACCGACCAGCAGTTGCTTGGCCAGCTTGCTGCGCTCGGTCAGCCGCGCCGCCGAGGCCGGCACCGAGGCGATGATGGCCTGCCAGGTCGGCGTCTCGTCGTTGGTGTCGCTGTTGTTCGCGGCGTCGGCGGTCACCGGATCGAGGAGTTCCTCGTTGTCGACGGTCTCGCCCGGAACCGGGATCGGTGGCAGGGCGATGCGGGCCACGGCGACCGTCAACTTGGCGGCCGTGGTGATGACGAACAGCCCGAACGCGATGGCCCCTGCCGGTACCCAGTGCTGGTAGCCGTAGCCGGTGGCCACCGCGGCGCCGATCACAGCGATCATCGCGATGACGACGAACGAGGCCACCTCGTGGCGATGCCGCGGACCGCCGCGGATGGCCAGGGTCAGGAACAGCACCACTGTCGCCGCCGCCGCGAGTTGGGGGGCGCCGAGTGACGTGGTTCCCCGCGGCAGCGGAACGGCGATCGCGGCGGCGGCCGCCAGCAGCGGATACGCCGCGATCAGCAGGCATTCGGAGAGTTCGGCTCGCTGGTAGAACCGCTTCGCCACAAATGAGGCAACGAGTACCGCGATCCCCAGCACCGCCATGGCCACCGGCCAGTACCAGTGACGTCCGGTAACCCACCAGGCCCGCATCGCGATGGCGGTGATGGGCAGCGCCAGGATCGGGATCGCGACCGCGATGAAGCGATCGACCGCCGACCGGTCGAATTCCGGGGATTCGTCGAGCACCGCGATCGCGTCGATGACGTCTTCGACCAGCGGCCGGTATCGCTCCGTCCGGCTCGCCGATACCAGGGTCAACAGCGAGCCGTCGACCACACCGGCTTCATCAAGTGACTGGTCGAGTTTCAGCGGCGGCGAGCCGGGGCGGGCGAAAGTCCACACCCCCTGCGCGTTGAAGTCGAATCCGGCCAGCACGTCGGCTGGGGTGTCCTCCAGCAGATCGGCGAGCACCGAGACGGTTTCGTCGATATAGATGCCCATCGGCGTGGCCGCCGGCAGCACCAGGTCGGTCATCCGCTTGCCGGTCAGGATCGTCACCCGCGTGGTAGCGGGTCGGGCGGGGGCGGCCCCCGCGGCGGTGGAGCCGGCAGCTACAGCAGGTGCGCTCAACGTCGTCCAGCCCTTTCGAAATCATCGGACAGCGCCGCGGCCAGTTCGAGCACCCGCCGCTTGTAGACGGGGTCGAGCCGGTCGAGCTGAATCTCAGTACCCTCCGCGATGTGCTTGTCCCACGGCAGCAGCACAACCCGGTTCGGTTGGATCAGCTGCTGGAACTGTCTCACCAACTGCTTCTCCGCGACGTTGGTTTCCCCAACGGCGACATGATTGATGACCACCGCGACCCGGCTCAGCAGATCCTGGTAGCCGTTGTGACGCAGCCATTCCAGCGCGCTCTCGGCTTGCCGCGCGCTGTCCAGCGACACGTTGGTCACGATGACGATCGCCGATGCCGTCTCCAGAACGCCGCGCGTCACCGGGTCGAACAAGCCGGGCCCGCAATCGGCCAGCACCAGGTTGTAGAACTTCGACACCGTGTCGACCGCGAACCGCAGGTCGTCTCCGCTGAGTCCGCGCTGGGCGGTGGTGTACTCGGCGGTCGGCAGGATCTCGAGATTGTCGGCGTTGACGCTGGTGTGTGCCCGCACGTCGTTGTAGTGCGAGAGATTCCGGTCGGCGACCAGGTCGGCGATGGACGACGGCGATGTGCGCCCCGCGCGCTCGGCGAGGTTGCCGCAGCCGGGATCGGCGTCGAGCACCAGGATCCGGTCGCCGCGCACCTGCGCCAGCATGGTGCCCAGCGTCACCGTCGTCGTGGTCTTGCCGACGCCGCCTTTGAGACCGAGCATGCCGATCTGATACGAGCCGCGGGGCTTGCGGCGGACCCGGGCGCGTAACTCGAGGTCGTACTTCTCGTCGCGGGACAGGCCCGCATTGATGCGGGTGAGCTTGTAGAGGGCGCCGCGCCACCCCCGCTGTGGGACGTGTTTGGCGGGCTTGGGCGGCGGGGCAGGCCGGGGC
>NZ_LKTM01000094.1 GCF_001417955.2 Mycobacterium gordonae | reverse complement strand
GGTGACTACAACACCGGCATCGGCAACACCAGCATCGGCAACACCGGTATCGGCAACACCGGCAGCTACAACACCGGCTTCGGCAACACCGGCAGCAACAACACGGGAAGTTTCAACGCCGGCAGCTTCAACACCGGTGACGCCAACCCCGGCGATCGCAACACCGGAAGCTTCAACGGCGGCAGTATCAACACCGGCTTCGCCAACTCAGGCGACCTCAACACCGGTTCCTTCAACACCGGCAGCATGAACGTCGGCTCCTTCCAGCTGGCCGACGGCCAGCAGGGTACGACCATCCCGATCAAACTCCCGGCGATTCCGATCGACCTGGTGGCAGGTGCCAACGTGGCAATCCCGGTCACCGGCTTCATCCACCCGATCACCATCCAGCCGATCCCAACGTTCGGCATCCCGCTCAACGTGAACGTCACCGTTCTTCTCACCATCAATGTCAGTGGAACCCTGCAGTCCCCGGCGATATCCCCCATCGTCGTCAACCCGATCGTTTTCAATGACCTCATGGTCGGGGCGAACCTCCTCATCCCCTTCAACATGAACCTCCTCGGCCAGTTCGACCTCTCCTTGCCGGCGATGCTCGGTGTCGGGAACTCCTCGGTGTCGTCGGGGTACTTCAACGGGAATTCCAGCGGCACGTCTGGTTTCTTCAACTCCAGCGATCTGAGTTCGGGCTTCGCCAACGCCAACGGGGCCCTGACCTCGGGCTGGTACAACTCCGGTTCGTTGCTGTCGGGCTTCCAGAACCTGGGCGACGCCATCTCGGGCTTCGCCAACACCAGCACAGTCAACGGTGCGGCGTTCATGTCCGGCGTCGGCAACATCGGCAGCCAGGTCTCCGGCTTCTGGAACGGCCAGATGAGTGTGCTGCAGCAGGCCCTGGCGGCCCTCTCACCGCTGCAGGCCAGTCTCGTCACCACCACCACGTAGCGGCGTAGGAGAGTGGCGAACAGCCGCGTGACAGACTGGATTCATGGCTGCGCTGTCGGCGGTGGTATTCACGCTGAGCGGGTGGCTGGGGCTGTATCTGCTGGCCCGCGACCCGCGCAAGCCGGTGCTCGTGCTGGCTTCGATCGGGCTTTGCGGCTTCGCGTCGGTCGTGGCCCTGGACGCGGTGCGCACCACCAGCGCGACGCACGCCGCGCTGCTCAGTCAGCTCGAGGTCTACCTGGTGGCCGTGCCCGGAGTGGCGTGGTTCGCGGTGCTTCTCGAACTGGCCAGGCCCGCCGACGGCGCCCGCGGACGAACCGGTGAGGTGCTGCTGGTCGGCGGCGTCGCCGCGGCGGCGGTCCTGGCGGCCACGGCGGCCGGGAACGTCGACGGCCCGCTGAGGCTGGGCCATTGGCTGATGTCCGCAGTCATCTCGGTCTCCACGCTGGGGGCGATGGCCCGCAACGTGCTCCGGCCGGTCCGGCCGGCGCCGGTCATCGGAGCTGTCGTCGTCGCGACGCTGTTCTTCGCGCTGGCGAACGCCATCCTGATCATCCCGTTGGGACTGGTGCCGAGTTGGCTCGCGCTGGCGTCGACAGGCTTCGATGTGCTGCTCCTCGGGGTGGCGGTGGCTCTGTGGGACGCCTTCGACGAGGGACAGGCGTTACGGGCCGACATGCTGCGTTCCTTTGTCGGCTGCTCGGCCGTGTCGCTGCTGTTCGGTGGTCAGGCACTGACCGGACTGGCACTGACCCGCGCCGACCCGACCGCGCAGACCGCGATGACCGTGCTGCTGTTCACCAGCCTGGCGGTGGCGATCACGGTGCAGGTACTCGCGGACCCCATGGCCGGGATCCTGGACCGGTTGGCCTTCTTCCGGTCGCCCGAGTTGCGGGCTGACCGGGCGGCGCTGCGTGGCGCGGGCGCGGCGCTGCCGCTGCGGTCGGAAGACCCTCTGGTCGACATTGACGACGACACGTTCGTCCGGCTCACCCGGCGGGCGCTGGGCCATTACGGAGACCTGACCAAGCTGGTTGCCAGCCCGCTGACCGCGCTGCCGGTGATCGACGAGCGCCTGGCCGCCCGCGGCGCACCGGATCATCCCGTGGAGCGCGCCAACGAACTCAAGGCGGTGCTCGCCGACGGCATCAGCCGGCTCAAGCCGCGAGACGGCGACTTCGGCACGACCGAGGAATGGCGCTACTACAACTCGCTGTATTTCCCCTACGTGGTCGGCGTGCGCGCCTACGCTCAGAACGCCACCGCCGCGGGGTTGGACCCGACGGCACGGCAAGCTTGGCAGTGGCTGGTTACCGAGGTACCCCAACGCTCACTGCACAATTGGCAGAACGCGGCGGCGCGGTTGATCGCCGCCGACCTAAGAGGCCGGGTCACTGTCCCTAGCGATTGATCTCAGCGCGCCTCTCACACCAGCAGACGGAGATGCGTGTGCCTGACAAACTGCCGCCAGCCCGCGTCGTTCGGGCGCTCGAAGTGGTCCGCGACCGCCTGGCCCGATTGCGCCAGCGGATGGTGCCGGCGCCGGCGGCGATGTTGGAGATCATTCTGGACGCCTGGGCAGCTCAGGCGGTTGCCGCGGCAGCCGAACTCGGCATTGCCGACGCTCTCGCCGGCGGGCCGTTGACCGCCGACGAGCTGGCGGCGGCCGTCGGCGCGGACGCCGACGCACTCGGCCGGTTGCTTCGGGCGTTGATCGGACGCGGCGTCTTCCGTAGGCGCCGCGACGGTCGCTACGAATTGAACCCGCTGGCAGAGGCGTTGCGCAGCGACGCCGAAGTCTCATTGGCCGGCATGGCCCGGTTCGTGGGCGCTCCGCAGCAGCGTGAGCATTGGAGTGCACTGGCCGACGCCGTGCGCAGTGGGCGATCAGTTGTCCCCGGACTGCGGGGCAAGCCGTTCTTCGAGTACCTGGCCGGCGAACCGGAGCTCGCACAGATCTTCAACCAGGCCATGACCGGGACGTCCGAGCTCTCCATCGCGCCGCTGGTCGCGGCCTACGACTTCAGCGGCTTCTCGACCATCGTCGACGTCGGTGGCGGCCACGGCCGGCTGCTGGCCGCGATCCTGAACACGGTGCCCCACGCGCACGGCATCCTGTTCGACCAACCCCAGGTGGTCGCCGGGGCGCCGGCTGAACTCCGCGAACATCACGTCGAAGACCGGGTGCGCATCGTCGAGGGCTCCTTCTTCGAGGATGACCTGCCCGTCGGCGGGGACGCGTATGTACTGAAGAACATCATTCACGACTGGCCCGACGACGACGCGGTCCGCATCCTCACCAAGGTGCGCCAGGCGGCCGCGCCGGGCAGCCATGTCCTGCTTCTGGAGCAGGTTATCGCCGACAACGACCGCGACATCCCGGCCAAGTGGATCGACCTGGAAATGTTGGTGATGGTCGATGGCCGTGAGCGAACCGAGTCCGAGTACGGCCGGTTGTTGCAGCGCGCCGGCTTTCGGATGACACGAGTGGTGCAGACGGCGTCGCCCTTCGGCATCGTGGAGGCCCGGGCCGTCTGAGCGGTGGACCAGAAAACGTCCTGGTCATTGCGTGCATGGCAGTAATTGGCAGTGCCGTGCGTCGATCTGGCAGTGCATAACCGGCACCGTCAAGGGTGTTCGACCCGAACCAACGCCCACAAGCCAGAGGAGACCCGAACATGACCGCAATTTCTGGGGTGGAGCACCGCCCGTTATCCGACTCCAACGACTCGCTGCTTCGATTCGCGATGCGGGCCGACGCCACCTTGACCGGACTGATGGGTCTGGCCGTCGCCGTGGCGGCCGATCCGGTTTCGCGGTTGACCGGGCTGACGTCCGGTCAGGAATACAGCATGGGCGCCTTCTTCGTCCTCTACGGACTGGCGGTGTTCAGCCTGGCCGCGCTGCCGAACCTGCGTCGCGCCGGAATCGGCGTCGTCGCGGCGAATCTGGTGTACACGGTCGCGGCGATCGTTGCCGCGGAACTGGTGCCGATGACGTCGATCGGAGTGGCCGCGACCCTGGGCAGCGGCGTCTACACGCTGGCCTTCGCCGGCCTGCAGTACCTGGGAGTGCGCCGCCTGGCGGCCTGACTCCCCTTCCCGCCGAGCGGGGTTGCCATCGCCTGAGCGTTGCGGTGCGCGGCCCCGCTTGGCCTGTCGCGGCGCCTGTGCACTGTGCACGGCGCCGCTGACAGGGTCTGTGCACTCTGCCCGATGTCAGCACGGTATCGAAAGGGTCAGTCTGGCAAGACTCAAAGTCGATGGGGCAGTGGTTCATTGGCCGTCCTCGTCTGGCCTGTGCCGGCCCCGTCGTCGTGACCCGATGGAGGACAGTGATGACATTCTTGGTTGCCGCACCGGATGTGGTGGCGCACGCCGCCGGGCAGTTGGCGAATGTCGGTTCGATGCTGAGCGAGGCCAGCAGCGCGGCCGCCGGCCCCACAACTGCCCTGGCAGCGGCCGGCGCCGACGAGATTTCAGCGGCGATAGCCGAGCTGTTCTCGGCGCACGCCCAGACCTACCAGGCGGTCAATGCCCAGGCAGCTCTGTTCCACCAGCAATTCGTACAGTCCATCGCGGGTGCCGGCGCGTCATACGCGGCCGCGGAAGCGTTGAACGCGTCGCCACTACAGGCGATCGAGCAGGGCGTGCTGGGTGTCGTCAACGCCCCTACCCAATTGCTCTTGGGTCGCCCTCTGATCGGTGACGGCGCCAACGCAACCACCCCGGGCGGTGCGGGAGGGGCCGGCGGCCTGCTGTGGGGGAACGGTGGTAACGGTGCCGCGGGG
>NZ_LKTM01000093.1 GCF_001417955.2 Mycobacterium gordonae | reverse complement strand
GCGCCGTGGACGTCGCCGGCGGGGGTGACGGTGGGTGGTTTTGGTTTGCCTGAGTTGACGGTTCCGTCGGTGCAGATCGCGCCCTGGACCTCACCGGCGGGCGTCACAATCGGCGGATTCGGTCTACCGGAACTCACGGTGCCCTCGCTGCACATTGATGCGTGGCAGTCGCCGGCCAATATCGTGGTGGGTGGTTTCGGCTTGCCCGAACTCACGGTGCCCTCGCTGCACATCAATGCGTGGCAGTCGCCGGCCAATATCGTGGTGGGTGGTTTCGGCTTGCCCGAACTCGCCTTGCCTTCCTTGCACATCAATGCGTGGCAGTCGCCGGCCAGCATCGAGGTGGGTGGTTTCACCCTCCCCGCGATCACCGTGCCGCCGCTGCATATCAACGAGTGGACGTCTCCGCAGAACATCACCTTGGGAGGTTTCAAGAGTCCGCAAATCACGGTCCCGGCTATACCCGTCGACAATTTCCAGACTCCTGCGGTATCGACGACCACGCACACCGGCTATCTGGAATTCGGTGGCCTCACCATCGACAGTCTCGGCATTTCAGGAATACGGCTGGTGCTGCCCAACACGTTCGCCGCTCTCCAGTCCGGCCTGCCGGGGGTCTTCCCACAGATCGGCGCGTACATGGACGGCCTCGTGCTCAGAGACGCACCGGCCTCTCTTTCTGTCGGGACCATCAACCTCGGACGTTTGCGGCTCTCGGGCTTGGGCTTTGACCTTCCACGACTGACGGTCTCCGGGTTCAGCCTCCCCGGATTCACCATTCCGGCAATAGACATCCAGCAATTCACGCTGCCGCAGGTGTCGACGCCGGCATTCGATCTCCCGGGCGTCTCGGTGCCCCCGGTCGAGTTAGGCAAGTTCACGTTGCCACAGGTCACGACGCCGGCGATCGACCTCCCGGCGGTCACCGTTCCGTCCATTGGGGTGGGGCAGTTCACGTTGCCGCAGATCACGACGCCGGCGATCGACCTCCCGGCGGTCACCGTTCCGTCCATTGGGGTGGGGCAGTTCACGGTGCCGCAGATCACGACTCCCGCCGTCGATCTCCCGGGCGTCAAGGTGCCTTCGATCGGTGTGGATCAGTTCACGTTGCCGCAGGTGTCGACTCCGGCGATCAGCCTTCCGGCGGTGACGGTGCCGGCGTTGGGGGTGGGTCAGTTCACGTTGCCGCAGGTGTCGACTCCGGCGATCAGCCTTCCGGCGGTGACGGTGCCGGCGTTGGGGGTGGGTCAGTTCACGTTGCCGCAGGTGTCGACTCCGGCGATCAGCCTTCCGGCGGTGACGGTGCCGGCGTTGGGGGTGGGTCAGTTCACGTTGCCGCAGGTGTCGACTCCGGCGATCAGCCTTCCGGCGGTGACGGTGCCGGCGTTGGGGGTGGGTCAGTTCACGTTGCCGCAGGTGTCGACTCCGGCGATCAGCCTTCCGGCGGTGACGGTGCCGGCGTTGGGGGTGGGTCAGTTCACGTTGCCGCAGGTGTCGACTCCGGCGATCAGCCTTCCGGCGGTGACGGTGCCGGCGTTGGGGGTGGGTCAGTTCACGTTGCCGCAGGTGTCGACTCCGGCGATCAGCCTTCCGGCGGTGACGGTGCCGGCGTTGGGGGTGGGTCAGTTCACGTTGCCGCAGGTGTCGACTCCGGCGATCAGCCTTCCGGCGGTGACGGTGCCGGCGTTGGGGGTGGGTCAGTTCACCCTGCCGCAGGTGTCGACTCCGGCGATCAACCTTCCCGCGCTCACAGTGCCGCCGATCGGTGTCGGTCAGTTCACGCTGCCGCAGGTTTCGGTGCCTGAGTTGAACACGCCCACCTTCACAATTCCGTCGCTGGGACTCGGCCAGTTCACCCTGCCGCAGGTTTCGGTGCCTGAGCTGAACACGCCCACCTTCACGATCCCGTCGCTGGGAGTCGGTCAGTTCACCCTGCCGCAGATCTCGACGCCGGAACTCGTTACGCCACCATTTGCTCTGCCAGCGCTCAGTCTGGGTGGCTTCACCACGCCCGCACTGACCGTCCCAAGCATCCACTTGCCGGCAACCACGGTGACCGAATTCGACATACCCAGGGGCCCTGGGTATTTCAATACAAGCACCGGGTTCTCATCGGGCTTTTTCAACACGGGTGCCGGCGGTAACTCCGGGTACGCCAACAATGGAGCGGGACTGTCAGGGTGGTACAACTCCAACGGTCCAGGGTTGCTGGGTGGATCCGGCTCGCAGAACTACGGCGGCTTGATATCGGGTTTCAACAACTTCGGCAGCGGTGTCTCCGGCTACGCCAACACCGGCGTCTTGGACCTGGCGCTGAGCAGCTTCGTCTCGGGCATCGCTAACGCGGGTAACAACCTGTCGGGCCTGTTCTTCCGGGGCATCACCTAGGCCCACCAGGAGTCGGGCTCATGTCCCGACCCGTCTGTCGCTTCATTGCCGGGTTTTCGCCTCCTGTGCCCCGCGATCGCTGTAGGCTGCGGAACCGGGGCGGGGGGTTCCAGCGCCGGCGCGAAAATCCGGTGCGTCGCTCTTTTTGTGTTACTGGACGGAATTTCCGTCGCATAAGCGACGGTCTGACCGTGCGCACGAGCCATTCTTTGAATGGCGCGTGCCGTTTTTTCGCGCTGCCCGTCAAGGACATGCTTCTCTCGAAATCCGTTTGGCTGCTGAGAGTCTCGAGTCCACGACTTGACATTCGACTTCTGATGGGTACGGCAGGGCGTCCGTGTAAAGCAAATTGGCAACAGCTGGGTGTTAGAATAACGAAAAGATAACGGTTTCATCACGGCTAGATAAATCCGATGTCTTGGCCCATCCGTCGTCCGCTAGCTTGACCGCTACGAGACGAGTTTGACAGCAACCGCGGGTTCGGGCCCTTGTCGGTTGTATCGCTCCTCGTTGGCGAGTTGCCAACCAAAGCGATGCCACCTGAGAGGTCGGACCATGAGTTTTTTTGTGCTGCCACCAGAGATCAACTCCGCGTTGATATTTGCCGGCGCGGGGACGGAGCCGATGCTGGCCGCCGCCTCCGCCTGGGAGGGCTTGGCCGACGAATTGGCGTCGGCTGCAGATTCTTTCAAAGCAGTGACCTCGAGTCTGGTCAGCTCGTCATGGCAAGGTCCGGCAGCCTCCGCGATGGCCGCAGCGGCTGCACCCTACGCGGGCTGGCTGACTGCTGCGGCGTCGCAGGCTGGACGGTCGGCGGCGCAGGCCAGCGTGATGGCCGCGGAGTTCGACGCGGTTCGATCGGCGATGGTGCATCCCGAGTTGATCGTCGCCAACCGCAATCAGTTTGTGTCGCTGGTGATGTCGAATATCTTCGGCCAGAACGCTCCCGCGATCGCGGGCGCCGAGGCGCTCTATGAGGAGATGTGGGCGCTGGACGTGTCGGCGATGTCGGCCTACCACGCCGGTGCCTCGGCGGTGGCCTCCGCGCTGGCGCCGTTTGCTCAGCCCTTGCAGGCGCTGGCCAGCGGCATTCCCGCCGCGGCTGCAACGCCGGGGGTCACGCTGGACAACTTCCTCAACGCCAACCTCGGCCTTGCCAACCTCGGCGCCTCGAACGTCGGTAACGGGAACTCCGGCCAGAACAACGTGGGTGGCGGCAACCTCGGAAATCTCAACTTCGGTTGGGGCAACGCCGGCGTCTCCAACCTCGGCTTCGCGAACCTCGGTAACGGCAACTTCGGCCTGGGCAACCTGGGCAACAGCAACTTCGGCTTCGGCAACCTAGGTACCGGCAACTTCGGCTTCGGCAACAGCGGTACCGGCAATATCGGCATTGGACTGACGGGTGCCGGCCAGATCGGCATCGGCGGATTGAACTCGGGCACCGGAAACCTCGGCCTGTTCAACTCCGGCAACGGCAACATCGGCTTCTTCAACTCGGGCAACGGCAACTTCGGCATTGGTAACGCTGGCAACTTCAACACCGGTCTGTGGAGCCCAGGCTCGGCCAACTCCGGCTTCCTCAATGCCGGTTCGTTCAACAGCGGAATCTTCAACGTCGGTGACGCAAATACCGGCAATGTGAATATCGGTAGCTTCAACATGGGCAGCTTCAATCCCGGCGCCTCCAATACCGGTTCGTTCAACACCGGTTTCGCCAACACCGGATTCCTCAACCCAGGCAGCATCAACACCGGCATCCTGAACTACGGCGACATGAACAACGGCCTGTTCAACACCGGCCAGATGAATAACGGCGTGTTTTACCGCGGGGTCGGCCAGGGCGCTCTCCACATTGCAATCACCACGCCCGATTTGACACTGCCGCCCCTCGAGATCCCCGGATTCTCGATTCCGGCCTTCGATCTGCCGACGGCCAGTTTGCCCGGCGTGACGATCCCCTCGTTCTCGATTCCGGCGGGGACGGCGTTGGGCGCGTTTGATCTGCCGACGTTGAGTATTCCGTCGGTGAATGTGCCGTCGTTTACGATTCCGGCGGGGACGGCGTTGAGTGCGTTCAACTTGCCGACGTTGAGTATTCCGTCGGTGAATGTGCCGTCTTTCACGATTCCGGCGGGAACCGCGTTGAGCGCGTTTGATTTGCCGACGTTGAGTATCCCGTCGCTCAACGTGCCGTCTTTCACGATTCCAGCGGGAACCGCGTTGAGCGCGTTTGATTTGCCGACGTTGAGTATCCCGTCGCTCAACGTGCCGTCTTTCACGATTCCAGCGGGGACTGCGCTCAACGCGTTTGATCTGCCGACTTTGAGTATTCCGTCGGTGACGGTGCCGTCGTTCAACATTCCGGCGGGTACTGCGCTGGGTCAGTTCAACTTGCCGGCGCTGAG
>NZ_LKTM01000092.1 GCF_001417955.2 Mycobacterium gordonae | reverse complement strand
GCCAAAAAGGCCCCGACTATCACTGGCTGAAACTACCGCTGCGGCCTGAGAGAAGCACGGCCGAGGGCCGGGTGTGGCCGGGGGGCCGGGTGCGGCCGGCGGCGCCGGCGGGCTCGGTGGTGCCGGAGGCAGTGGCCAGAGCACCTTCGGCGGGACCAATGGCAGCGGTGGCGTCGGCGGCGACGGTGGCACCGGCGGCGCGGGTGGAAATGGCGGGGCCGGGGTTAACGGAATCGGTGCGTCCGGCGGCGCCGGGGGTATGGGTGGCAACGCCGGAGCCGGCGGTGCGCCGGGCACGGGCGGAAGCGGGGGCACTGCGGGCGCCTATGGCCACGGCGGTGTGGGCGGCGCCGGCGGTGACGGCGGGGCTGGTGCTGCCGGTGCCGCTGGTGCGGCCGGATTCGCCGGTGGTGTCGGGGGCGTCGGCGGGTTCGGCGGTAACTCCGGGTTTGGCGGGTTCGCGGGTAACGGCGGCGCCGGTGGTGGCGGCGGCGCCGGCGGTAACGCGGGTGCTGACACGGGCGCGGGCAACGTCACGGCGCCTGCCGGCGGCGCCGGTGGTGCCGGCGGTACCGGTGGAAACACGGGCAGCGGCGGCAGCGCGGGCAATGGCGGTGCCGGCGGCACCGGTGGAGCCGGCGGTAACGGGGCCAACGGGGCCAACGGCACCGGCAACCTGGCCGGCGACAACGGCGGGAACGGCGGCGCCGGCGGCGTCGGCGGACAGGGCGGCGACTCCCGGCCCGGAGGCGTCAACGGAGCCGCCGGAGCCGGCGGAAAAGGCGGCAACGCGGGCAACGGCGGAAATGGCACCAGCGGCGGTGGCGGCGGTAACGGTGGTACCGGCGGCAACGGTGGGGCCGCCGGTGTGGCTGGCAACGGTGGCGCGGCAAGCGCCAGCGGCGGTGCGGGCGGTAACGGTGGGGCAGGCGGCAACGGCGGCGTGGCCGCCGCTAATTCGGCCAGTGCAGGTGGCAAGGGTGGAAACGGTGGCGCCGGTGGCGCCGGCGGATTCGGTGACAACGCCGAGACCGCTGGTTCAGGTGGTACTGGCGGTAATGGCGGCGCCGGGGGCACGTGGACGTTGAGTTCGCCGACACAGGCCGCTAATGGCGGCGTCGGCGGGGCCGCCGGTGCTGGCGGGGCTGGTGGGGCCAGCACTGGCGGGATCTCGAAGAACACCGGCGGAGCCGGTGGCGCGGGCGGCGCAGGAGGCGCGGGTGGCGCCGGTACTCCGTTCGCGAATCCGATCGGCACATTGATCCCTGCAGGTAACGGCGGCGCCGGTGGTGCGGGCGGCGACGGTGGTGTCGGTGGTACCGCCGGAACCGGTGGCATCGGTGGAGCCGGCGGTAATGCCGGCGCGGGCGGTGTCGGTGGTGTCGGCGGCAATTCCACCTTCGGCGGCCAGGGCTACCCCGGTGGCACCGGCGGCGATGGCGGTGCGGGCGGCACGGGCGGCAGCGGTGGCGGTGCATTCAGCCAGCCCGGCAATGCCGGCGGAAACGCCGGTAATGGCGGCGCGGGCGGCGCGGCGGGCAACGGCGGCAGTAACGGCGGCAGCGGTGGCAACGGGGGCAGCGGTGGCGATGCCGGCAAAGCCGGCACCGCAGCCGCGGTCGGCAAAGCTGGCATCGGCGGTGACGGTGGCGCCGGCGGTATCGGCAGCGACGGCATCAAGGGCGCCGACGCGAATCCTGGCGTGGCAGGCGGTAAAGGCGGGGCCGGCGGTGCCGGCGGTAACGCCCCCGGCACCGGCGGTGTCGGGGGTAATGGTGGGGCCGGTGGCAGCGGTGGCACCGGCGGTGACGGCGGAAAAGACGGCATTCCGGACACCGGCTACGCTCCGGCCGGCGGCGCAGGCGGCAGCGGCGGCAATGGCGGCAACGCGGGTACCGGTACGACCGCGGGCAACGGTGGCGTTGGCGGTGCCGGGGGTGACGGCGGCCGTGGCGCCGACGGCACCGCGTTCTCGACGAAGGGTCCCTCGGTCTACGTCAACAGCGGCGGTAATGGCGGGGCCGGAGGCACCGGCGGCAACGGCGGCAACTCCGGTGCCGGCGGCACGAACGGCGCCAGTGGCGCGGGCGGCCACGGCGGTGGGGGCGGTAACGGCGGTGACGGCGGTAGTTCTCCGGCCCGTGGCCCCGGCGACGGCGGTAACGGCGGTGCCGGCGGTGCGGCCGGCAAAGCCGGCACGGGCGGAGCGATCAGTCTGGTGGGTGGCTCCGGAGGCGACGGAGGTGCCGGTGGCAATGGCGGCGCGGGCGGCATCTTCGGCGTTGAGCGCGACGGAGGTGCCGGCGGCAACGGTGGGGCCGGCGGGAATGCGGGAATCGGCGACGGCGCTGAGACAGCCGGCAGCGGCGGTGACGCGGGCAATGGCGGCGCCGGCGCCAACAACAACAGCGGAAATGGCGGCGTCGGTGGCGCTGGCGGTACGGGTGGCGCCGGTGGTAGCAGCACTGGCGGCCTCACCACGAACATCGCGGGTTCCGGCGGCAACGGTGGATTCGGTGGCCGCGGCGGAAACGGCGTCGACGGGGTCGGCGGCGCCGGTGCCGCTGGCGGGAGCGGCGGTTCGGGCGGCACCGCCACCGGGGCCGGCAGTGTCGGTGGCAACGCCGGCGACGGCGGCGCCGGCGGTAACGGCGGCAGCAGCCTGAGCGGCGGCAAGAGCGGTGGTATCGGCGGGAATGGCGGCGATGCCGGCAAGGTCGGTACCGGCACCATCACGGGTAACGGCGGCCACGGCGGCCACGGCGGCGACGGCGGCGACGGCGGCAACGGCTCTAGCGGCGCCGACGGGACTACGGGCGTCAGCGGCGTGAACGGCGGCAGCGGCGGCAACGGTGGCAACGGCGGTAACGCCACCGGTAAGGGCAGTGTCGGCGGCGACGCCGGCAACGGCGGCAACGGGGGCAACGGGGGCAACGGCGGCGCCGACGTTGGCGGTCCCACTGCCCCCGATGCGGGCAACGGGGGTTCCGGCGGTAACGCGGGCCTGGCCGGTACCGGCGAGAGCGAGGGCTACGGCGGCATCGGCGGTAACGGCGGTAACGGCGGCCAGGGCGCCACGGGCCTGGACGGCACCATCGGCAATGCCGGGGTCAACGGCGGGCACGGCGGCAACGGTGGCGATGGTGGCACCGCGACCGGCAAATTCGCCGCCGGCGGCAACGGCGGCAGCGGCGGCAACGCCGGCGGAGGGGGTGCCGGTGGTGCGGGTGCCGCCGGCGGTGCCGGCGGCGACGGCGGTAGGGGTGGTTCCGGCGGCTATACCTACGGCGCCAACAGCCAGGCCGGCAACGCGGGCAACGGCGGCAACGGCGGCAACGGCGGCAACGCCGGCGCGAGCACGGCCACTGACGCCCCGAACGGCGGCAACGGTGGCGCCGGCGGCATGACGGGCGCGGCAGGTGCCGGCAACGGCGCCGGTGCCGCCGACGGCAAAGCAGGAATCGGCGGCAACGGGGGCAACGGCGGCGACGGCGCCGCAGCGCAGACCGCGCTCGCCGACACCAATGGCTTGACCGGCGGTCGCGGCGGCGACGGCGGTAGCGGCGGCGCCGGATTGAGCAAGGGCGGCGTCGGGGGCAACGCCGGCAACGGTGGGGCAGGTGGCCGCGGCGGCGACGGTGGAGCCAGCACCCCGGCCGGCTTGTCCACGGCCGCGAGCGGCGGCGACGGCGGGCGGGGTGGGAACGCCGGCCTGGTCGGCTCCGGCGATACGGCGGGTAGCGGCGGCATCGGCGGGGACGGCGGCGCCGGTGGCAACGGCGCGTCCGGCCGCAACGGCGGCAGCGGGGCCAATGGCGTGACCGGCGGCGTCGGGGGCAAGGGCGGCGCTGGCGGCAATGCCAGTGGGACCAACGGAGTCAGCGGAAATGCCGGTAACGGCGGCAACGGTGGCAACGGCGGCAACGGAGGGGCTCCCACCGCGACCGCCACTGTGGCACCCAACGGCGGCGACGGCGGTAAGGGCGGCAACGCCGGGAGCGTCGGTGCCGCTTCGGCCGGTGCCGTCTCGGCCGGCGGCGCCGTCGGAGGCAACGGTGGCAATGGCGGTAACGGCGCCGACGGCGCCAACGGCGCCGCGGGCAAGGCCGGCATGGCCGGTGGCGGTGGTGGCAACGGCGGCGACGGCGGCAGCGCCACCGGGGACAACGGCAAAGGCGGCAACGCCGGCAACGGCGGCAGCGGCGGCAACGGCGGCAACGGCGGCACCGACACCGGGACCGGGGGCACCACGGCTCCTAACGGCGGCAAGGGCGGCAACGGCGGTTACGCCGGCGGGTACGGCACCGGCATCGGCGGTCGCGGCAACGGCGGGATCGGCGGCGACGGCGGCAACGGCGGCAACGGCGCCAACGGCAACACCGGTGCTGCCGGTACATCGGGCGACAACGGCGGCAACGGCGGGGCGGGCGGCAATGGCGGCGCGGGCGGAACCGCACAGGCACCCGCCGGCCACACGGGCACCCGCGGCGCCGGCGGCAACGGCGGCGCCGGCGGCAACGGCGGGACACCCGGCGACGGCGGCAACGGCGCCGACGGCATCGCCCAGATCAACAACGGCGCCGGCGGGGCCGGGGGCACCGGTGGCAACGCCGGTCTGGGCGGCAGCGGCGGTACGGGCGGTACCGGATCCACAAGCGGCACAACCGGGCTCAACGGCCTCAGCAACGCCAACGGTGGCAACGGCGGGACCGGGGGCAACGGTGCGGACGGCTTCGCCGGCGCTTCTCCCTCCACGACGGGCACCTCCGGCGGCGCGGGAGCCAACGGCGGCGCGGGTGGGGCCGGGGGCGCGGGCGGCCGCGGCGGC
>NZ_LKTM01000091.1 GCF_001417955.2 Mycobacterium gordonae | reverse complement strand
AACGAAAGCCGCCCCGGCACCAAACCGGGGCGGCTTTCACCTGCCTCTTGACAACAGATGCCTACATATCAGCTTTCAGGGCGTGGGCAGGACGGATAACCTCGCAACTGAGGTGATTGCATACATGGCAATATGCGCATATGTTGATCAGGATAGTCAGACACGGCACAGAACGGATGGAAGGCGGGAGTCATGGGCGCCGGTCACGGACACGCACACGGGCATGGACACCAGGCGGCGGACGCCGACCAGCGCTGGTTAACCGGCGCCTTGGCATTAATTTTGGCTTTTATGATCGGTGAGGTTGTGGTCGGGTTCATCGCAGGGTCATTGGCTCTGCTCTCTGACGCCGCTCACATGCTGACCGACGCTGCGTCTATCGCCTTGGCATTATGGGCGATTCGGCTTGCCGCCCGCCCGGCAGCAGGGCGGATGACCTACGGGTGGAAGCGCGTGGAGATCCTTTCTGCGCAAGCCAATGGTGTGACGCTACTAGTGTTGGCTGGTTGGCTCGGGTACGAAGCAATCCAACGATTGATACAGCCTCCTGAGGTGACCGGGATGTTGGTGTTGATCACCGCGCTAGTTGGCGTTGTCATCAATATTGCGGCGACGTGGATGATCAGCCGTGCCAACCGATCCAGCCTCAACGTCGAGGGTGCGTTTCAGCACATCCTCAACGATCTGTTCGCGTTCATCGCGACCGCAGTCGCCGGGGTCGTCATTGTGATCACAGGGTTCGCTCGTGCGGACGCGATCGCCACGTTGATCGTGGTGGCACTGATGCTGCGCGCGGGTGTTGGGCTGGTGCGCGCGGCGAGCTTGATTTTCCTGGAAGCTGCTCCTGCGGACATGGATCCCGAGGTAATCGGACGTGCGATGGCTGCTCACGACGCCGTCGTCGAAGTCCATGACTTGCACGTCTGGGAGATCACTTCTGGCACACCATCGCTGTCTGCCCACGTGATTCTGTTCCCAGGCAGCGATTACCATGCGACTCGCGCCGACTTGGCGCGTCTGCTGGCCGAAGCGTACGGAATCACCCACAGCACTTTGCAACTCGATCACGGGAAGATCTCAGACGCCGCCTCTGACGTTGCCGGAGATGAATCGCATTGCGACGATGCGCACGGGCCAGTGCATCGCTCCGCCAACGGGTGAATCCGTTTCGAGCCTGGCTGCTGCACCCGCGGGGCTACGGCGCCGCATTGTTGCACTTTGACTGGCTGGATTCGGCAGGGGAGTTGATGATGACGAGCACCGGCTGTGCTCTCGGTGCGGCGGAGAGGTCCGGCGACCCGACTCGAGGTCGGTGTCATTTATGTTCCGCAGCGGCCCAAGGCGCGGATCGCCAAGCAATGATCGAAAGCTGGTGTATGAGCATCGGCGTAGCGGCGCGGTAGAGGGCGCACCGTCCCCAAGGATGATGATCGCGGAATCAAGTATTCAGTCAGGACAGTAGGAAGCGACTGCGGCGCCGAGGAAATATGCCGCTTCGTGCGCGGTGAGGTTGGCGGCTCTAGCCAGCGGCAGCACCAGCGAAGTACGCGACTGACCTGAGTCCAGGTCGCTGCACAGGGTATGAGCTATCCCGATTGCCCTGCTGGGATCGGCGACGGGAATCCCGTGCCGTTGCAGCGCGGCGATGAATGCATCGTCGGTGGGATCGGCTGCGGCCCGCGGGGCCAGGGCGATCGCCAGCACTGCGCACATCAGTGCCAACGTCGAGCAGCCCGCCGACCGCCGGGATCGGTGCTTTTCGGATGAAGAACGCCTAATCGGGCTGCCACTGCTCGAATTAGCCACCGGTTGACGCCAATTCTGTGATGTCGCCATCAGCCGGTGACGGCTGCACCCGCCCAATGGTGAGCCGATATCGGATGAGGCGCGAGCTGTTACTGACCACCGCCACCGAAGACGCGTTGTGCAGGATCGCGGCCAGTACGGGCGACAACGCTCCGCCGGCAGCGATGAGCAGTCCGGCGGCGTTGACCGCGGTGACATGCCGCAGTTCTGCCGGGTGGCCTCAACCGCCTGCGCACCGAGATCCGGGACACCGGGCACACGCCGCAGATTGTCGATCGCCAGGGCGAGGTCGGCAGACTCGACGGCGACATCTGTTTCGCACGGACCCATCGTGAGGTCAACCCTCGCCGGTGCTGAAGCGTCGATGACCCCGCCACCCACCAGCCTGACGACATAGCATTCGTCCTGACGTTCGCGCACCACGGTGAGCTTGTGCTGCTGCATCACCGGAGCACCGCACTGGTCAATACCAAGCTCACCCGCGACCACCTCGGCGGTGTCGGGACGTACACCCTTAATCCGCAAACGCGTCAGCACCTCAGGATCCTCTGGCCGGATTTCGTCGCGCAGGCTGATCTCGCCGACTCGGGGGGGCTCTGTCCACCCAGGCTTGCGGCACCGAGAGTTCGCCGATTAGGGCCGCGGGCCCGACGTCGGGCCTCGCGGCCGGCCCGGCCTGGCTTCCCTTAGTACCGGGACGGCGGCACCCGCTGAACCAGGCCTGCACCGACGCGGACAACGGCCGGCCGATTGCGCCGCGGCGACCGGTGTCCAGTTTCGCAAGCGTTGAGACCAGCGTGGAGACCGCTGACATCGACGACCTCATGCCGGAGTCCTCCGAATGCGCTGGATTATCAACAAGATCTACGGCCGACTGGGGTGTGCCCGGGGGCACCGTCGGTGCAGCGAGTCGGTTCAGTGCGTGCGGCACCGCGTGGTACAGCTGAGCATCGGCCTGGGTGAGCGTCGGACTGTCACCTTGTTCACCGGGAGCGGCGGGGTCGAGCCCGATATCGGGCACGGGGAAGGGAACCAGTCGCGTCGCCATTGCCGCATCGCTTGCGTATCTGTACATCGCCTGGGCATCCTGCGCCCACATCTCGCAGTAGCGGGCTTCCACAGCGGCAATCGCGGGCGTGTACTGAGCGAGTCGGTTCGCTGCGGCAAGCGACCGCAGCCGGGCGCGGTTCTCGACGATTTGTGTCGGCACCACCGTGGCCCGCAGTGCCGTTTCGTAGGCTGCTACCGCCGACCTGGCTTGCGCTGCCGTGTGGTGCGCGCGGATGGACGCTGTGCCAATCCATTTGAGGTGCGGCCTGATTGCCTCCGCCATCGACGTTGCCGAGGGTCCCAGCCAGGCCCCGCTGCCCAGGCCGGAGACCACGGAGATGAGCGAGATCTCGGCCGAATACAGAGCTCGTCCCAACGCATCCCATGCTGCAGCTGCGGCCAACAATGGCTCCGACCCCGGACCACGAAACATCCTGTTAGAGTTCACTTCAGGCGGCATCAATCCAAAATCCATTGTCCGGCCTTAAGCTTACTCGGCGAGCGGCTGAGATAGTCGCGGACGCCATTGGGGCGTCGTTACGCCGCCAGTAAGACAGCGCACAGTGAATCCCGCGACGGAGGTAGTGCGTCCGTGTAAAGGAATCGCCGAAATCCTGAGCGGCTCGACTGAGGAAGTAAAAGCCGAGTTGCAGCGAGCTGCCGTCATCGACGACGGATCTTTGACAATGTGTGTGAACACGATTTCCTTCAAGCGATAGACTTTCGGAGGAGCAGACAAACCGTCCCGCGCCGGTCAAGTTTTCGCGACATGCCGAACTGGCAGGATGATCCGCGCGGCGAGGTATAAGTCAAGACCACTGGGCCCGTACCACTTTGGACAGTCAGCCGAGACTGCGACAAAGTTCGCGCCACGGCCATCTAATCGATGCGCGGCCACCCGGCGAAATCAACGATCACAGGGCAGAGCAGCATGCAGGGCCCGACGGTATGACGCAATTTGGCTCAGCGGCGCGCAATACAAAGTCTGGTCAATAAAGCTTGAGCGCTTGGAACAGTGACCCGCCATGGTGGCGGGCTTCGTCCGGACTGCGGCAAGCGCTCGACATTGCGTTCCGCTACCGCAATCAGCGCCGCAAGCCACCCGAGCGCTATCAGCGCGGGCGCCAGTTGGGGCAGGATTCCTGCAGCGAATGCCTTCGGGCATTCCGGCGACGGAAACAGTTTCAAATGCATGGGGTCGCCGTTGACGACGACCGCACCCGCGAAGGAGGTCAGTACGGCATGGGCGGTGTCCGGCGTTGGCGGCGCGGTGTGCTCGAACTCCGCAGTGCCGCCCACCAGAAGCCAAAGGATCGCTGCGATCGTGGTGATCAACCGCAGCGACGACTGCCTACACGCGCCGGTGGCCATGATGCGTCAAATTTAGCACTGCCGCGCCAACCAGACGTCAATTCTCGGCGGACACGGCGTTGGTTACTAATGTCGCGACGATTGCCTTCTGTACTTCACGCAATTGGTCGCGACACGAAAAGGGGCTTCTGGACGATGCCTCGTCGCTGTGTGCCTGGATCGGACTCGTGGTGGACAGCTTTGGTCAGCAGTTTCTAAAAGCTGCACTCGTTGCAAAGCTGCTCGGCCCGATCCTTGTGGCGGAATGCGCCACCGGCCGCAGTCGCACCTGCAGCCGTGACAACCGTAATCTGGCCAAACAGCGGCTGACGTCGCCGGGTTGACCGCATCAACATGCGGGAGCAAAACCACTGGTGAGCGAGACCGTTCAGAAATCGAGCAAATCTGAAGCGCTGCTAGCCGTTGTTTCAATCACCGAATCCGGCGGTTCGAGTGCCGTTAAGCGCCACCGTATAAGTGCAGCGCAGAGCGATTCTGTGGTTCATGCAGGGTTACGGTCGGGCGGTGTTTATGCTAACTGACTGACTATGAGGCCGTGCACGCTGACCCGGGTCTTCTGGTGACTCGGCGGCGGCCGTTGCTCATCGACGAGTGGCAGAAGGTTCCCGAGGTGTGGGATGTCGTGCGCCGCGCTGTGGATGACGACCCGTCTGGTGGCCAGTTTCTGCTTGCCGGCAGTGCTTCACCGCGCCGCGGGGCGACGGCCCACTCCGGCGCGGGGCGTATCGGGCGGCTGCGCATGCGCCCGATGACGTTGTCAGAGCGGGGGA
>NZ_LKTM01000090.1 GCF_001417955.2 Mycobacterium gordonae | reverse complement strand
TCACCGATCAGACCTTCGCGTTGGGCGGCGGCGGTCGCGCCCAACAGTGGCCCTAATGGTTCGCCTGTCAACGCCCGGCGCTGGCCGAGGTCGTCGGCTTCGGCGATGCGCCGGTTGGCGTCGGCTTTGGTGATCCGCAGGCGCTCGGCCAGCGCCGCGGGGAGTTTGCCGCCGAGTTCTTCCTCGGTGGCCTGGGTTTTGAGGTGGTTGATCAACGTGTGCTGGGGTGTGCGCATCCGGCGGTGCACCTTTTCCAGGCGCTCCATGCCGCGCAGGAACTCTGGGGTGGTGAGCGCGTCGAACGTCAAGTCACACAGGCGATCAACAGCGGCGTCGAGTGTGTTGAAGACCTCGATGATCTCCTCGCGCGTACTCGATGTCATACCCCAATTCTATGGAGGGCCACTGACAAGTCCGGATCGCCGCGAAGGCCGAAAGGTGTTGATATCACGGGCGATATCACTTTTCGGAACCTGGTGCCACTCATCTCAAGTTACAGATGTGACACCTGGGAACGGACTCAGTCACCCGAGGCGGGCTGACTCAGTGGCACCCCGCCCCGTGCCCGCCGTGCCCGCCGTGCTCATGCTCGGCCTCGGGCGACCCACCCATCATGCGCAGCATGGGCATCCCGCCCGAGGTGAAGAACCGGGCCACCAGCACAGCGGCGATCACCAGGAAGATGATGTTCAGCCAGGTCGTGTAGTTCCAGCTGATCCCGGACGACATCACCATGGCATTGCGCTGACTGGGAATGAGACCCGCTGTGCCGAAGATCAATTCGACCAGATACCCGGCTACCACCATCGCGGCGTAAAAGGTGGCGAGCAGCGTCAGCATCATCCTGGTGCCGTAGTACTTACGGTAGATGTTCAGAATCGGCAGGATCAGCAGGTCGGCGAAGATGAACGCAATGACCCCGCCGAAACTGATGCCGCCGTTCCACAACACCGCGGCGAGCGGCACGTTGCCGATCGAGCAGACAAACGACACGATCGCCACGAACGGCCCGACGATCGGCCCCCACACCACTGACCAGGTCGGGTGATTGGTCAAAAAGAAGTCCTGCCAGAAGGTTTCGGGCACCCACGCCGCGATCGCGCCCGCGATGAGCAACCCGATGACCAGGTCACGCAGAATCGCCAGCCACTCCATGACGAACACGTGCGACACCGACGTGAACCCCCGCCCGGAGATCAGCCGGCTCCAGAACGAACCGTCACCCTGGATCGACATGTCCATGGCCGCATGGCCTTCCATCGAGCCGGCCACGCCTTTCTCGGCTTCCTCGCGCGCGGCGTTGATCAGCCGCTGGCGCACGAACAGCCGGAACAGCAGCGCCAGGACGATGATCATCAACGGCCCGCCGACGAACTCGGCAGCGGTGAACTGCCAGCCCATCAACAGCGCCAAGATGATGCCCAACTCCACCACCAGGTTGGTGGAGCCGATCTCGAACGCCATGGCGGCGGTGAAGTTGGCGCCCTTGCGAAACAGCGACCTGGCGAGCGCCACCGCGGCATAGGAGCACGACGACGACGCCGCGCCGAGTCCGGCCGCGATGGCCAAGGTCCGGGGCCGGTCGTCGCCCAGCAGTCCGACGATCGTCGAGCGACGCACCACCGCCTGTACGACCGCGGACAGTGCGAATCCCAGGATCAGCGCCCACAGGATCTCCCACGTCATCGAACCGGTCAGGGCCAGGGCATGCCCGAGGGCGCCGAGCGCGTTGTCTGCCATGAAGAACTCCGATCCTTCGGTTCAGTACCCGGAACATATACCCCAAGGGGGTATGTGTCAATCGTAAGCGGGAGGCAGAATCCCGGCTTCCGGCCTCCGGGTCGGCGCAGGCCACTAAGCTTGGCGGTTCGTGCGCTGGGAGCGGGGCTTCGCACACCGGCGCAGCTGAGACGAGGAAAAGATGAAATTTCGCGTGAAGTTGTCTGCGGCATCGGCTGTGATGCTGACGGTCACCGTGCTCTCGCTGGCCGGATGCGCCTCTGCCCCAAAGGAATCCGAGGGCCCGGCCACCACCGGCACGACCACCGATTCGCCACAGATGGCCGAAATCCGGCAGTCGGTGGACGCGACCAAGGCCTTGACCAGCGCGCATCTGTCGGTCCGCACCAATGGTCAGGTCGACAGCATGCTCGGCATCACCAACGCCGACGTCGACGTCCGCGCCAACCCGCTCACCGCCAAAGGTTCGTGTACCTACAACGGCCAGGCCGACGTCCCGTTCCGGATCAAGGACGACGCCATCTCGGTCAAGCTCTTCGACGACTGGACGAACCTCGGCTCCGTGTCGGACCTGTCGGCCACCCGACTGCTGGATCCCGCCAACGGCGTGGCGAAGATGCTCTCCGGCGTCACCAATCTGCAAGCGCAGGGCACCGAGGTGATCGACGGAATCAACACCAACAAGATCAACGGAACTCTGCCGGCCGACACCGTCAAGATCATCGATCCCGGTGCCAGGCAGTCCAGGCCGGCGACCGTGTGGATCGCGCAGGACGGATCGCACCGCCTGGTCCGGGCGAGCGTCGACCTGGGATCAGGCTCGGTTCAGGTCACCCTGTCCAAGTGGAACGAGCCGGTCAACGTCGATTAACCGCGCCATCGCCGTCAGCAGCACCAGTCCCACCAGGACAACAGTGCCGATCTGAGCCACCGCCCACGACGAACCGAGCAGCATCAGAGCGGCGCCGAAAACCCCGCCGGCCGCCGCGAGCGGTGCCATGACGCGCCGGATCGGCACCAGCGCGGCGACCAGACACGGCGCGCCGCACGCCACCAGAACGGCGAATGCCGCCGGCACGCCGGAGGCGTCCACCGAACCGTGCAACAGGTACTGCCACACCGCAACGGTCACGCCGAGGCCGGCCAGTGCGGAACCCGACAACCCCAGCACGACCGCCAATCCGGCGCCCACCCCGCGCCACATGCCGGCCAGGGCCGCAACCGTCACGACCGTCAAGGCGAGCAGAATCGCGTCGTGCTCCAGCGCGGCCCGAACGGCGGCGGCCATCGCGGCGCTCCCGGCCACGGCGACCTCGCTGTCGACCAGGCTGCCGTACTTGGTCGCGTTACCGACCGCGCTTTCGATCTGGTTCACGCGCGACGCCGCGGACAGGTCCAGACCGGTCTGGTCGGAATACACCAGCAGCCGGGCGGCGGTGCCGTCGGCGGAGAACATGGTCTGACGCACGTGCTGGTAGGACGGATCGGCCAGCGCCTTGCGCGGCAGGTAGAAGCCACCCGCACCGGTGTCGGCGAAGTCGATGCTGAGGTTCTTCAGGAACGCTGACAACTGAACGACCTGAGGGATGGTGGTCTCGATGGTCGTCTGCAGGGTCGGAACGAACGAGCGCAGCTGAGTGAGCGCCGACCGCATCTCGGCCACCGCGCGTGGCGTCCCGGCCAGGGCGTTGGTCGTGCGCGCCGACCCCGCCGCCAATCGGGTAGCGCCGTCGGAAAGCACCGTGACGTCGGCGATCACCCGATCGAACGGGTCGATCGCCTTCCGGGCGGCCGAGCACAGCATGTCCGCGGCACAATCCTGAACGCCGCCCATCCAGCCGCGCACCGGGTCGAGGTAGCCGGAGACCTCGGCGGCGGTGTCCTTGATGTTCCGGGTGCCGGACACCACCGAGTTGATGGCCTGCTGCAACTGGGCGAGCCCGCCCACGCCTGCGCTCACGCTCGCTTCAAGCTCATTGACCGAACCCGAGACCTGGTCCAGCACCGAACCCAGGGTCTTGACCGCGGTGACCTGCGGCACGAACGAGGCGGCCTGACGATCCAGTTGGTCGCTGAGCCTGCCCGCTGCCGAACTCAGCGAGGCGTCCGTCCACGGAACGCCGGCCGGCCAGGCCGCCGACTGCACCTTGCGGACACCGGGAATCTCCATCAGCCGGCGGCTGACGGCGTCGATGGCGATGAGCCCGGCCGGGTCGCGCAGGTCGTGGCTGGATCTGACCACGACGACATCGGGCAGGCGGTTGTCCGCCGTGAACTGCTTGCCGGCCCGGGCCGGGACATCGCCTACGCCCCAATGCATTCCGAGGACAGGCAAGGCGCAGACGGCCGATACCAGCGCGACGGCGACGACCGGATTGCGGACCGCGCGGCGCACCGGCGCCGGCAGCACCCACGAACGGGCCGGCGGCGCTGCGGACTTCGTCAGCAATGCCGGCAGCAACGTCAATGAAGCAGCAAGTGCGACAACGACACCCAGCGCGGCCAGGCCGACGGCGTGCACCCCCGGGGTCTGCGCGAGCAGCAGTGGGGCGGTGAGCAGCGTGACGCCCGCCGCCGGCGCCGCCAATACGGGCAGCATCGCGCGGTAGCCGTCCCGCGCGACAGTGGTGAGCAGCAGCGCGGCCGCGGCTATCGCCCCGGTCATCAGCACCGCGGCCACCGTCCAGCAGAACAGCCCGAACAACGCCGCCAACGGCCATGCAACCGCCACAGACAACGCGGCGGTCAGCGTCACGATCGCAACCGACGAAAGCCCTGACCGCAGCAGGAACAGCGCGGCGACCAGCAGGGCCGCAGCCACGATCAGCGCCGCCTGCCACGGCGCCAGCCGCAGCCCGGTGCCGCGCGCGGCGGCGGGCACCGTGACGCGGGCGCGTAGTCCCGCGTTCGGCGGCAACTTGCGCACCAACGAGCGCGCCGCATCGAGAGATTCGGCGGCCTTGGCGGTACCGGCCTGGCCCCGCAACCAGATCACCGCGGACCCCGACCGCCCGTCGGGACCGGTTCCCAACGGAGCCATCAACGGGTCCGACCACCAGTCCAGGACCGATCCCACATGGGCGGTGTCGGCGCGCAGGGCGCGCACGGCATCGTCGTAGTACTGCCGGTCGGCGTCGCCCAGCGGATCACGGCCGTCCAGCACCAGGTAGGCGATCGCGTCGGTGCCGGTACCTGGAAACGCTTGCGCGATACGGCTGTCGGCGGTGGCAATCGGCCCGTCGGACGGCGGTGACGAAGGGCCGGCCATGGCGAGCGTGATGACGTTCGCGGCCACCGCCACCGCGACCCACGCCAGGACGACGACAAGCTTGGTGAGCCGCCTCGACACGATGATGCTAAACGTCCAAGCGGGCGAACTTGTCCTGCCGATACTGCTCGACACAGGCCGCCCGTCTGACCTTGCCGCTGGTGGTGATCGGGATTGAGCCCGGCGGCACCAGGACCAGATCCGCGGCGCTCAGACCATGCGAATTCGACAACGCCGAGTTGACTTCCCGCTTGATCTCGCCCAGCCGGTCCATCACCTCCCGATCGGATTCACCGCGCTTGCGCAGTTCGATGATGGCGACCAGTTTCTCGGTGCTGCGCTCGCCCGGCACCGCGATGGCCGCACACCGGCCACGGGTGATCTCCTGGATGGTCGCCTCGATGTCGTCGGGGGAGTGGTTGCGCCCGTAGACGATCAACTCGGCTGCGGTGCCGGCGAATATCGTCTCGCGCAGGTCCAGGCCCAACTCCGCCTGGAAGGCCGTGGCGCAGGCGTCGAAGTGTTCGGCGAAGACGGGTTCGGTGTCGTACAGCCCCTTGGCCATGCCGGGGTGCTGGGCGCCCTGGCCGGGGAACAGGAAGACGACCTGATCGGTGGTTGCCCTGTCGGCGGGGGACTCGCCGACGAAGACGTTGTCGTGCTCGGCGGCGCGCAGCAGGGCGACCGCCTGGGCCCGGTCGGCCGCGACGGCGGCCATGGTGACGTGGTGTCTGCGGCGGCCGGCCAGCGTGTGGGCGACGTTTGCCATCCCTGGGGCCATCCCCGGGGCGTTCGGGCGCTCCAGCGCGGTGGCCAGGGCCGTCCGCGCCTCGCTGAGGGCTTCGGCGGTGCGCGCCGAGAGCAGCAACACCTGCGGCCCCTCGGGCGCGGCCTGCGCCGCGACCTCCGGCGCCTCCTCGACCACCAGGTGGGCGTTGGTGCCGCCGATGCCGAACGAGCTCACCCCGGCCCGGCGGATACCGTCGGATTCCCAAGCGCCGTAGCGGCTTTGCACGGTGAACGGTGTCTCGTCGAGGTGCAGTTCCGGGTTGGGGCTGGTGTAGTGCAGGGTCGCCGGGATCGCCTTGTTCTTCAGGCACAGGATGGTCTTGATCAGCGCCGCGATTCCGGCGGCGACTTCGAGGTGGCCGATGTTGGACTTGACCGAGCCGATCACACACGGTGCCGACCGCGGTTCCTCGGACGCCTCGAATGCCGTCCGTAATCCCTGGATTTCAATGGGGTCGCCCAACGGCGTTCCGGTGCCATGGGTTTCGACGTAGCTGATGGTCGAGGCGTCGACGTCGGAGACGGCGTGGGCCTCGGCGATGCAGTCGGCCTGAGCCGACGCGCTGGGTGCCGCGAAGCCCATTTTCGCCGAGCCGTCGTTGTTGATCGCCGATCCGCGGATGACGGCGTGGATCCGGTCGCCGGCGTCGAGGGCGGCCTGCAGTGGCTTGAGTACCACCAGGCCGACACCGCTGCCGAAGACGGTGCCGTCGGCGCGCACGTCGAAGGGCCGGCAGTGCCCGACCGCGGAGAGCATCTGGCCCGGCGAATGCCAGTACCCGACATCGTGTGGGACGCAGAGGGATACGCCACCCGCCAGCGCCATGTCGCATTCACCGGACAGCAGGCTCATGCAGGCCAGGTGCACCGCCACCAGCGACGACGAGCACGCCGTCTGCACCGCGAGGCTGGGCCCGCGCAGGTTGAACTGGTGCGAGATCCGGGTGGCCAGAAAGTCCTTGTCGTTCTGCAGGAACATGCTGAGCTGGTCCCAGTTCAAGCCCTCGGCCAGCACGGCGTTCGGGTCCTGGTGCGACAGCAGGTTGTGCAGCAGATAGCCACTGGGAGAGCTGGTCCCGTACACGCCGATCGACCCGTCGTAGCGGGCCGGGTCGACGCCGGCGTCTTCGAGTGCGTGCCAGGCGCACTGCAGGAACAGCCTGTGCTGCGGGTCCAGGGACCGGGCGACCAGCGGCGGGAAGCCGAAGAAGTCGGCGTCGAACTCGTCGACGCCGTCGACGATCGGCGCGCGCCGGACGTAAGACGGGTTCGCCAATGCCTTATCGCTGATGCCGGCGTCGCGCAGTTGCTGCTCGGACAGGGTGACGATGGATTCCTTGCCGCGCCGCAGGTTGTCCCAGAACGCCGACACGTTATTGGCGCCCGGGAACCGGCCGGCCATGCCGACCACCGCGATCGCGTTGTCGGGACTGCTCACTAAACTCCTCCAAGCTTTCCGGATCGAACTTGTCGCCGCTGTGCGGCTGTTTGTCGCGCCGCCGCGCGCTGCTGAGCGCGGTCGCGGACGGTGGTACTCGTTTCGGTGGCCGGTTCGGGGCTCGACAGCCCGAGTTGGCGCATCAGGTCGGCGGTCAGGTCGTGCAGCGTGGCACCCTGCAGCAGCAACGCCACCGGCGGCTCGGCGCCAAAGTCGGCGCGGGCGGTGTTGCGGATCCGCACGGCCATCAGCGAATCCATGCCGAGATCGAGCAACGGCAGGCCGGGGTCGACGGCGGATTTGTCCGCGTACCCCATCACCGCCGCGATCCGGGACCGCAGTAGGTCGGTCATCACGCGGGCCGCCTCGGCCGGGTCCAGCTCGCGCAGCGAGTCGGGTCCGGCCCAATCGTCCCCGCCTCCGGCGGCTTCCAGTTCCCGCACCACGGCCGAGAAGAAGTCGTGGTTGCGGATTTCGGGAAAGGCGATCAGTGCCCGGTCCGCGCGCAGGCGTGCGACACCGGTGTGGCTGCGGTCGCTGGCCAGTAACGATTCCATGGCCGCGAGTCCCTCGGCCGGCGTGATCGGGTCCAGCACGCTGCCGGCCAGGGTGCGGGCCATGCCGACATCCGACCACGGACCCCAGTTGATCACCGCGGCCGGCAGTCCGGCCGCCTTGCGCGCGGCGACCAGGGCGTCCAGCCACGCGTTCGCGCACGCATAGGCGCCCTGACCGGGCGCACCGAGCAGCGACGCGGTCGAGGAGAAACCGACCCACCAGTCCAGCGGGCGGCCGGTGCTGGCCTGGTGCAGCCGTTGTGCGCCAATGGCTTTCGGCGCCCAGACCCGGTCCAGGCTGTCCTTGGTCATGGAGTACACCAGGGCGTCGTCGATGACGGCTGCCGAGTGCAGGATGCCGCGCAGCTCCCGGTGGCCGTCCCCGGCCGCCGCGACAAGTTGTTCCGCCACCCCGGGCGTCGCGACATCGCCGAGGACGACCACGATTTCGGCGCGGCCCTCCAGTTCGGCCAGGACCTTGCGTTGTTCCTCGCCGGGCTCGCTGCGGCCGTTGAGGACGACCCGGCCCGCGCCCCCGTCGACCAGCCAGCGCGCCACCACCAGGCCCAGGCCGCCGAGGCCGCCGGTGATGATGTAACTGGCACCCGGTCGCACGACCGGATTGCCCTGGGCGCCATCGAGGGTGGCCCGGGTGAGCTGTTCGACGTAGCGGTGCTCACCGCGGTGCGCGATGACGGTGGTGAGAAGGCCGGTGTCGGGCGCGCTGAGTTCGGCGGTTAACGCGTTTCCGTTCTGGTCCAGATCGATGAGCGTGGCGCTCAATTCGGGATGCTCGTAGGCCAACACCCGGATCAGGCCTTTCAGCGCGCCGACCGCGGGTTGCCCGGCTTCACCGTCCGTGACCACCAGGCCGCCGCGGCTGACCAGCCACAGCCGTGGCGGTTCGCCGTGCCAGCCGCCGACGATCGCGCGGACCACGGTGCTGATCGACCAGACCAGATCGCGAGCCCCGGTCACGTCGGCGGCGTCCTCGACGAAGACGACGACACCGGCGGGTGGGTGTACGGGGTTGCCCGCGGTTTCGGCGAATGCGGCCAGCATCGCGGGCTCGTCGTCGAGATCCGCGGTGAGCACCCGATGCTGTTCGGACCGCCAAGCGGCGGCGAATTCCTCGGCGCGGGCCCGGGTCGCGTCGGTGGCCAGCAGCAGCCAACTGCCCGGTGCCGGCGTGGCGGCTTCGTCCCCGAGCGGCTGTTCCACCCATGCGGCTTCAAAGATCTTCTGCCCCAGCGGAAGTGGCACGCTGCGTCGCTCCACCGACCGCAGGAAGATGTCGTTGACCTCCGCGGTCACGTTGCCGGCGGCGTCCATCAGCACGATCCGGCCGAGCTTGCCGGTGCCGCCCGCGTCGAGGCTGGTGAGGGTCGCGCGGCAGCGGGCGTAGCGCCCGGGGTTGCCGTATACCCGCAGGCTCTCGAAAGAGACCGGCAAGTAGGTGGATGCGCTGCCGGCCTCATCCGCCGGCATCGCCGCGGCAAGGCTCTGCAACGCGGCGTCCAGCAGAGCGGGATGGATGCGGTAACCAGGGTGTCGGGGCGCCTGGTCGGGCAGGGTGATCTCGGTTTCCACCGAGCCGTCCGACAACCGGTCGATCCGGGTCAGACCGGCGAAGGCCGGGCCATAGTGCAGTCCCGCCTGGCGCAGCAGCGCGTAGAAGTCGGCCGGTGCCACCGAGGTCTGGGATTGTCCGGTGGCGGGCACCGGTCCGGGGCCGGCCTGCGTCGGCTCCACCTTGGCCAGGGCGTGCCGGGTCCAGTCACCACCGGATGTGCGCGAATGGATTTCGATGCGAATCTTGCTGTCGCCGTTGCGGATCAACTGCGTGGTCAGCTGGGTGTGCTTGTCCAGGGTGAGCATCTGCTCAACCTCGAGCTGGTTGACCGCCAGGCTTTCGACGGGTACTCCCAACCCGTCGCTAGCCGCGGCCAGCGCGATCTCGGCGTACCCGGCGGCCGGCATGATGGGCTGTCCGAACACGCGGTGGTCGGCGAGCCAGCCGGAGACGTCGGTGCCGACGTCGGCCTGCCACACGTGGTCGCGGCTGGACGGCACCTCGACGTGCAGACCCAGCAGCGGGTGATGCAGCACCAGGTCGGCCATCGACGAACGGTCCTGTACCCAGAACTGCTCGTGCTGCCAGGCCGTGGTGGGGATATCGGCCAGCCGGCCGCCGGTACTGATCGGCGGGTTCTTGGCGACCTGCGCAAGCTGGGTGCGGAAGGTGACCGTGTCGTCGGCGTCGCGCGCCAGGGTGCCGATCGCGCGGTAACCAGGGCTGTCGAGGGTTTCGGTGATCGCATGCGTCAGCAGCGGGTGGGCGCTGACCTCGATGAAGGTGTGATGCTGCTCGCCGGCCAGCGCGATGCCCTGCTGGAAGTGCACCGGGTTGCGCATGTTGACGGCCCAGTGCTCGGCATCGAAAAGGGCGGTGGTGTCGGTGCTTTCGTAGGTGGTGGAGATGATCGGCATGCTCGGGGTGCGCGGTTGCAGGTCGGCCAGTTCGGCGCGCATCGCCGGCTGCAGCGCGTCCATGGCCGGATTGTGCGGGGCCACTTCGATATTGACCCGGCTGGCGAAGCGGTCCCGGGCGCGCGCCTGCTCGATCAACTCGTCGATCTGTTCGGTGGGCCCGGAGATCACGGTCTGGCGGGGTGAGTTGTAGATGCCCAGCGTCACCTGCGGATAGTCGGCGATCAGCGCCTCGGTGGCCGCGGCGTCGAGTTCGAGCAGCGCCATGGCGCCCTGCCCGGACAACGGCGCCATCAACCGGGCGCGAGTCGCCGTCACCCGCAACCCTTCGGCGGGGGTGAGGGCTCCGGCGACCACGGCGGCGGCCACCTCGCCCATGGAATGCCCGATCACCAGGTCGGGCTCCACCCCGTAGGAACGCCACAACGCGGTCAGCGCCAACTGGATGCCGATCAGGCCCAACTGGATCTGCTCGATCCCCACCAGTTCCCGGCCCTCGGCCAACACGTCCTGCAGCGAGAACCCGGCCTGCTCAACGAAGACCGGCTCCAGTTCGGCCACGGCCGCGGCGAAACCCGGCTCGTCGGCCAGCAATCGGCGGCCCATGCCGGCCCACTGCGAGCCCCGCCCGGAGTAGACGAACACGGTTCCCGCGCCGGGGGATCCGGTTTGCGGACCGACCACGCCCGGCGCCGGTTTGCCGGCGGCCAGCGCGCGCAGCCCGGCGACGGCCTGGGCGCGCTCGCGGGCCACCACGGCGCCGAACCGCGCGTGCCTGGCCCGGTGGTGGCTGAGGGTGTGCGCGACGTCGGCAAGGGACACGTCAGCGCCGTCCATCCAGTCCGCCAGCGCGCCCGCCGCGGCGGCCACCCGCTGCGGCGTCTTTCCGGATACCACCAGCGTCGACACCTCGGGATCGTTGTCCGCTGGGGGCGCAACGACTTTCGGCGCCTCCTCGATCACCACATGCGAGTTGGTTCCGCTGAGCCCGAACGAGGACACGGCGGCGCGGCGCGGGCCGGAGGCATCGGGCCACGGCGTGCCCTCGGTCGGCACGAACAGCCGGGTCGAGGACGCGTCGATGGCCGGGTTCCACCGGGTGAAGTGCAGGTTGCGCGGAATGTAGCCGTGCTCGACGGCCAGGATCGCCTTGATCAGCCCGGCGACACCGGCTGCCGCTTCCAGGTGGCCCAGGTTGGTCTTCACCGCCCCGAGCGCGCAGCGGCCCTCGCCTCGTCCATAGGTGGCCGAAAGCGACTCGAACTCGATCGGGTCGCCCAGAATGGTGCCGGTGCCGTGCGCTTCGACGTAGTGCACGCTCTCGGCGGTCACCTCGGCCTGCTTCAGCGCGGTGGTGATGACGTCGCGCTGGGCCAGGGCGTTCGGCGCGGTCATGCCGTTGGACCGGCCGTCCTGGTTGATCGCCGATCCGCGGATCAGCGCCAGTACCCGGTCGCCGTCACGGGTGGCGTCGGACAACCGTTTGAGCACCACCACGCCGCAGCCTTCGCCGCGGGTGAAGCCATCGGCCATGGCGTCGAAGGCCTTTGAGCGTCCGGTCGGCGACAGCGCCGACCACTTCGACACCGCGATCGCGGCGAACGGTGACAGCGCCAGCTGCACCCCGCCGGCCAGTGCCACATCGCTTTCCCGCAGCCGCAGCGATTGGCAGGCCAGGTGCACCGCCACCAGCGAGGAGGAACATGCGGTGTCCACCGCGACCGCCGGGCCGCGCAGCCCGAGCAGGTAGGCGATGCGGCCCACGGCGGCGGCGTGCGGAGTGCCGGTGGACAGGTAGGCGTCGATCTCGGCGCGACGCTCGATGTTGACGATGGTGTAGTCCCACGTCGAGAGCCCCATGATCGCGGCGGTCCGGCTGCCGCTGAGCGAATCCGGTGCCAGTCCGGCGTGTTCCAGCGACTCCCAGGCCACCTCGAGCAGGACCCGGTGCTGCGGGTCCATCGCGGCGGCCTCGCGCGGAGTGATGCCGAAGAAGTCGGCGTCGAATCCCGCGACGTCGTCGATGAACCCGCCCCACTTGGTGGTCATCTTGCCCGGGGTCTCCGGGTCGGGGTCGTAGAAGGCGTCGCCGTCCCAGCGGTCGGCGGGTACCTCCCGGATGGTGTCCCGGCCGTCCAGCAGCAGTTGCCAGAAGTCTTGCGGCCCATTGACATTGCCGGGCAGCCGGCAGCCCATGCCGATCACCGCGATGGGCTCGGCGACGTCGGTGGGGAATGCCGTGCCCGCACGCACCAGTTCACGCGCGAGGACTTCGCGGGCCTTGGGTGACATTTGGGCGGCGCGTTCGGCCAGACTCGTCATTACTCCGCGCCTTCCGTCGCTGCTTCCAGCTCACTGGCCGCAACCAGGTCAGACAGCAGATCCAGTTCCTCGTCCGATAATTCGGGCTCTTCCTCGGCGCTCCCGGCGTCGGTGGCTTCCGACTCGTAACCCAGCCGCTCGCACAGGGCGCCGGCCAGGTCGGTGATGGTCGGGTAGGCCCAGACCAGGGCCACCGGCAGGGTGGTGCCCAGGCTCGCCTCCAGCCGGTTGCGCAGTTCCAGGGCCATCAGGGAGTCCAGACCCAGCGACTCCATCGGCCGGTCGTGGTCGATCGGGTCGGTCGAGCGCAGCACGGCCCGGATCTCGTCGGCGATCGCCGTCGCGAGCCGGGCCGGGCGCTCGGCGGGATCGGTCGCGTCCAGTTCGGCGCGGACGCGGCCACCGCCGGTGCGCTGCTCGAGGGTGATCGACTCCTGCAGGGTGGCGAACAGTGAGGATCCCGCTGCGGCGGGGAAGGATTGGAACCACTGCCGCGCGTCGAGCGCGAACACACCGGTGCGGGCCCGGTCCGCCGACACCACCAGCTCCATCGCGGCCAGCCCCTGCGCCGGGGTGATCATCGAGACGCCCAGGTCGGCGAAGAACTGAGCCCGGCCCACTTCGGCCCAAGGGCCCCAGTTGATTCCGGTCGCGGGCAGCCCCAACGACCGGCGGTAGGCGACCAGGCCGTCGATCCAGGAGTTCGCTGAGGCGTAGGAGCCCTGACCGGGCGCGCCGACCAGTGCGGAGACCGACGAGAACGACACCCACCAGTCCAGGTCGGCATGCTTGGTCGCCTCGTGCAGCCACCAGCCGCCGGCCACCTTGGGGGCGAACACCCGCGCCGACGCCGAGTCGGAGATGTTGAGCACGATCTCGTCGGCCAGCACCATCGCGCTGTGCACCACGCCGGCCAGCCGGAAGCCGGCGTCGCCGACCGCGGCCACCAGGCGCCGCGAGGTTTCGGGGTCGGCGAGATCGCCGGTCACCACCTCGACGCGGGCGCCCGCGTCGTTGAGGTCGTCGATCACGGCCTGCACTTCTGCGCCGGGCGCCGAACGTCCGTTCAGCACAACGAGTCCCGCGCCCTGCTCGGCGAGCCAGCGGGCGGTGACGAAGCCGAGACCGCCCAAGCCGCCGACGACCACATACCCGCCGTCCGGCCGGACCAGGGGCTGGGCCGGCCGTGGCGCGAGGGCCGGGATGCTGCCGCTCTGGGGTATCGAGATGGCGACCCGGCCGGCGTGGTCGCCCGACCTCAGCAGTCGCAATGCCTGGTCCGCGTGATCGAGGGCAAACTCGGTGACCGGCAGCGGCGCCAATCGGCCTGTGACGGCATGCCGCAGGATCTCTTCGAGGTAGCCGCGGTAGCGCGCGGGCTGCGGCCGCACGACCGCGAAGGAGGCGTCGCGGGCCAGCCCGCTCAGATCGATCGCGGTGTCGGCCCGGCCCAGCTGGAGGAACCGACCACCCGGGGCGAGCAGCCGCAGGCCCGTCCGAATCGCCTCTCCGGGAAGCGAATTGAGAACGATGTCCACGGATTCCTCAGGCGCGGCGGTGAACACCTGGGCGCCCATCATGGTGGCGATGGCGGCGGCCGCCAGGTTTACACCGTCACCGCTGCGGTGGATCAGCACCTTCTCGCCGTCCGCAACCTGCCCGACCGTGCACAGCGCATGCCATGCCGTGAGATAGGGCAGTCCGAAGCCGGCCGCCTGCGCATCCGACAGGACCTCGGGCACGGGTACCACGAGGTCGGCGCCGGTGGTCAGGTAGGAGCCGGTTGCGGTGGATCCGAAAGCGATGACGCGCCGGCCGGTCTCCGGCCCGCGAACCACCACCCCGACGCATTCGGCGACGTCGCCGCCGTCGTTCAGCAGAGCGGTGAGAACGCGGACCTCTGCCTGGCCGTCGGCCCGTTCGGTGCGCCCGGCCGCGTGCGCCTGCAGGTCGCCGTCGAGCGTGAACGCGCCGCCGGAATCGAGATCGACTGTGGTGAAACGATTTTCCGGGATCAGCTCACCGGATAGCAGCGGCGTGGGCACCAGGCGGCTCACATGCCGTTGCCCGGCGCGCAGCGCGACCTCGTCCTGATCTGAGCCCGCCAGCAGTTCGTCGACCAGACCCGTGAGCGGTTGCATGCCGTCCGGGTCGACGTCGACCAACGTGGTCTTCAGCTCGGGGTGCTCGAAATTCAGCACGCGGGCGATGCCGCGAAGTTGCGTCTGTGCCAGGGTGACCGACTCGGTGGGGTCCAGTTGTTGCGCCCCGCGCGTGACTATCCACAACCGGGGGCTGTTGCGGGCACCCACGCGCGACACCGCCCGGACGATGTCTGCGACGCGCAGCGTGCGGGTGCGCGCCAGGTCGAGTTGGGTCTGGATGGGCTCGGCTTCGTCGGACCCGCGGGGCGGGCAGACCAGCACGATGCCGTCCCACGTGGTGTCGCGCTGACCGATCGCGGCCCGCATGGCTTCGTCATCGGAAACCGCGTCGCACCGGCCGATTCGCGCGGCGAGTTCGGCGCGCAGCCCGGCGGTCAGGTCGTCGGAGCCGACCAGCAACAGCGCCGCGGGCGCATCGGAGTGATCCTCCAGCGCCGCGGGCCGCCATTCCACCGAGAACAGGCGATTGCCGAGTTCCCTTGCACCGCTGGGCGATCGCAGCACCGCCATCTCGACGCGGTCGATCTCCAGGACGGGGCGTTCCTCGGCGTCGAGCAACAGGACCCGGCCGGCCAACCGGTCCGGCCTGTCGGTCGGGGTGAGGGATGCGACCGCGGTCGCGCCGTTCACGACGTCGCCGTGCACCCGGACCCCGGCGAAGCCCACCGGAAGCACGATGGCCTGCTGCGCACCGGTGGTCAGCTCGGTGGCGGGCGCGGTGGCGCCGAGCGCTTGCATCGCGATGTCCATCATCACCGGATGCAGCAGGAACTTTCGGGCGCCGGCCTTCGCCCTCGCCGGCAATTGCACCCGCGCGTGAGCGGCGCCGGACGGCGATACCGACAATCCGACGATGCCCTGGAACGCGGGACCGTGCTGTTGCCCGGCGGCACGCAGCCGTTGATACAGCTCCCCGGGATCGAGCGCGGTCGCGCCTTCGGCGGATTCCGGCGCCTCCGGCTGGGCCGGCTCTGCGGGTACCAACGTGGCGGAGGCGTGTTTGATCCATCCGGAATTGGCGCTGCGAGTGCGGATTTCGACCCGGCAGGACTGTTCGTCGCCGGTGAGCGTGGTGGCGATCACCGTGCTGTCGGTGACGTGCATCAGCTGATCGAGGGTGAGTTCGCGGATCATCCAGGGCGCGCCGGCGAAGGTGTCGGTCGCCGCGGCCAGCGCGATGTCCGCATACGCGGCCCCGGGAAGCACGCACACGTCGTCCACGCAGTGGTCGCCCAGCCAGAGCAGATCGGGGCTGATCGCGCACTCCCACACGCGGGTGCCGTTGGTGGGGTCGTGCACGCCGACGCCAAGTAGGGGATGGCCGTGGGTATCGGTGGTCGAGCCGGCGTCGATCCAGTGCCGGGTGTGCTGCCAGGGCGTGCCCGGCAGCAGCGGGTGCGGTTCGGGCGGATGCGGTGTGTCGGGCGGGCGGGTGCCGTGCGTGGCGTTGAGGTTGCTGTGGAAAGTGACGGTGTCGTCGGTGTCGCGCTGCAGGGTGCCCAACACGCGCGTGCCCGATTCGCCAAGGGTGTCGGTGATGGCGTAGGTGAGCAGCGGGTGCGGGCTGACTTCGATGAAGGTGTGCTGGTGCTGCGCGGCCAGGCTGATGGCCTGGTGAAACCGAACCGGGTTGCGCAGGTTGGCGGCCCAGTAGTCGGCGTCCAGCAGCGCCGGCGTCGGTCCCTGGACGGCGGTCGTCAGCATCGGGATCACCGGCGCTTCAGGTGCCAGACCGGCCAGCGCGCAACGCAATTCGGGCAGAATCGGGTCGATGATGGGGTGGTGGGAGGCGACGTCGACGTCGATGCGCCGTGCCAGCAGGTCCTTGGCCGCGACCGCGGCGATCACCGCATCGACCTGATCCGGGGGTCCGGCGATCACCGACTGGCGCGGTGAGGCGTGCACCGCCAGGGTCAGCGCCGGATGGTCGGCGATCGCGGCCGCGGTGTCGGAGGCGTCGAGTTCCAGCAGCGCCATCGCGCCCTGTCCGGCCAGTGCCGCCATCAGCCGCGAGCGGGTCGCGATCACCTTCAGCCCGTCGGCGGGGGAGAGCGCGCCGGCCACCACGGCTGCCGACACCTCACCCATCGAGTGCCCGATCACCGCGTCGGGTTTCACCCCGTACTGCCGCCACAGCGCGGTGAGCGCGAGCTGAATGCCGACCAGCACCGGCTGGATGTTCTCGATACCCACCACTTCGCGGCTGCCGGCCAGGGTCTGCTGCAGCGAAAAACCAACCTGCGCAGAGAAATCCGGCTCCAGGTCGGCGACGGCGGCGGCGAATGCGGGCTCGTCGGCCAGCAGTTGGCGGCCCATGCCGATCCACTGTGAACCCTGACCGGAGTAGACGAACACGGTGCCCGGCCCGACGGATCCGTCGTTGCAGACCGGGTCGGCCGCCAGTGCCCGCAATCCCGTAATGGCCTGCGCCCGGTCCCGGGCCACCACGGTGCCGAACCTGACCTGCCGCGCGCGGTGGTGGTTGAGGGTGTGCGCGACGTCGGCCGGCGTCAAGTCGGCGCCCGGCCCTTCCCACCAGTCCGCCAGGGCCGCCGCGGTGGCCGCGACCCGCTGCGGGGTCTTGCCCGAGACCACGAGGGTGGAGACGGTCGGCTGCGGAGTAGGTTGCGGCGCAACCGAATCGGGAGCCTGCTCGAGCACCACATGCGCGTTGGTGCCACTGACACCGAACGAGGACACCCCGGCCCGGCGCGGGCGCTCGGTCCCCGGCCAGTCCATGCCCTCGGCGGCGATGGCGAGCCGGGACACCCCGTCGCTGACGTGCGGTGTCAGCTGCCGGAAGTTCAGGTGCCGCGGGATGTGCCGGTGGCCCAGCGCCAGCACGGTTTTGATGAATCCGGCGATGCCGGCCGCCGCCTCGAGGTGGCCCAGGTTGGTTTTCACCGAGCCCAACACCAGCGGTTGCCTGCCGTCGCGGTCGCTGAAAACCTTGCTCAGCGAGTCGAGTTCGATCGGGTCGCCCAGCGGCGTCCCGGTGCCGTGCGCCTCGACGTAGTCGATGTCGGCGGGTGCGAGCTTGGCCGAGGTCAGCGCTTTGCGCAGCAGCGCCTGCTGCGCGGGGCCGTTGGGCACCGTCACGCCGCTGCTGGCGCCGTCCTGGTTGACCGCCGAACCGCGGACCACGGCCAGGATCCGGTTGCCGTCACGCTGCGCGTCGGCCAGCCGTTTGAGCACCACCATCCCGGCGCCCTCGCTGCGCACGTAGCCGTCGGCGGCGGCGTCGAAGGTCTTGCACTGGCCCTCCGGGGACAACATGCCCCACCGTGAGCAGGCGATGCTCGGTCCCGGGCTCAGCAGCAGGTTGGTGCCGCCGACCAGCGCCATGTCGCTCTCCCGGGACCGCAGACTCTGCGAGGCCAGGTGAATCGCCACCAGCGAGGACGAACAGGCGGTGTCGATGACGACCGCGGGCCCCTGTGCGCCGAGGAAATACGCCAGCCGGCCGGCGGTGAAGTTCAGCGCGTTGCCGGTCGGGATGTAGGCGTCGAGGTCCTCGGGCCGCAACTGGCCGGCCAGGGTGACCATGTAGTCGTACGAGGTGACGCCGACGAAGACGGACGTCTGGGTGCCCCGAATGGTGTGCGGCGCAACGCCGGAGTTCTCCAGCGACTCCCACGCCACTTCGAGGAGCAACCGCTGCTGCGGGTCCATCGCCGCGGCTTCGCGCGGGGAGATGGCGAAGAACTCGGCGTCGAACTCCTCCGGTTGCCAGCCGGTGAGGAAGCCGCCCTCGCGACTGCAGATGGTGCCGGGCACGGTGTGGTCGTCGGTGTAGAAGGCGTCGGCGTCCCAGCGCTCACCGGGCACCCGGACGATGCCACTGCGGCCGTCGCGCAACAGGTCCCAGAACTCGTCCGGGTTGCTCACACCGCCGGGGAAGCGGCAGCCGATGCCGATGACGGCGATCGGCTCGCTGTTGGCCGCTTCGGCGATCTCGAGGCGTGCGGTGAGATCGTCGATCTTGCGCAGCGCCTCGGTGATGATCGCCCGGCGGTCCGGTGTGGGGGCACTCTGACTAGTCACAGCGGTCAGGTCAGCCTCTCCGAAAGTTGCCGCAGCAACTCGTCTTCGCTCAGGTCCTCGTAGTCGTCGGGTGGTTCCTCGGCCGCTTCCTCGGCCGCCAGGGCCAACTCGGCGAACTCCGGCAGCACGGTGGCCAGGTAATCGGTCAACCCGTACACCGTCGGATAGTCGAAAACCACCGAGGCGGGCAGGTATTCGCCGAGGGTGTCCGACAGCGCCCGCTGCAGCGTCACGCTCATCAGCGAGTCCATGCCCAACTGGAAGAATCCGGTGGACGGATCGAGGATCTCGGTGGCCGGCATACCCATCACCGTCGCGGCCAGCAGTCCGACCTGGTCGAGCAGCATGTCGTGGCGACGGTGCGCGTCGGCGGCCCGCAGCGCTTTGCGGAACTCGCTTTCCGGCAGCGCTACGCCTGTCTGCGCCGGCAGCAGGTCATCGACGATGCGCAGCGATCCACGGGTGCGGAAGGCCGCCGCCAGCAACGGCCAGTCGGCGGCGACGATCGCGGTGCGCACCGCGGCCCCCGGGGCCAGCACGGAAGACAGTGCACCGATGGCGGTTTCGTCGTCCATGGGCGTCAGCCCGGATTCGGCGCTGACCTGGCTGGCGTCCCGCTGCGCGTCGGCCAGCGACTTCCACAGTCCCCAGTCGACGACGGTCGCCGGCAGGCCCATGGTGCGCCGCGCATAGGCGAAGGTGTCCAGGAAGGTGCTGGTCGCGGTGTAGTGGGCGAGCCACCGGGAGCCGAGCAGGCCGGAGACGGAGGAGAACAGGACGAAGTGGCGCACCGGGTGGTCGGTCAGATGGCGCAGCGACAGCCGGTGCAGCAGCGCCGCGGCGTCGAGTTTGGGCCGGAACATGGCGGTGACGTCGTCCCCCGACATCTCACTGAGCAGTACCGGCCCACCGGCGAAGGCCGCGAGATAGATCCCTTCCAGCGGAGGTAGGTCGGCGCCGAACCGGTCGAACAACGCGCCCATCGCCGCGGGGTCGGTGGCGTCGGCGGCCACCTCGACGAGTTCTGTTCCGGCCGTCCGCAATTCGTCGGCCAGCTGCTGCAGCGCGCCGGGTCTGCGGGCCACCGCGACGACGGTGGTGGCACCCATCCGGGCGAGCTGGCGGATCAGGTGCGGCCCGATGTTGCCGGTGGCGCCGATGACCAGCTGACTGGTGTCGCCGCCGAGCTGCAACGCCGGGGTGCCCGCGTCCTGCGGTCGCCAGTGCAACCGGGGGACGTGGCGAACCCCCGACCGGTACACCACCTGGTCCTCACCGTCGGCGAGTTCGGCGGCAGCCAGCACGTGCTGTGCGGCGAGCTCCGCGGGCATCGTGTCGTCGACGTCGATCAGTCCGCCCCAGATGTCGGGATGCTCCAGCGCCAGCGAGCGTCCCAGGCCCCACAACACCGCGTGAACGGGGTTGGCCCGTTCGCCTTCGGCGACCGGCTGTGCGTTGCGGGTCATGACGAACAGTTTCTGCGGCGAACCGCCGGCGACCATGGCGGTGGCCAGCGCGCGGGCGGTGTCGAAAATTTGGTAGGCCGCGGCGATGTCGAACGACTCACCGGCGACCGGCGGTGCGTAGAGCACGTTGTCCACGCCGTCCAGCGGAATGTCAACGGCGCCTTCGGTAATCACCCGGGCGTCGGCGGCCTGGGCCATGGCGTCGGCCAGTGCGGGCTCGGCTACCACCAGCCAGGAGGCGCCCCCGGCGATCTCGGCGGCGGGCGCGGGGCTCACGGGCCAGTCCAGCTGGTGGATCCAGGCTTCGACGGTGTCGCCGGGAGGCTGAATCCGGTTGCGAATAGGACGTTCCGGGCTTACCACGTCCATGTCGATCCAGTGGTGGGTGTGCTGCCACGGCGTGGTGGGTATGGCCGGGTGCGGCTCGGGCGCGTGCGGGGGATCCGCCGGGCGCACCGTGTAGAGGTTGGCGCGGAAGGTGACGGTGTCGTCGCTGTCGCGCTGCAGAGTGCCGACGGTGCGGTAGCCTGGTCCGGCCAGCGTCTCGGTGATGGCCTGGGTGAGCAGCGGGTGTGCGCTGATCTCGATAAAAGTGTGGTGCTGTTCGGCCGCTGCGGTGATGGCCTGCTGGAAGCGCACCGGGTTGCGCATGTTCACGGCCCAGTGCTCGGCATCGAATGCCGGTGTGCCGTGCAGGCTTTCGTACGTGGTCGAGATGATCGGCAGCGACGGGCGGCGCGGCGCCAGGTCCGCCAGCTCCGCACGCATCGCCGGCTGCAGTGCGTCCATCGCCGGATTGTGCGGAGCCACTTCGATATTCACCCGGCCGGCGAAGCGGTTCCGGGCACGCGCCGCGGCGATCAGCTCGTCGATCTGTTCGGTGGGACCGGAGATCACCGTTTGGCTGGGTGAGTTGTAGATGCCCAGTGTCACCTGCGGGTAGTCGGTGATCAGCAACTCGGTGGCCTCGGCGTCGAGGCCCAGAATGGCCATCCCGCCCTGCCCCGACAGCGGCGCCATCAGCCGGGACCGGGTGGCGGTGACCCGCAGGCCCTCCGCGGGCGTGAGCGCGCCGGCCACCACCGCGGCCGCCACCTCACCCATCGAGTGCCCGATCACCAGGTCGGGCCGCACGCCGTGGGAGCGCCACAGTTCGGTCAACGCGAGTTGCATGCCGATCAGGCCCAGCTGGATCTGCTCGATGCCGACCAGTTCCCGGCCGTCGGCCAGCACGTCGCGCAGGGAGAAGCCGGCCTGCTGTACGAAGACCGGTTCCAACTCGGCCACCGCGTCCGCGAAAGCCGTTTCCTCAGCGAGCAATCGGCGACCCATGCCGGCCCACTGCGAGCCGCGCCCGGAGTACACGAACACCACGCCCGGTCCGGGCGAATCCTGGCAGGGCACAACGCCCTGGGCATGCTGTCCTGCCGCCAGGGCGCGCAAGCCGTCGACCGCCTGCTTACGGTCGCGGGCCACCACGGTCGCGACCTTGCCCTGCCGGGTGCGGTGGTGGTTGAGCGTATGGGCGACGTCGGCGACGGCAACCTCGGCGACCTCCAGCCAGTCGGCCAGCGCCCCGGCCGTGGCGGCCACCCGCTGCGGCGACTTGCCCGACACCAACAGCGTGGACACCCCGGCGTCCGACCCGGTCACCGGCGAGAGGTCGGGGCCCTGCTCGATGACGACGTGCGCGTTGGTGCCACCCAACCCGAACGAGGACACCGCCGCCCGGCGCGGACCCGCGGCGCCGGGCCAGAAGGTGTTCTCGGTCGGCACGAAGAATCGGGTCGCCGCGGCGTTGATCGCCGGATTCCATTGTGAGAAATGCAGATTCGGTGGGATCTGGCCGTGCTGGACGGCCAGCACAGCCTTGATGAAACCGGCGATCCCGGCCGCGGCCTCGAGGTGGCCGAGATTGGTCTTGACGGCGCCCAGCGCGCACGCGCCCTGGCTCTGATCCTTGACCTGGCCGTAAGTCGCTGCCAGCGCCTCGAATTCGATCGGGTCGCCGAGCACCGTTCCGGTTCCGTGCGCCTCGACGTAGCTGACGCTCTCGGGCGCCACATCGCTGGACCGCAGCGCGTCCGCGATCACATCGCACTGCGCGGCCGTGCTGGGTGCGGTGACACCGTTCGAGCGGCCGTCCTGGTTGACCGCGGAGCCGCGGACCACCGCCAGCACCCGGTCGCCGTCGCGCACCGCGTCGGTCAGCCGCTTGAGCACCACCACGCCGGCGCCCTCACCGCGCACGAAACCGTCGGCGGCCGCATCGAAGCTGGCACAGCGGCCCTGAGGGGACAGCAATCCCCATGCCGAGATGGCGATCTGGGTTTCCGGGCGCAGCGTGACACTCACCCCGCCGGCCAGCGCCACATCGGTCTCCCGCAGTCGCAGGCTCTGGCAGGCCAGGTGCACCGCCACCAGCGACGACGAGCACGCCGTGTCCACCGCCACCGCGGGGCCGCGCAGCCCCAGCAGGTACGAGATGCGGCCCACGGTGATGCTGTGCGCATTCCCGGTTCCGGTGTAGGCGTCCACCGTGTCGGGGTTGGCGGCCAGCATGGACTGGTACTCGTTGAAGTACACGCCCATCATGACCCCGGCACGGGTGCCGGACAGCGAATCCGTCGGTATCCCGGCATGTTCGAGAGCTTCCCAGGCCACCTCCAGCAGCATCCGCTGCTGAGGATCCATCGCCGCGGCCTCGCGCGGCGTGATGCCGAAGAACTCCGCGTCGAAGCCGGCGATGTCGGGTACGAAGCCGCCCCACTTGGTGGTCATGTGCCCCGGCGTCAACGGGTCGGGGTCGTAGAACGCGTCGGCGTCCCAACGGTCGGTGGGCACCGGTGAGATGGCGTTGCGGCCTTCCACCAGCAGTTCCCAGAAGCTGTCCGGCCCCACGACATCACCGGGGAACCGGCAGCCGATGCCGACCACCGCGATCGGCTCGGCGACCGCGATCCGGGAGATCTTCTCGAACTCGTTCGACAGGGCGGCGCGCTGCTGCGCGCTCATACCGGAGATCCGGCTGAAGGCCGTTCGCATCACGAAGGCCTTTCAGCCTCGGACGACGTCGACTCGATGCGGTCGAAAAGGCTGTCCAGCACACTGCCGGCCGACGCGGAAAGCGCCGCCATCTCGTCCTCGCCCGAATCCTGCTCGGGAGCAACCCGATTGGCCAGGTAGTTCGCCAGCGCCGCCACGGTCGGATGGTTGAACAGCATGGTGGCCGACAGTTCGATGCCCACCAACTGCTCGGCCTCGCGCCGAATCGCCATCGCCATCAGCGAATTGAGCCCGAGTTCGGCGAACGGACGGTCGCTGTCGAGGTCGGATTCGGGCAGCCGGAGCTCGCGGGCGATGATGCCGCGCAGCCCGCTCTCGAACTGGTGGCGTATCTCCGGGGCGGAGAGCCCCGACCAGTCGCGGGCCGGGATCAGGTAGCTGTCCTGGATGGCCGACCCGTCCGAGGTCGAGGGCACCGGCAGCACGACCGCCTGCGCGACGTCGTAGCCGTCGATGTGCTCCCACGCGGTGAACGCCTCCTCCGGCGTGATGTCGCGGGACCCCAGGCGGGCCAGTTCGTCGCTGACGATCCGCGCGTCGGCGGCGAACCCGAGCCCGCGCCAGGCCACCCAGTCCAGACTCACCGTGTGGCAACCCTGTTGGTGCCGTGACCGTGCCAATGCGTCCAGGTAGGCGTTTGCCGCGGCGTAGGAACCTTGCCCGGGGATTCCGAATATCGTTGCGGCCGAGGAGGTCAGGAAGAAAAAGTCGACGCTGCCGGGCGGGAAGGCGTGGTGCAGCACCTGGCTGCCGCCGATCTTGGACCACGCCACCTCGCGCACGGCGTCACCGGTCATGGTGGTCACCAGTTGGTCGTTGGTGACACCCGCCGCGTGGATGATCCCGCGGATCGGTGCGGCGCCGTCGGTGTCCCGCCGTTGCAGCAGGGCACGCAACTGGTCACCACAGCCGATGTCCAGGGTGACGGCTTCGATTGCGACGCCGCGCATTTCCAGGGCGCGGATCGCGTCGATCTTGTGCCGCAGTCCCGCGTCCAGGGTGTCCAGTTCCCAGTCCCGTCTCGGCGGCAACGGGGTACGGCCGGTCAACACCAGCCGCCGGGCGCCGCGGTCGGCCAGCCAGCCCGCCATCAGCAGGCCGAGCGCGCCCATCCCTCCGGTGATCAGGTACGCCGCGTCGGGCCGGCACCGCACCGGCTTGCGCACCGGTTCGCCGCGCAACGCCGCCAATGCGGGTGCCAGGACGGTGTTGTCCCGCAGCACCAGCACGGATTTGCTCGGACGCTGGATCAGGTCAGCGAGTGCGGAGTCGTCGGGCACCGCCGCCTCGGCCAGATCGACCAGTCCACCCCACAACTCGGGGTGCTCGGCGGCGATCACCCCGGCCAGGCCCCACAGGAAACTCTGACGCAACGCCGACGGGCTCGCCGACTCGTACACCCCGCGCGTGACGATCCACAGCGTGACAGGGTCGGTGCGCTGCGCCAGCGTGCGGACCGCAGCGCTGACTTCCGCGCACACCCGGACCGCGAAGTCGACGTCGGTCTCGGCGGCGTCGGTCTGGGATTCCGCGACGTACAGCACGTACCGCGCGTCGGCGACGCCGCCCGGCCCGAAACCATACTGCGCCAGGCCATCCCGAATAGCGCCCGCGTCGCCGAGGACCGCGAGGTTTCCGGGACCCAGCGCCTCGGTGGGATCTACGCGCGGCTGCCAGTCCAGCGTGTGCGCGAACGTCCGTGCGTCGGCATTCTCGGTGGCCGGCGTGGCGGCGAGGTCCAGCGCCCGATAACGCAGCGACTGCACTGACAGGAACGGCGTTTCGCCGTGCAGCCCGGCGGTGATGTCGACCGTGATTCCCTCGGCGTCGCGGCCGGTGTGGGTGAGCAGAACTGAGGCGCGAGTTTCGGAGTCGTTGCCGCGCAGCCAAACTCGTTCGATACTCGCCGGAACGTACAGGCGGGCGTCGTCGACCTCGGACAGCGCGCCGACGATCACGGCGGCGTCCAGCAGCGGCCCGGTGGAACCGTCCGGCAGGGCGTCCGGTAGTTGGATCGCGGCGCGCACGCCATTCGCGGTGTTCTCCCAGGCGTCGAGGGTCCAGGTGAACGGCAGCCCGTCCACACCGCGCAGCGCGAGTTGTTCGGTGATGTCGGGCAGGTCATCATCGAGGAGCGGCTGGGGCCGCGGCGCGACAACCGGTGCCGGCTCCGGCACCGCCGCCGACAGCCGTGCCGTCACATGACGCGTCCAGCGGTCGTTGTCGGCGGGGCGCGAGGCCAGGCTGATCGACCGGTCGTCGGCCACCACCTGGATCAGCCGGGGCTGATCGGCGAAGACGGGCTGGTCGAACCGCACCGCGGACAGCGCCGGGTACCCCAGTTCGTCTGCCGCGCAGAGCAGTGTGCGCAGGACGATCGAGGCCGGAACCACCTCGACACCGTGGAACCGGTGCCGGCCGCGGTACGGCTTGGCCTCGGGGGCCAGGCGGGCTTGCCACAGGTGCGACGGCGGGCCACCGGACACGGCCGTGACCGTGCTGTGCTGGCCGAGCAGCGTTCCGGGCGACGGCGCCGCGATCACGGAGCCGGCGGCACGTCTTGGGTCGATCCAGTGCCGGGAATGCTGCCACGGCGTGCTGGGCAGCGGCGGGTGCGGTTCCGAGGGGTGCGGAGTGTGCGGTGGGTGGGCGGTGTGCGCCGTGTTGACGTTGGTGCGGAAGGTGATGGTGTCGTCGGTGTCGCGCTGCAGCGTGCCGATGCTGGTGTACCGGGTGCCGTGCTGAGCGGTGTGCAGGGTGTCGATGACCGCCTGGGTGAGCAGCGGGTGGGCGCTGACCTCGATGAAGGTGTGATGCTGCTCGCCGGCCAGCGCGATGCCCTGCTGGAAGTGCACCGGGTTGCGCATGTTGACGGCCCAGTGCTCGGCATCGAAAAGGGCGGTGGTGTCGGTGCTTTCGTAGGTGGTGGAGATGATCGGCATGCTCGGGGTGCGCGGTTGCAGGTCGGCCAGTTCGGCGCGCATCGCCGGCTGCAGCGCGTCCATGGCCGGATTGTGCGGGGCCACTTCGATATTGACCCGGCTGGCGAAGCGGTCCCGGGCGCGCGCCTGCTCGATCAACTCGTCGATCTGTTCGGTGGGCCCGGAGATCACGGTCTGGCGGGGTGAGTTGTAGATGCCCAGCGTCACCTGCGGATAGTCGGCGATCAGCGCCTCGGTGGCCGCGGCGTCGAGTTCGAGCAGCGCCATGGCGCCCTGCCCGGACAACGGCGCCATCAACCGGGCGCGAGTCGCCGTCACCCGCAACCCTTCGGCGGGGGTGAGGGCTCCGGCGACCACGGCGGCGGCCACCTCGCCCATGGAATGCCCGATCACCAGGTCGGGCTCCACCCCGTAGGAACGCCACAACGCGGTCAGCGCCAACTGGATGCCGATCAGACCCAACTGGATCTGCTCGATGCCCACCAGTTCCCGGCCCTCGGTGAGCACGTCCTGCAGCGAGAACCCGGCCTGCTCAACGAAGACGGGCTCCAGTTCGGCCACGGCCGCGGCGAATGCCGGTTCGTCGGACAGCAATCGGCGGCCCATGCCGGCCCACTGCGAGCCCCGCCCGGAGTAGACGAACACCGTGCCGGGACCCGATGCGCCGTTCTGGGGGCCGACCACGCCGGGTAGGTGCTGCCCGGTGGCCAGTGCGCGCAAACCCGAGATAGCCTGCGCGCGGTCCCGGGCCACCACGGTGCCGAATTTGGCCTGCCGCGACCGGTGGTGATTGACGGTGTGGGCGACGTCGGCCAGGGAGACGCCGGCTCCGGCGCCTTCCATCCAATCCGCGAGCACCGCGGCGGTCGCGGCCACGCGTTGCGGGGTCTTGCCGGCCACGATCAGCGTCGAGACGGCGGGTTCCGGGTCTTGCTCAGGCGGTGCGGCGACCTCCTGCCCCTGCTCGATCACGACGTGTGCGTTGGTCCCGCCGAAGCCGAACGACGACACGCCGGCTCGGCGCGGATGTCCCGTTTCCGGCCAATCAGTCTGACTGTCAACCACTTTCATCCGCAGATCGGCGAACGGGATGTGCGGGTTGGGGCTTTCGAAGCGCTGGTTCGGTGGGATCTGGCCGCGCTGCACCGCGAGGACGGCCTTGATGAAGCCGGCGATCCCGGCCGCGGCCTCGGTGTGACCGAGATTGGTCTTGACGGCGCCCAGCAGCAGGGGAGCCTCGGCGGGTCGCCCGCGACCCAGTACGGTGCCCAGGGCCCGGGCCTCGATCGGGTCGCCGAGCAGGGTGCCGGTGCCGTGTGCCTCGACGTAGTCCACTTCGGTGGGCCGCATGCCGGCATTCGCGTACGCGGCGCGCAACACGGCCATCTGCGCGGCCGGGTTGGGCGCCATCAATCCGTTGGACCGGCCGTCCTGGTTGACCGCCGAGCCGCAGATGACCGCGAGCACGCGGTCGCCGTCGCGCTGGGCATCCGTCAACCGCTTGAGCACCACCACCCCGGCGCCCTCGCCCCGGACGAACCCGTCGGCGGCGGCGTCGAAGGCGCGGCAGTGACCGGTCGGCGACAACGCGCCAACCTGATCGAAACCGCGAAAAACGGCCGGGGACAGCAACAAATTGACGCCCGCCGCGATCGCCAGCTGTGAGTCCTGGGTGCGCAGGCTCTGACAGGCCAGGTGAATGGCCACCAAGGACGAAGAGCACGCGGTGTCCACCGCCACCGACGGCCCGCGCAGGTCAAGGAAATACGACAGGCGGTTGGCGATGATGCTCATGGCACCGCCGGTGTTGCTCCACCCGTCGATCTGCTGAAGGTCGGTGGCGGCGATGGCCCCGTATTCGCTCAAGCACGATCCGGCGAACACGCCCGTCTGCGAGCGGCGCAGGGAGTTGGGCGGAATCCCGGCGTGCTCTAACGCTTCCCAGGCCACTTCCAGCAGCAGCCGCTGCTGCGGGTCCATCTTGTCGGCTTCGCTGGGTGAGATCTCGAAGAACTCCGCGTCGAACGCGTCGATGTCGGGCAGAAAGGAACCCCACCGGGTGGTGCGGGCCAACACGGCTCTGACTTCCGCGGAACCGTCATCGAAGAGTTCCCAACGCTGGTCAGGGACCTTGCCGATGGAGGAACGCCGCTCACACAGGAAGTCCCACAACGCATCCGGCCCGGAAATCCCGCCGGGAAAGCGGCACCCCATGCCGATCACCGCGATCGGTTCTTCCAGTGAATTGCGGCCCGGACGGTTGAGCGCGGCCGCTTCGGGCTCCGGTTCGGGGGCGGTGAGGTGGGCGGCCAGGTCGTTGATCGTCGGATGCTCCCAGAAGTCGATGGGTGAGACCGTCCTGCTGAGCAATTCGGTCAGTTCGCCGGACAGCACGACGGCATCGCGCGAGCTCACGCCGAGGTCGGCCAGCGACAGGTCGGGGTCGACCTCGTCCGGTCTGCATCCGATGTTGGTGACCAGATAGTCGACGAGCCAGTGGCGGAGGTCGGCCTCCCCGCTGATGCTCGCCGTCATACGCTCACGTCCAGCCGCTTGAAGCCGTCGCTCCGATAGCGCTCGACGCAGGCGGAACGCCGGATCTTGCCGCTGGTGGTGATGGGAATGGAGCCCGGAGACACCAGGACCAGGTCTGCGACCCGCAGGCTGTGTGACCGCGAGATCGCCGAGGTGACTTCACGCTTGACCGAGCGGAGCTTGAGCATGGCGTCCTCGGCCGACGCGCCGCGGCGTTTCAGCTCGATGATGGCCACCAACTGCTCGGTGATGTCATCCGGAACCGAGATCGCCGCAACCCGGCCGCCGGTGATCTCCTGGATCGTCGCCTCGATGTCGTCGGGGTAGTGGTTGCGGCCGTCGACGATGAGCAGGTCCTTGATGCGGCCCATGATGAACAGCTCACCCTCGGACAGGACGCCGAGATCGCCGGTGCGCAGCCACGGTCCTTCCGGCGTACCCGGGGCCGGGTCGACGATGTGGGCGTTGAAGATGCGGTGGGTCTGCTCGGGCTTCTGCCAGTAGCCCAGTGCCACATGGTCGCCGTGCACCCAGATCTCGCCGACGTCGCCGGACATGTTCTCGACCATGGTCTCCGGGTCGACGATGCGCACCGCGGACGGGTCGGGGCACCCGTAGCTGATGAGTTCGGTGCCGACGGTGCCTTCCGGGCCACAGCGCTTGGCCTGACCGGCGGACAAGTGCTCGTAGTCGAACCGCACCGTCGTGGGCGCCGTTCCAGGTTCGGGTGCGGCTACGTACAGCGTGGCTTCGGCGAGTCCGTAGGACGGCCGGACCGCGGTGGGGCTCAGGTTGTATTTGGCAAACCGCTCGGTGAAGCGCTTGACGGTCGCCACATGGATCCGTTCGCTCCCGCTGACGATGCCGACGACGTCGCCCAGGTCGAGACCGGCCATGTCGTCGTCCGACGTTCGGCGCACGGCCAATTCGAAGGCGAAATTCGGTGCGGCGGAAAAGGGTGACGGATTCGTGGCCAGCAGTTGCATCCAGCAGGCCGGGCGGCGCAGAAAGGCCATTGGGCTCAGCAACACCGCACTGCGTTCGGCGACCATCGGTGCGCAGATTCCGAGAATCAGGCCCATATCGTGAAATAGCGGCAACCACGATACGACGGTTCCGTTGGGAATCTTGGCCAGGTCGCCGAAATAGCCGTAGAGGCTCTGTGTCACATTCGCGATCACGTTTTTGTGCGACACGATCACGCCGGCCGGTGTGCGAGTGGATCCGGATGTGTATTGCAGATAGGCCGCCCCGCTGGCTGGCCGGGTGACCATTGATGGTTCCCGCGGCGAGTCCAAATCCAGCAGATCGACTTCAATGATGAAGGGCGCGGCCTGTCCGTTTTGCGCGGTTGCATATTTCGACACGTCACTCGCCACGGACGAGGTGGTGAGAATGGCGACCGGCCGGGAGTCCCGCAAGACCGCGGAGACGCGGTCGTCGTGGATGCCGTACTGCGGTGTCGACAGCGGAACGGCGATGAATCCGGCCTGCAGCGCACCGAGGAATGCGATCACGTATTCCAGGCCCTGCGGGGCCAGAATAGCCACCCGGTCACCGGGTGCGCCGCACAGCGTGAGTTCGTCGGCGATGACGCAGGCCCGGCCGTAGACCTGCGACCAGGTCAGCGTCTCAGCAAAGCCGTTGGGATCCAATCCGTAATCGACAAACGTGTACGCCGCGGTATCGGCCTGTTGATGGGCCCGCTGTTTCAGCAAAGCGGGTAGGGACCCGTCAGTCACCGGCATCGCTTTACACTCCCGTTCGAACATTTGCCCTTGTGCACTATTGCGGCCTCGCTGCAATCCAAGCGAGGCCGCATAGCGGTGCGACCAGTGCCGTTGAGCGGCACGTACGAGTTGCGTAGCCCGAGCTGACGATTATTTGCTTCCCCACCGAAGCACCTCTGTGTGCCGCCGGATGATCGCCCCTGGACTAATTCCGCTCCCCTTACAACTAGTCGCGTGTGCAACGGTAATCATCTCTCGGTACGGGTGGGGGCATTATCGGAAAATCCACACGCTACCCACAGGTCTCACAGAGGTCGCAGCTTTGATAGCGCAGGTGGCTGAACTGCGCTGAATCTTATTCACTCCTGCCTGGCGCTGTGGTTGATGTGACATGTGATACGCGGGTGGCGGATGTTGGCGTCGCGAGACGTGAGCCTGAAGTTCCCGAGGCCACGCCCGCCCGTTTTCTGGGACCAGCGTCCCGTTGTGACGAGAGTAACACCACTGGCGCAGGTGCCCGGCGACGTTTTTCCGATCCTTGCGCGCGGACGGTGGGTCCACCCGGTCGCCGAACCAGCACGCCGGGCCGATTCAATGATTGCTGCCACACCGTGCGGACTTTGCCGCCGGCGGACCGGCCGTGCCGGGACCAGCGTCAGCGCCGGCCGACGCCGGCAACCGGCGAAACTCAGTCAGCCCACTCCAGGGTCCTGGTCTCGATGTCGTTGACCAGTTCCGGCAAATTGTTGTTCAGGTAGAAGTGATCGCCAGTTAACACTCGCAAGGCGAACTCGGAGGTGGTTCGGTCGCCCCACGGCGCCATGTCGTCCCGGGTCGCGATCCAGTCCTTGTCCCCGATGTATGCGTAGATGGGACACGCCAGCCTCGTCTCCGGTGGGCTGTCGTAACCGGCGATGGCACGTGCCGCCCGCAGGGTCGGCAGCACGCCAACCAGAAACTCCTCGTCGTTGAAGAATTCCGGATTCATCCCGGTCATCTGCGCGACCAGGTTCAACATCTCGCTATCGGACATCCCTTTGATCTGTTTGTAGCGAATGTGTCCGGGCGCCGAACAGGCCGACACAAAAAAAGCGAGCACGTTATAGCCGGCCGACTGGAAGCGCAACGCGACCTCGAATGCCAACATTCCACCCATGCTGTGTCCGAAGAAGGCGACCGGAACATCGGGCCGGGCGGCCGGCTTCATCATCGCGAAAATTTCGTCGGCGAGGCCGGGAATACTGGACAGCGGTGGCAGTCCCGCTCCGTCCCGTTGGCCGGGATACTGAACGGCGATGCGTTTGATATTGCCCGAAAATTCGCGGGAGAACGGAACGTAATCCTTCGCGGTCCCACCGGCGTGCGGGAAGATATACAGCGTGGGTTTGTCGGAATTCTCACCTTTGTCGGTGTTGGCCGAACTCCCGTGCACCGCGCCAGCATAGCGTGGCTTCGGAAACAAGCGGATCGCTTTCGCGGCGACCGGGACGAGGCCGACCCTCGCCAATGCCCTGCCCCGCCCGGGCCTGCGGCGATAGTCTGGTGGGCAAACCATGTGAATACGGAGCGTCTGCGGCCGGCGGGGCCGGGTCGGCGAAAATTGAGGCCGACACACCGGCGTCATCACCACTGTCACAGACGTAACACCAGGCACACTGGTAACAACAAATAACGCCAGGAGGGTATGGCCGTGTACCGAGTCTTTGAAGCGCTGGACGAGTTGAGCGCCATTGTCGAAGAAGCCCGTGGCGTGCCCATGACGGCGGGCTGCGTTGTGCCACGCGGCGATGTGCTGGAGCTGATCGACGACATCAAGGACGCGATCCCCGGCGAACTCGACGATGCCCAGGACGTGCTGGACGCGCGTGATTCGATGCTGCACGACGCGAAGTCGCACGCCGACTCGATGGTGTCCTCGGCGACGACCGAGTCCGAGTCGATGATCAACCATGCCCGCGCCGAGGCCGACCGGTTGCTGTCCGACGCGAAGGCCCAAGCCGACCGGATGGTCAGTGAGGCGCGTCAGCACAGTGAGCGGATGGTCGGCGAGGCGCGCGAAGAGGCCATGCGCATCGCGGCCTCGGCGAAGCGGGAGTACGAGGCCAGCGTCAGCCGCGCCAAGACCGAATGCGACCGGCTGATCGAGAACGGCAACATCTCCTATGAGAAGGCCGTGCAGGAAGGCATCAAGGAACAGCAGCGGTTGATATCGCAGAACGAGGTGGTTCAGGCCGCCCATGCCGAATCCACCCGGCTCATCGACACGGCACACGCCGAGGCCGACCGGTTGCGCGGCGAATGCGACATCTACGTCGACAACAAGCTGGCCGAATTCGAGGAGTTCCTCAACGGCACGCTGCGCTCGGTCGGTCGGGGCCGTCACCAGCTGCGCACCGCAGCGGGCACGCACGACTACGTAACCCGGTAGTCCGCGGCGCCATAAGCAGTAGACCTGCGGGCTGCGCGCCGTAGGATTCCCGTATGGCAAGGCAGCACGGCCACACGGCGCAGCGACGCGCTCTCACCCCGTTGACCATCGACGTCGCCCGGTTGGGACGACGGCCGGGTTCCATGTTCGAGATCCATGACACCGTGGACAGTCCGTCGCGCATCGGGGTGGAGTTGATCGCCATCCAGCCCGGCGCGCCGCTGGACCTGGATCTGCGGGTGGAATCGGTGTCCGAAGGCGTGCTGGTGACGGGCACGGTGGAAGCGCCGACCGAAGGCGAGTGCTCCCGCTGCCTGTCACCGATCAAGGGCCGGGTGCAGGTGGGGCTGACGGAGCTGTTCGCCTATCCGGACAGTGCCACCGAGGCCACCACCGAGGAAGACGAGGTGGGTCACGTCGTCGATCAGATGGTCAACCTCGAGCAGCCCATCATCGACGCCGTCGGGCTCGAATTGCCCTTCTCTCCGGTGTGTTCGCCGGATTGCCCGGGGTTGTGTCCGCAGTGCGGGGTTTCCCTTTCTGCCGAGCCCGGACACCGGCATGAGCAGATCGACCCGAGGTGGGCCAAGCTGGCCGGGATGCTGCCGGAACAGAACGACGGGGACACCGAAGAGCGGGGTGAGCCGTGAGCCCGTCGCCACAGACACTGCTTGATGCGCTCGGTGTCGACCTGCCCGAGGAACTGCTTTCGCTGGCGTTGACGCACCGCAGCTACGCCTACGAGAACGGCGGGCTGCCCACCAACGAGCGCTTGGAGTTCCTGGGCGACGCGGTGCTGGGGCTGACCGTCACCGACGAGCTGTACCACCGGCATCCGGACCGTTCCGAGGGCGACCTGGCCAAACTTCGGGCCAGCGTCGTGAACACGCATGCGCTCGCCGACGTCGCGCGCAGCCTCACCGACGAGGGACTGGGCGCACACGTGCTGCTGGGCCGCGGTGAGGCGAACACCGGTGGCGCCGACAAGTCCAGCATCCTGGCCGACGGGATGGAATCGCTGCTGGGTGCGATTTACCTGGAGCACGGCATCGAGGTGGCGCGCGAGACCATCCTGCGGTTGTTCGGCCCGCTGCTGGACGCCGCTCCGACGCTGGGCGCCGGCCTGGACTGGAAGACCAGCCTGCAGGAGCTGACCGCGGCGCGTGCGCTGGGTCCGCCGTCGTACGTGGTGACCTCCACCGGCCCGGACCACGACAAGGAGTTCACCGCCGTCGTGGTGGTGATGGAGACCGAGTACGGGTCCGGGGTGGGGCGCTCCAAGAAAGAAGCCGAGCAGAAGGCGGCCTCGGCGGCGTACAAGGCGCTGGAGGCTTTGGAGGCACTGGACTCTGCGGGGAAGTCGTCCGCGTGAGGTGCGATGCCCGAACTACCTGAAGTCGAGGTGGTGCGGCGCGGCCTGCAGACCCATGTGGTGGGCAAGACGATCACGGGCGTCCGGGTCCACCACCCCCGCGCCGTCCGCCGGCACGAAGCCGGGCCCTCGGACCTCACCGGGCGCCTGCTCGACGCCCGCATCACCGGAACCGACCGGCGCGGTAAGTACCTGTGGCTGACGCTGAGCACCCCGGACACGGGCGAGGCCGAGCCGGACACCGCGCTGGTCGTCCACCTGGGCATGAGCGGCCAGATGTTGCTGGGTGCGGTGCCGCGGGCCGAGCACGTCCGGATCTCTGCGTTGCTCGACGACGGCACGGTGCTGAGTTTCGCCGATCAGCGGACGTTCGGCGGATGGATGCTGGCCGACCTGGTGACCGTGGACGGCAGCGTGGTTCCAGAACCCGTCGCGCACCTGGCCCGGGATCCGCTCGATCCGCGGTTCGACGCCCAAGCGGTGGTCGAGGTGTTGCGGCGCAAGTATTCCGAGATCAAACGGCAGCTGCTGGACCAGCAGGTGGTGTCGGGAATCGGCAACATATACGCCGATGAGGCGCTGTGGCGGGCCAAGGTCAACGGCGCGCGGGTCGCCGCCACACTGTCCCGCCCCAAGCTGACGTCCGTGCTCGATGCCGCCGCCGAGGTGATGCGCGAGGCGCTGGCAAAGGGCGGTACATCGTTCGATTCGCTGTACGTCAATGTCAACGGCGAATCGGGCTACTTCGACCGTTCGCTGGACGCTTACGGCCGCGAGGGCGAGAACTGCCGGCGGTGCGGAGCGGTGATGCGCCGGGAGAAGTTCATGAACCGCTCGTCGTTCTACTGTCCGCGGTGCCAGCCGAGGCCGCGGCGTTAGGGAGCGGCCCGGCCGCCGCCCTTCAGCGCGGTGAGCGTGCGCGTGTTGCCGCAGACACGCCGCTGCGGCCGGCATTTCGCGGACGCTCGCGACGGGTCAAACCACATCACCCAGTAAAAAGGGAGCCATGACGGAACTGTGGGTGGAGCGCACGGGCACACGCCGGTACACCGGGCACAGCTCGCGAGGAGCACAGGTACTGGTCGGCAGCGAGGACGTCGACGGCGTGTTCACTCCCGGGGAGCTGATGAAGATCGCACTGGCCGCCTGCAGCGGCATGTCCAGCGATCAGCCGCTGGCCCGCCGCCTCGGCGACGACTACCGGGCGGTGGTCAAAGTGTCCGGTGCCGCTGACCGGGACAACGAGACCTACCCCCTGCTCGAGGAGAAGCTCGAACTGGATCTCTCGGGTCTCACCGAGCAGGAGAAGGAGCGCCTGGTCACCGTCGTCAACCGGGCCATCGACGCGGTCTGCACCGTCGGGCGCACGCTGAAATCGGGCACCACCGTGACATTCGAGGTGGTCGATGCCTGAGGTGCGGTTGACCGCCTGGGTGCACGGCCATGTCCAGGGCGTGGGATTTCGCTGGTGGACCCGCTGCCGGGCGCTGGAGCAGGGCCTGACCGGATACGCGGCCAACCAGGCGGACGGCCGCGTGCTGGTGGTGGCCAACGGCCCGCGCGAGGGCGGCGAGCGGCTCCTCGAGCTACTGCGCGGTGACAGCACGCCGGGCCGGGTCGACAAGGTGGTTGCCGACTGGTCGGAGCCGACGGAGCAGTTCAGCGGTTTCGTCGAGCGATAGCCGGGCTGGTGCCCATGGTGTCAGAGCGACTCGATGGGCCAGCGGTGTGAAAGTGGCCCGATCACCCACCGCTGACACGCCCCGAGCGAGCAGGGCCGCGGGCGCGCAGCGGTAATCTGGCCCCTCGTGTACCTCAAGAGTCTGACGCTGAAGGGCTTCAAGTCCTTCGCCGCGCCAACGACTCTGCGTTTCGAGCCGGGCATCACCGCCGTCGTCGGGCCCAACGGATCGGGCAAGTCCAACGTGGTCGACGCGCTGGCCTGGGTGATGGGGGAGCAGGGGGCCAAGACCCTGCGCGGCGGGAAGATGGAAGACGTCATCTTCGCCGGGACCTCCTCGCGCGCGCCGCTGGGCCGCGCCGAGGTCACCGTCACCATCGACAACTCCGACAACGCGCTGCCGATCGACTACTCCGAGGTCTCGATCACCCGCCGGATGTTCCGCGACGGCGCCAGCGAGTACGAAATCAACGGCAGCAGTTGCCGTTTGATGGATGTGCAGGAGCTCTTGAGCGACTCCGGCATCGGCCGGGAGATGCACGTGATCGTCGGCCAGGGCAAGCTGGACGAGATCCTGCAGTCGCGCCCCGAGGACCGTCGGGCCTTCATCGAAGAGGCCGCCGGCGTGCTCAAGCACCGCAAGCGCAAGGAAAAGGCGCTGCGCAAACTCGACGCGATGGCCGCGAACCTGGCGCGCCTGTCCGATCTGACCACCGAGTTGCGGCGCCAGCTCAAACCGCTCGGCCGCCAGGCCGAGGTGGCTCGCCGGGCCCAGACCATCCAGGCCGATCTGCGCGACGCCCGCCTGCGGCTGGCCGCCGACGACCTGGTCAACCGCCGCTCCGAGCGGCAGGCGATCTTCGACACCGAGACCACGATGCGGCGCGAGCACGACGAGGCCGCCGCCCGGCTCTCGGTGGCGTCCGAGGAGCTGGCCGCGCACGAGGCGTCGCTGGCCGAGTTGTCTCAACGCGCCGAAGCGGTCCAGCAGACCTGGTTCCGGCTGTCGGCCCTGGCCGAACGGGTCGGCGCGACGGTGCGCATCGCCAGCGAACGTGCCCACCATCTCGACGTCGAGCCGTCACGGACCAGCGACACCGACCCCGATGCGCTGGAAGCCGAGGCCGAGCAGGTGGCGCTCTTCGAGGAGCAGCTGCTGGCCGAGCTGGCCGAAGCCCGGACCCGGTTGGATGCCGCCCGTGCCGAGCTGGCCGAGCGGGAGCGCCGTGCGGTGGAGGCCGACAAGGCGCACCTGGCGGCGGTTCGCGCGGAAGCCGACCGGCGGGAGGGTCTGGCGCGGCTGGCCGGTCAGGTCGAGACGATGCGGGCGCGGGTCGAGTCGATCGACGACAGCGTGGCGCGGTTGTCCGAGCGGATCGAACACGCCGCCGCCCGGGTGGAGCACACCCGCGCCGAGTTCGAGGGCGTGCAGAGCCGGGTCGGGGAACTGGACCAGGGTGAGGTCGGCCTCGACGAGCACCACGAGCGGACGGTGGCCGCGCTGCGGCTGACCGACGAACGGGTCACCGAACTGCAGGCCGCCGAACGTGCCGCCGAACGCCAGGTTGCGTCGCTGCGGGCTCGCATCGACGCGCTGTCGGTGAGCCTGGAACGCAAGGACGGCACCGCGTGGCTCGCCCGGAACCACAGCGCCGCAGGGCTTTTCGGTTCGGTCGCGGAACTGGTCAAGGTGCGGCCGGGTTATGAGGCTGCGCTGGCGACGGTACTGGGGTCGGCGGCCGACGGGCTGGCGGTCGACAGTCTGGGCGCCGCGCGCACCGCAGTCGCCGCGCTCAAACAGGCCGACGGCGGCCGCGCGGCGCTGGTGCTGGGCGACTGGCCGGCGCCGCCGCACCCGGCGATCGGTCTGCCGGGTGGCGCGGTGTGGGCGCTGGACCTGATCGAGACGCCGCCGCGGTTGCGCGGGGCGATGGTGGCCATGCTCTCCGGCGTTGCGGTCGTCGACGAACTGGGCGCGGCACTGGAGCTGGTCACCAACCATCCTCAGCTGCGGGCGGTGACACTCGACGGCGACCTGGTGGGTGCGGGCTGGGTGAGCGGCGGCTCCGACCGCAAGGTGTCGACGCTGGAGATCGCCTCGGAGATCGAGAAGGCGCGCGACGAGTTGGCGGCCGCGGAGTCGCAGGTAGCGCAGCTCAGTGCCGCGCTGTCCGGCGCGTTGACCGAGCAGTCCGCCCGCCAGGATGCCGCCGAGCACGCACTGGCCGCTCTCAACGAGTCCGACACGGCGATCTCGGCGATGTACGACCAGCTCGGCCGGCTGGGGCAGGAGGCCAGAACGGCCGAGGAGGAGTGGAACAGGCTGCTGGCCCAGCGCGAGGAGCTGGAAGCCGGCCGGACCCGGACACTCGAGGAGGTCGTCGAACTCGAGACCCGGCTGCGCAACGCGCAGGAGACCGAGCACGTCGAGCAGGCCGAGCCGGTGGACCGGCAGGAGATCGCGGCTGCGGCGGACGCGGCACGCAGCTTCGAGGTCGAGGCCCGGCTGACCGTGCGCACCGCCGAGGAGCGCGCCAACGCGGTGCGGGGACGAGCCGATTCGCTGCGCCGCGCGGCGGCGGCCGAGCGCGAGGCGCGGATCAGGGCCGAGCAAGCGGCGGCCGCCCGGCTGCGCGCCGCGGCGGTGGCGGCGGCGGTGGCCGAGTCCGGGCGGCTGCTGGCCCGGCGGCTCAGCCGCGTCGTCGATGCCGCTTCGCTGATGCGTGACGGGCTGGCTGCCGAGCGGCAGCAGCGGTCCACGGCCCTGACGGCGGTACGGGAAGAGACGAACCTGCTGAGCGCGCGGGTGGCCGCACTCACCGATTCGCTGCACCGCGACGAGGTGGCCAACGCGCAGGCGGCGCTGCGGATCGAGCAGCTCGAGCAGATGGTGCTCGAGCAGTTCGGGATGGCGCCGGCCGACCTGATCGCCGAATACGGCCCGGACGTCCCGCTGCCGCCGACCGACCTGGAGATGGCCGAGTTCGAGCAGGCCAGGGAGCGGGGGGAGCAGGTGGTGGCCCCCGCTCCGATGCCGTTCGACCGCACGTCCCAGGAGCGCCGGGCCAAACGGGCCGAGCGTGAGCTCAACGAGCTCGGCAGGGTCAACCCGCTCGCCCTCGAGGAGTTTGCCGCGCTGGAGGAGCGGTACAACTTCCTGTCCACCCAGCTCGAGGACGTGAAGGCGGCCCGCAAGGATCTGCTGGACGTGGTCGCCGACGTCGACGCCCGGATCCTGCAGGTGTTCAGCGAGGCATTCGTCGACGTCGAGCGGGAATTCCAGATAGTGTTCACCGCCCTGTTCCCCGGCGGCGAGGGCCGGCTGCGGCTGACCCAGCCCGACGACATGCTCACCACCGGGATCGAGGTCGAGGCCCGCCCGCCCGGCAAGAAGGTCACCCGGTTGTCTTTGCTGTCCGGCGGCGAGAAGGCGCTGACCGCGGTGGCCATGCTGGTCGCCATCTTCCGGGCCCGCCCGTCGCCGTTCTACATCATGGACGAGGTTGAGGCGGCGCTCGACGACACCAACCTGCGCCGGCTGATCAGCCTGTTCGAGATGCTGCGGGACCGGTCGCAGCTGATCATCATCACCCACCAGAAGCCGACCATGGAGGTGGCCGACGCGCTGTACGGCGTGACGATGCAGGGCGACGGGATCACCGCCGTCATCTCGCAGCGCATCCGCGGTCAGCAGGTGGACCGGCTGGTGGCCAACTCTTCGTAGGTTGCCCGTAGCGTGGGGCTAGCTAGTTGGCCAGCCCCTACCGCCCCCATGTTCTGGGAAGGATTCATCAGCGTGTCGCAAGGTCTTTGGATCGCCATCGCGGTCATCGCCGCCCTGGTCATCATCGCCGCGCTGGTCTTCGGCCTGGTGCGCTACCGCAAGCGCCAGATCAAGTTGGCGCCGAAAGCCACGCCCGACGCCATCGACCGCTCCGGGGGTTACACCGCGTCCTCCGGCATCAGCTTCAGCCAGACCCCGACGCTGCAACCAGAGCGGATCGACACCACCGGACTGCCCGCCGTCGGTGACGACGCCACCATTCCGCGCGACGCGCCCAAGCGTCCCATCGCCGAGGTCCACCTTCCCGAACCGACGGTCGAAGAGGTCGCACCCGAGCCGACACCCGAGCCGACACCCGAGCCCGAACCGACACCGGCGCCCGAACCCGAGGCGCCGCAGATCGAAGCGATCGAGCCCACGGAAGGACGACTGGAGCGGCTGCGCGGCCGGCTGGCCCGGTCGCAGAATGCGCTGGGCCGCAGCATGCTGGGCCTGATCGGTGGCGGCGACCTGGACGAGGACTCCTGGCAGGACGTCGAGGACACGCTGCTGGTCGCGGATCTGGGCCCGGTGGTGACCGAAGCGGTGGTATCCCAGCTGCGAACCCGGCTGGCCAGCAGCAATGTCCGTACCGAAGCCGACGCGCGGGCGGTGCTGCGCGACGTGCTGATCAAAGAGCTGCACCCGGAGATGGACCGTTCCATCCGGGCGCTGCCGCACGCCGACCACCCGTCGGTGCTGCTGGTCGTCGGCGTCAACGGCACCGGAAAGACCACCACGGTCGGCAAGCTGGCCCGTGTGCTGGTGGCCGACGGGCGCCGCGTGGTCCTCGGTGCGGCCGACACGTTCCGGGCTGCCGCGGCCGACCAGCTGCAAACCTGGGCCTCACGGGTCGGTGCGGAAGTGGTGCGCGGCGCCGAGGGCGCGGACCCGGCCTCGGTGGCGTTCGACGCCGTCGACAAGGGCATCCAGGCCGGTGCCGACGTCGTCCTTATCGACACCGCGGGCCGGCTGCACACCAAGGTCGGCCTGATGGACGAACTCGGCAAGGTCAAACGCGTGGTTACCCGCCGCGCCGCCGTGGACGAGGTGCTGCTCGTTCTCGATGCCACCATCGGGCAGAACGGGCTGGCTCAGGCCAAGGTGTTCGCCGAGGTTGTCGACATCACTGGCGCGGTACTGACCAAGCTGGACGGAACGGCCAAGGGCGGCATCGTGTTCCGCGTCCAGCAGGAACTGGGCGTGCCGGTGAAGCTGGTCGGGCTGGGCGAGGGCGCCGACGACCTGGCGCCGTTCGAACCGGCGGCATTCGTCGACGCGCTGCTGGGCTGAAAGCTCTTACACAGCAACTTTTACGTTAATCCTGACGAAACACGGCGGCTCCATTGCCGCAACAACTTATGCGCAAGGTTCTCGTCAGGTCACCAGTCATCTTCTGGGGCCCTCCCAACGCTGACTGGAGGTGATAGCGAGTGAGTTTCCCTGTGATGGGCCAGCCCAATACCGGCGATACGGCCTGGATGTTGGCGAGTTCGGCACTCGTGCTGCTGATGACGCCGGGCCTGGCGTTCTTCTACGGCGGCATGGTTCGTGCCAAGAGCGTGCTGAACATGATCATGATGAGCATCAGCGCGATGGGCGTCGTGACGGTGCTGTGGGTGCTTTACGGCTACTCCATGGCATTCGGCAACGACACCGGCAACGTTGTCGGCAGCCCGACCGAATACTGGGGCCTGAAGGGGCTCATCGGGGGCAACTCGGTCGCCGCCGATGCGTCCAAGGGCGTCGCCGCGACGGACATCCCGCTGGCAGGCACCCTGCCGGCCACCGTGTTCGTGGCCTTCCAGTTGATGTTCGCGATCATCACGGTCGCCCTGATCTCCGGCGCGGTCGCCGACCGGCTCAAGTTCAGTGCCTGGCTGGTGTTCTCCGGCCTGTGGGCCACCTTGGTGTACTTCCCGGTCGCGCACTGGGTGTTCGCCTTCGACGGGTTCGCCTCTGAGAAGGGCGGCTGGATCGCCAACAAGCTGCACGCGATCGACTTCGCAGGCGGCACCGCGGTGCACATCAACGCCGGTGTGGCGGGCCTCATGCTGGCGCTCGTCCTGGGCAAGCGCAAGGGCTGGCCGACGACGCTGTTCCGCCCGCACAACCTGCCGTTCGTGATGCTCGGCGCCGGTTTGCTGTGGTTCGGCTGGTACGGGTTCAACGCCGGATCGGCGACCAGCTCGAACGGCGCCGCGGGGTCGACGTTCATCACCACCACGATTGCCACCGCGGCGGCGATGCTCGCCTGGCTCCTCACCGAGCGCATCCGCGACGGCCACGCCACCACCCTGGGTGCCGCCTCGGGCATCGTCGCCGGGCTGGTCGCGATCACGCCGTCCTGCTCGTCGGTGAACGCGCTGGGCGCGCTGGTCATCGGTGTGGTCGCCGGTGTGCTGTGCGCACTGGCCGTGGGGCTGAAGTTCAAGCTCGGCTTCGACGACTCGCTCGACGTGGTCGGCGTGCACCTGGTCGGCGGTCTGGCCGGCACCTTGATGGTCGGTCTGGTGGCCGCACCCGAGAGCGTCGCGATCAACGGCGTGACCGGCGTGTCCAAGGGATTGTTCTACGGCGGCGGAATCGACCAGCTGGAACGCCAGGCAGCGGGCGCATTCGCGGTTCTGGCCTACTCCGGCGTCGTCACGCTGATCCTGGCGCTTATCCTGAAGTACACCATTGGGCTGCGGTTGGGAGCAGAGCAGGAATCGGCGGGCATCGATGAGTCGGAGCACGCTGAAAGCGGCTACGATTTCGCGGTCGCCAGCGGTTCGGTTCTTCCCCGTGCCAGCCTGCCGGACACCCCGAACGGCCTGCAGGCACGAGTGGCCGAGAAAGTTGAGGCGGAATAGAAATGAAGCTGATCACCGCGATCGTCAAGCCGTTCACCCTCGACGACGTCAAGACCAGCCTGGAGGACGCCGGCGTCCTGGGCATGACGGTCAGCGAAATCCAGGGCTATGGGCGGCAGAAGGGCCACACCGAGGTTTACCGGGGCGCTGAGTACTCGGTCGACTTCGTGCCCAAGGTCCGGATCGAGGTCGTCGTCGACGACTCCATCGTCGACAAGGTCGTGGACAGCATCGTCCGGGCGGCGCGAACGGGCAAGATCGGCGACGGCAAGGTGTGGGTCAGCCCCGTGGACACCATCGTGCGGGTACGCACCGGTGAGCGCGGTTCTGACGCCCTGTGAGGTAGACCGACCTTGCTGAAGTCAGGCAGACGGGCCGGCCGGGTGTGACACCGAACCGGTCGGACCCCTCACCCTCGGAATCAGAAGAAACGCAAGCAGGAAGCGCCGTTGCGGCAGTCGATCTGGCTGCCGCACGGCGCCAACTGTTGTCTGACGGACTGCGCGGAATGAAGCCTGCCGAGATGCGGCAGGCGGTGCTTGACCTCCACGAAACCTGGCTCACCGCAAAGGCTTCCGAGATCGGCATCACCGACGACAGCGGCTTCGCGATCGTAGCGGTCGGTGGTCTGGGCCGGCGTGAGCTGCTGCCGTACTCGGACCTCGACCTGGTCCTCGTGCACGACGGCAAGCCGCCCGAAGTGCTGGGGCCGATCGCGGACAAGCTGTGGTATCCGCTGTGGGACGCCAACATTCGGCTGGATCACAGCGTGCGCACGGTGAGCGAGGCGTTAGCCACCGCCAACGCCGATCTCACCGCCGCGCTGGGCATGCTGGAAGCGCGGCACATCGCCGGCGCCGAGGCCCTGTCGAACGAACTGATCGACGGGATCAAACGTCAGTGGCGCAGCGGAATCCGTTCCCGCATGGACGAACTCGTCGAGATGACGCATGCCCGGTGGTTGCGGCTGGGCCGCATCGCCCACCGTGCCGAGCCGGACTTGAAGTCGGGTCGCGGCGGACTGCGCGACGTGCAGCTGCTCAACGCACTGGCCCTGGCGCAACTCATCGACCGCCACGGCATGTCTCGGGCGGACACCGCGGTCGGTTCGCTGGACGACGCCTACCTGACGTTGCTCGACGTCCGCACCGAACTGCATGTGGTGTCCCGCCGGGGCCGCGACCAGCTGCTGGCGCAGTTCGCCGACGAGATCAGCGAGGCGCTGGGGGTCGGTGACCGGTTCGACCTGGCCCGCATGCTGTCCAGTGCCGGGCGAACCATCAGCTTCCATGCGGTCACCGGCCTGCGCACCGCCGTCAACGCGCTGCCCAAGCGCGGCCTCACCGCCCTGATGCGACGGCCCAAGCGGCGACCGCTGGACGAAGGCGTCGTCGAATACGCCGGGGAGATCGTGCTCGCCCGCGACGCCCGCCCCGAGAGCGACCCGGGACTGGTGTTGCGGGTTGCCGCCGCCGCGGCGGATACCGGCGTCCCGATCGGCGCCGCCACCCTGAGCCGGCTGGACAGCGCGCCGCCGCTGCCGACGCCGTGGCCGCGCGAGGCGCTGGACGACCTGCTGGTGGTGCTGCTCGCCGGTCCCACCGCGGTGGCCACCATCGAGGCGCTGGACCGCACCGGGTTGTGGGGCCAGTTGCTGCCCGAGTGGGACGCGATCCGTGACCTGCCGCCGCGCGACGTCTCGCACAAGTGGACCGTCGACCGTCACGTCGTGGAGTGCGCCGTGCATGCGGCGCCGCTGACCACCAATGTGGCGCGACCGGATCTGCTCGCCCTGGGCGCGCTGCTGCACGACATCGGAAAAGGCCGCGGGATGGACCACTGCGTGCTGGGGGCCGACCTGGTGGTTCCGATCGGCCAGCGGCTCGGGTTGTCGCCCGCCGACGTCGACACGATCTCCAAGATGGTGCGTCACCATCTGCTGCTGCCCATCACGGCCACCCGAAGCGACCTGAACGACCCCAAGACCATCGAGGCGGTGTCCGAGGCGCTGGGCGGTGACCCGCAACTGCTCGAGCTCATGCACGCCCTGTCGGAGGCCGACTCCAAGGCCACCGGCCCCGGAGTATGGAGTGACTGGAAGGCCTCACTGGTCGAGGACCTGGTGCGCCGCTGCCGCATGGCGATGGCGGGGGAGGTGCTGCCGCAGGCGGAACCGACTGCGCCACATTACCTTTCGCTGGCCGAGCGGCAGGGCGTGCACGTGGAGCTGCAACCGGGCGACGGCGAACGCCGGTGCGCGGTGATGGTGGCGCCCGACCAGCGCGGGCTGGTGTCCAAGGCCGCCGCCGTGCTGGCGCTGAACTCGCTGCGGGTGCATTCCGCGTCGGTGAACATTCACGAGGGAGTGGTGATCACCGAATTCGTGGTGTCCCCGCTCTTCGGGTCCCCGCCCGCCGCGGACCTGTTGCGGCAGCAGTTCGTCGGCGCCCTGCACGGCGACATCGACGTCTGCGCCATGCTCGAGAAGCGGGACAGCGAGGCCGCCCTGTCGGCCACCGCCCGCGCCGGGGAGGTGCAGGTGGGAGTGCCGGTCACCCGCTCCACCGCGCCGCCGCGCATCCTCTGGCTGGACACCGACACCCCCGGTCAGCTGATTTTGGAAGTCCGCGCCATGGACCGGGTGGGTCTGCTGGCCCTGCTGGCCCGGGCGCTGGAGCGCGCCGAGACCGACATCCTGTGGGCCAAGGTCAACACGTTCGGGTCGACGGCAGCCGACGTGTTCTGCGTGGCGGTGCCGCCCGAACTCAACGCGCGGGCCGCGGTGGAGAAGCACCTGCTGGCCGTGCTGGGCGCCCCGGCGGTCGTTCTGGAGGACGAACCGGTCGGGGACTAGCTCTGCTCGGCGTTGAATTGGCGCACGGCGTCGATGCGTGCCTTGAGCTGATCGCGCGTCGCCGCGGCGATCGGCGGCCCGCCGCAGCGGCGGCGCAGCTCGTTGTGGATCCAGCCGTGCGGCTTGCCGGTGCGGTGGTGAGCGACCGACACCAGGGCGTTGAGTTCGCGGCGCAGCTCCCGCAGTTGCCCGTGGGTGGTCATCGTCGGTGCCGGAATACCGGTTTGTGCGCGTCGCTGCAGCTGCTCGTCCTGGCGCCGATGCAGCAGCGCGCGCATCTGTTCGGCGTCGAGCAGGCCGGGAATGCCCAGGTAATCGGCCTCCTCGTCGCTGCCGGCGGGGGTGGCGGTGCCGAATGAGGAACCGTCGAAGATGACCTGATCCAGCTCGGCGTCGGCGCCCAGCGAGGTGAAGCCCTTCTCTTCGCCGGGTTCGTTCTGGGTCTTGGTGGCCGGGTCCTCGTCGAGCGGGTCGCCCTCGGATTCGCGGTGCGGTTTGCCCAGGACGTGGTTGCGCTGTGCCTCCAGCTCGCTGGCCAGTTGCAGCAGGTTTGGCACCGACGGCAAGAAGATGCTCGCCGTCTCGCCCGCTCGGCGGGATCGCACGAACCGCCCGATCGCCTGGGCGAAGAACAGCGGCGTCGAGGCGCTGGTGGCGTAGATCCCGACCGACAGGCGCGGCACGTCGACCCCTTCGGAGACCATCCGCACGGCGACCAGCCACCGGCTGCTGCTGGCCGAGAACTCCGAGATGCGGGCCGACGACCCAGGGTCGTCGGACAGGACGACGGTGGGCGCCTCGCCGGTCAACTTGGTGAGCAGGGTCGCATAGGCGCGGGCCGCGGTCCGGTCCGAGGCGATGATCATGCCGCCCGCGTCGGGCACATGCTCACGCTTCTGGCGCAGCCGCTGGTCGGCCGCCGCGATCACCGCCGGCATCCATTCGCCGGCCGGGTCCAGGGCGGTGCGCCAGGCCCGCGCGGTCTGCTCGGCCGACAACGGTTCGCCCAGCCGAGCCTCATGCTCCTCGCCGGCGCTGTCCCGCCAGCGGGCCTGCCCCGAGTACGCCATGAACACCACCGGGCGCACCACGCCGTCGGCCAGCGCCTCGGCGTAGCCGTAGGTGTGGTCGGCCTTGGATCGCATCAGGCCGTCGGCGTCGGGTTCGTAGTTCACGAACGGGATCGGACTGTCGTCGCTGCGGAACGGGGTCCCGGTCAGGGCGAGCCGGCGGGTGGCGTCGCCGAAGGCTTCCCGGATCGCGTCACCCCAGGTTTTGGCGTCGCCGCCGTGGTGGATCTCGTCGAAGATGACCAGCGTCTTGCGCTGTTCGGTGCGTACCCGGTGCAGGGTCGGGTGGGCAGCCACCTGGGCGTAGGTGACCACCACGCCGTGGTACTCCGGCGAGGTCTGCGGGTTGGAGTTGGAGAACTTCGGGTCCAGGGAGAGCCCCTGGCGTCCGGCGGCCTGCGCCCACTGGATCTTGAGGTGCTCGGTGGGCACGACGACGGTGAGCTGCTCGACGGCCCGGTGCGCGATCAGCTCGCCGGAGATCCGCAGGGCGAAGGCCGTCTTGCCGGCACCGGGTGTGGCCACGGCCAGGAAGTCCCGCGGCTCGGTTCCCAGGTACTTCACCAGGGCGCGACGCTGCCAGCCACGTAACGAGCGAGTGGTGTCGGCAGGGAAGTGGCTGACCGGCTGCAGCGACACATTCCCCCCATCGAACTCCGGCCCGGCGGCTCGGCCGCGCGCAATGGCGCAGTGGCTGTGAAATCTAGCACGGCAACGCTTTTCGGCGCTGCAACGACGTGGCCCCAGGCTCAGATTGGCTGGTCGCGGGTCTGTAGCCAGTCGTGTATCCGGGAGGCGACGTCGGGCCAGCCGGGTTCGAGCATCATGTTGTGGCCCATCGCGAAGAACTCGGGTTCGGTCCGGTAAGCGGCTGCCGTCGCCCGCACTTCCGCGGTGCTGACGAAGCCGTCCTGCTCGGCGCCCAGGACCAGCATCGGGGTGGTGACCAGTGCCGTCCGGACCCGCCGGATCATCGGGTCGAGCGCGGCCGCACGCAGGCTTTCGGGCCCGGCCTGCGATCTGCAGGCTTCGACGACGGCGTCTGGCGTCTGCGCGCAGAACAGGTAGTCGCGCGCCATTGCCGGCGTGTCGACGAATTCGAGCAACGTGCCGCCGGCGAACGCCCGCAGGGCGATCAGCGGGTGCCGGCGCCACACACGCATCGCCAGTTTGAGAAAGCCCCTCGGGGGTACGGAGCCGACCAGCACGGCGGCGGGCGCGCGACGGGTTTCCAGATACCGCTGCACGGCGAAACCGCCCAGTGAATGGCCGATCAGCACGGGTTGGCCACCCAGCGAATCGGCCACGGCGCGGACGTCGTCGACGTAGTCGGCCATGGAGCATCGGCGCAGCGCCTTGGGAGCGGGACTGGCGCCATGGCCGCGCAGGCTCACCGCCGCCGCGCGATAGCCGGCGTCGGCGAAGTAGTCCAGGAAGTTCTCCCAGCACCACGCCCCGTGCCAGCCGCCGTGCACGAACAGCAGCGGTTGCGCGGTGCGCGAACCCTTCTCGACGACTTCCAGCACTACCGCGCACCCACTGGGACGGCGTCGCTCCGGCTCGTTGCCGTCGCCGCCCCCAGCCCGAGCAGCATGGCCAGCACGACCGGGAACTCGAGGTAGGCGTGATAGCTGGCGAACGCGGAGTACACGGCTTTGCCGGAGGCGTAGTCGGTGACGAACACCACGGCCAGGGCCACACCGACGGCGGCTCCCAGCGTCCATGCCCTTGCGCCGGTCAGCCACGGAGCGCGGACCTCGAACGCCCGGGCCGCGTGGGGCGCGTAGCGGGGGAAGAAACCCACCCAGACGAAGTAGTGCATCGTCTGCAGGAAGGCGAACACGACGAGCAGCCGCACACCGGCCTCGGTCAGCACGGCTGCGGGCGGCGCGCTGGCCGCCACGATTGTCCGCGGATTTCCCGCGAACCCCGCCAGCGAGGAACTCGTCCCGCCCAGGTGGTGGTCGAGCACACCGGACAGCAGTACCGCGGGCACGACCACAACCCACCCGATCTGCACCGATCGGAACCACCGGCGTACCGACGCGGTGGGCAACCTGGCCGCCCACTCCCAGAGGAAGAACAGCGGCACCACGTTGTGCAGATGAGACAGCACGACGAAGTGGTACGCGGGCCAGCTCAGCGAGGCGGCCGTGGCGAGCGCCAGCACCGCCGCCGCCGCGATCAGCGCCGGGCCGCGCAGCCCCGCCACACAGGCCGCGCCGAGCACCGCGTAACCGACGACGATCTCCGCCAGCCGGGCCGGTTCGCCGACGACCATGCCCGCCAGCCGGCACAACACGATCACGGTGATCAGACCCAGTAGCCACCAGAGCAGCCGGCCGGACAGCACCGCCGCGAAACGTCCAGTGACGTAGCGCAATTCCAGCACGTTGTGCAAGACCCCGAACGCCATCAGCCCCAGCACGGTAGTGGCCAGCGGTGCCCTCATCGCGACGGCCAGAGCCACCGCCGCGGCCCCGGCGAACAGCCAGATCACCCGTAAAGTCATCGCGTGTCCCAACTGACCGCTTTCGTTGCCACGGTCGCGGTGGAATCGCTGTGGTACGTCGGCGGACTGGTGGGCATCGTCGGGCTGAGGTGGTGGTGGGCGCTGTTGCTGGCGATCGGTGTCAACGCCGTCACGCATCCGGTGGCGTGGTGGGTATTGGCGCCGGAACCCACCCTGCCGGCGTTGGCGCTGACAGAGTTCGCGGTCACACTCGCCGAGGCGGTTGTGCTGGCGGTCGCCGTCCGGCGTGAACTGGTCACGCTGGCGCTGCTGAGCGTGGGCGCCAACGCCTCGTCGCTGCTCACCGGGCTGCTCCTCAACCGGTAGGCGGGCCCGGCGGAGGCGGCGGCGGCTGTTGCGGCGGCCACCCCGGCGGGGGACCCATCGGAGGCGGGCCCCACTGCGGCGGAGGCGGCTTCGGTCGCCGGGAGCGGCGCACCAGGATCGCGACAACCACGACGGCCGCTAACAGCACGAGCAGCAGCAACACGACCACCAGCAGCACCGGAGACGAAGACGATTTAGCAGGCGCCAGGTCTGCGAGCACAGTGACCACGCGGCAAAACTAACGCCTGCCAAGTTCAAATGAAAGGGTCGACGGGCTTGCGCCGAGACTGAAACCAGGTAGGGCAGCGCCGGCGTGTCGGCTGCCTCGTTGCAGTGTCGCGGGAGCACGGGATGCGCCGGTCCGCGCCCCGACCATTAGGCTGGCGGTCGTGTTTGAATCGCTCTCCGACCGGTTGACCGGTGCCCTGGCGGGGTTGCGCGGCAAGGGCCGCCTGACCGACGCCGATATCGAGGCCACCACCCGCGAAATCCGGCTCGCGCTACTGGAAGCCGACGTCTCGCTGCCCGTCGTCCGGGCATTCGTCCACCGGATCAAGGAGCGCGCCCGCGGCCACGAGGTCTCCGGCGCCCTCAACCCGGCGCAGCAGGTCGTCAAGATCGTCAACGAGGAACTGATCGGCATCCTCGGTGGTGAGACGCGTGAGATCGCCTACGCCAAGAACCCCCCGACGGTGATCATGCTCGCCGGTCTGCAGGGTTCCGGTAAGACGACGCTGGCGGGCAAACTGGCCTTCCGGCTCAAGAACCAGGGCCACACGCCGCTGCTGGTCGCCTGCGACCTGCAGCGCCCCGCCGCCGTCAACCAGCTACAGGTCGTCGGCCAGCGGGCCGGGGTGCCGGTATTTGCGCCGCACCCCGGAGCGTCACCCGAGTCCGGCCCTGGCGACCCGGTCGCGGTCGCCGCCGCGGGTATCGCCGAAGCCAAGGCCAAGCATTTCGACTTCGTCATCGTCGACACCGCCGGCCGCCTCGGCATCGACGAGGAGTTGATGGCCCAGGCCGCGGCCATCCGCGACGCCGTCAACCCCGACGAGACCCTCTTCGTCCTGGACGCGATGATCGGTCAGGACGCCGTCGCCACCGCCCAGGCCTTCGGCGAAGGCGTCGGCTTCACCGGCGTGGTGCTGACCAAGCTGGACGGCGACGCCCGTGGTGGCGCGGCCCTGTCGGTCCGCGAAGTGACCGGCGTGCCAATACTTTTCGCCTCCACCGGTGAGAAATTCGAGGACTTCGACGTCTTCCACCCCGACCGGATGGCCAGCCGCATCCTGGGTATGGGCGACGTGCTGAGCCTGATCGAACAGGCCGAGCAGGTCTTCGACGCCCAACAGGCCGAGGCTGCCGCCGCCAAGATCGGTGCCGGTGAGCTGACGCTGGAGGACTTCCTCGAGCAGATGCTGGCCGTCCGCAAGATGGGCCCGATCGGCAACCTGCTCGGCATGCTGCCCGGCGGCGCGCAGATGAAGGACGCGCTGGCCGAGGTCGACGACAAGAGCCTCGACCGCATCCAGGCGATCATCCGCGGCATGACGCCGGCCGAGCGGGCCGATCCGAAGATCATCAACGCCTCGCGGCGGCTGCGCATCGCCAACGGCTCCGGTGTCACCGTCTCCGAGGTCAACCAGTTGGTCGACCGCTTTTTCGAAGCCCGCAAGATGATGTCCTCGATGCTGGGCGGCATGGGAATCCCCGGGCTGGGCCGTAAATCGGCGACGCGCAAATCACGCAGCTCGAAGGGCAAGAAGGGCAAGAAGGGCGCCCGCGGACCGACGCCGCCGAAGACGCGCAGCCCGTTCGGCGCGGGCATGCCCGGCATGCCGGCAGGGTTCCCGGACCTGTCGCAGATGCCGGAGGGCCTCAACGAACTGCCGCCCGGGCTGGCCGACTTCGACCTGTCCAAGCTGAAGTTCCCCGGCCAGAAGTAGCCGCGCAGTGCGGCTGCACGTGCGGGGGCTGGGTCTGCCCGGCGACGTCGTCACCGAACTGTGGATAGTCGACGGCCGCATCAGCGCCGAACCGGTGTCCGGCGCCGACACCGTCTTCGATGGCGGCTGGATCCTGCCGGGGCTGGTGGACGCTCACTGCCACGTCGGGCTCGGTGAGCACGGCGCCGTCGAACTCGACGAAGCGATCGCCCAGGCCGAAGCCGAACGTGACGCCGGGGCACTGTTGTTGCGCGACTGCGGCTCACCGATCGACACCCGCAGCCTCGACGACCACCACGACCTGCCCCGCATCATCCGCGCCGGACGGCACCTGGCCCGGCCCAAGCGCTACATCCCCGGTCTGGCCGCCGACATGGAAGACGAATCGCAGCTGCCGGATGCCGTCGCCGAGCAGGCCCGCCGCGGCGACGGGTGGATCAAGCTGGTCGGCGACTGGATCGACCGGGGGATCGGCGACCTGGCGCCGCTGTGGTCCGACGACGTGCTCAAAGCCGCGATCGACACCGCACACGCCCACGGTGCCCGCGTGACCGCGCACGTCTTCGGCGAGGACGCGCTGCCGGGCCTGATCAAAGCCGGGATCGACTGCATCGAGCACGGCACCGGTCTCACCGACGAGACGATCGAGCTCATGGTCGAACACGGCACCGCGCTGGTGCCTACCTTGATCAACCTGGAGAACTTCCCGGGTATCGCCGATGCCGCGGTCCGCTACCCGAAGTACGCCGCGCACATGCGCGACCTCTACGACCGCGGCTATCCGCGGGTGGCCGCGGCGCGTGACGCCGGCGTCCCGGTCTACGCCGGCAGCGACGCGGGCGGCATGATCAGGCACGGGCGCATCGCCGACGAGGTCGACGCGCTGCGCCGGATCGGCATGACCGCCGAGGAAGCGCTGGGGGCGGCATGCTGGGACGCCCGCCGCTGGCTGGGCCGGCCGGGTCTGGACCACGGCGCTTCGGCCGACCTGGTGTGCTACGCCGACGATCCCCGCCGGGGTCCCGACGTGCTGAATCGGCCGGACTTGGTGATCCTGCGCGGCACCGTGTTCCGGCCCGGACGATCCTAGATTTCGCTCAGTGTTAGCCGTGCGCTGCCGCACCTGGCCGCACCGAGATGGTTACCATCGCTAAATGGCGTTGGCCAGCGGCGCAACTTTTGCCGGTTACACCGTCGTACGCATGCTGAGATCGTCGGCGACGGGCGAGTTGTACCTGGCCCAGCGCCCGGATCTGCCGGGGTGGCGGATGCTGAAGGTGCTCCCGTTCACACTGTGGGCGGACGGCGACTTCCGCGCCCGGTTCCATCGCGAGAACGTCAGCGTCGCCAACCTCTATCACCTCAACATCGTCGAGGTGCACGAGCGCGGAGAGTTCGACGGACAACTCTGGGTCGCAATGGATTACGTCGACGGCACCGACGCGGCCCAGTTGATGGCCGATCGTTTCCCCGCGGTGCTGCCGGTCAGCGAGGTCGTCGCGATCATCACCGCCGCGGCCGCCGGCCTTGACTTCGCCCATCTGCGGGGCGTGCTGCACCGCGACGTCCGGCCCGCCAACCTGTTGCTGACTACCCCGGGCGCGGGTGAACCGCGAATCATGTTGTCCGACTTCGGGTTACAGCGCCCGCCGGGCGAGAGTGGGTATGCCGCCCCGGAAGAGTTGGCCGGCGCGGCCATCGACGGCCGCGCTGACCAGTACGCGCTGGCCGCCACCGCGGTGCATATGTTCACCGGGGCGCCGCCGGCGCAACCGAAGCCACCCAGGCTCAGCGAGGGGCGCCCGGACCTGGCCCGACTGGACGAGGTGCTCGCCAGGGCGCTGGCTGAAGACCCGGCGGACCGGTTCGGCAGTTGCCGCGAGTTCGCCACGGCGCTCGCGGAACGAGCCGGGATCGTCGACCGCGAGGCGCCCGTCGCGCAACCGGCCGTCGAGCCCGCGTATGTCGTCGACTACCCGGCTTACGCCTGGCCGGAAGCCATTCCCCAACCGTCCGGCGCCGAACCGGCCGCCGGCCCCCCGAGGGGCTTGCTGCGGTCCGCGGCGGGTTCCGCGGCCCGGCGCCTGGACGCGTTCTCGACCGGTTCCCGGGGACCGAGGAGGTTCGGCCCGCGCCGGCTGATGATCGGCGCCGTCGCGCTGTTGTTGCTGGTCGGGTTGTTGGCGGCCGGCATCGCGATCGGGCGCCAAACCAGCGAACCTGCCCCGCAGGCCGGCGGTCCGGTGACCACCTCGAGCACCGCACCCGGCAGCACCCCGGCGGCCGCCCCGCTGCCACTGAACGGCACCTACCGGATCGAGGTGCAACGCTCCCGGCAGACCTTCGACACCAAGCCCACCCCGCAGCCGCCGGACGTCGAGACGTGGTGGGCGATCCGCTCGTCGTGCACCCCCACCCGCTGCCTGGCCGCGGCGACGCTGCTCAGCGACGGCGACCATTCCCGGGAAAAGTCGCCGGACGTGCATCCGCTGCTCCTGGAGTTCATCGACGGCCAGTGGCGATCCCGGGCGGAGACCACAAAATTCTCCTGCGTCGGTCCCACCGGTCAGGCGAGCGCCCAGACCACCATCCAGGTGCTCACGCTGCAGCCGCAACCGGAGGGTGACCTCGTCGGGGAGATGGCCATCACCGTGAAGAGCAATGAATGCAGTCAACTGGGCGGCCTCATCCGCATCCCCACCGTGGCCAGCCGCGACGGTGACATCCCACCCGCCGTGAACGTGCCCGACCCCGTGACGGTCACTCCGGCGACGACGCCCGCAACGACGGCGACGACGCAAACGCCGACATCAAGCCCCTCGGGGCCGGGCGGTTGAACGACCCCGATAAAAAGATTGCGAGCGTTCACTCTCTATGTTAACTTCGAGCCAAGCCCATTCGACTTGGAGGAACAGTGACTTACGACGTGATCGTCCGCGACGGCCTGTGGTTCGACGGAACGGGTGCCAAACCCCAGATCCGGACGCTGGGCATCCGCGATGGCGTGGTGGCCACGGTCTCGGCCGGTCCGCTGGACGAGACCGGCTGCCCCGAGGTGATCGACGCGGCGGGGAAGTGGATCGCGCCGGGATTCATCGACGTCCACACCCACTACGACGCCGAGATCCTGCTCGACCCGGGCCTGCGGGAATCGGTGCGGCACGGCATCACCACGTTGCTGCTAGGGAACTGCTCGCTGTCGACGGTTTACGCCAACTCCGAGGACGCCGCCGACCTGTTCAGCCGCGTCGAGGCGGTGCCGCGCGACTTCGTCTTGAAAACGCTGCAGGACAACAAGACCTGGTCCTCGCCCGCGGAGTACATCGCCGCTCTGGACGCACTGCCGCTGGGGCCCAACGTGAGCTCGATGCTGGGCCACTCGGACCTGCGGGCCTCGGTGCTGGGCCTCGAACGCGCCACCGACGAAACCGTGCGGCCCACCGACGCCGAGCTGGACAAGATGGCCCGGCTGCTCGACGAGGCGCTGGATGCCGGCATGCTCGGCATGTCCGGAATGGACGCGCCGATCGACAAGCTGGACGGCGACCGTTTCCGCTCGCGGGCGCTGCCGTCCACCTTCGCGACATGGCGCGAACGGCGCCGGCTGATCAAGGTGCTGCGCAAGCGCGGCCGCATCCTGCAGAGCGCTCCCAACGTCAACAGCCCGGTGTCGCCGCTGATGTTCTTCCTCACCAGCAGCCGGCTGCTCAACCGCAAAAAGGGAGTGCGGATGAGCATGCTGGTGTCGGCGGACGCCAAGTCGATGCCGCTGGTGGTGCACCTGTTCGGACGGGGTACCCGGTTGCTCAACAAGGTGCTGGGCGCCAGCGTGCGCTTCCAGCACCTGCCGGTGCCGTTCGAATTGTATTCCGACGGAATCGATCTGCCGGTCTTCGAGGAGTTCGGCGCCGGCACGGCCGCCCTGCACCTGCGGGATCAACTGCAGCGCAACGAGTTGCTGGCCGACGAGGAGTACCGCCGCCGGTTCCGCCGGCAGTTCGACCGCCGCAAGCTCGGGCCGTCGCTGTGGCACCGCGATTTCCACGACGCGGTGATCGTGGAGTGCCCCGATGAATCGTTGATCGGCAAGAGTTTCGGCGCCATCGCCGACGAGCGGGGACTGCATCCGCTGGACGCCTTCCTGGATATTCTCGTCGAGAACGGCGAACGCAACGTGCGGTGGACCACCACCGTCGCCAACCACCGGCCCCGGCAGCTCGACAAGCTGGCGGCTGACCCCAGCATCCACATGGGCTTCTCCGACGCCGGCGCACACCTGCGCAACATGGCCTTCTACAACTTCCCGCTGCGGCTGCTCAAGCGTGTGCGAGACGCGCAGCAAGCCGGGCGGCCGTTCCTGACCCCCGAACGAGCGATATACCGCCTGACCGCAGAAGTGGCGGAGTGGTTCGGGATCAACGCCGGCACGCTGCGCGAGGGTGACCGCGCCGACTTCGTCGTGATCGACCCCGCTCATCTGGACAGCTCGGTGGACTCCTACAACGAGGAGGCGGTGCCCTTCTACGGCGGCCTGCGGCGCATGGTCAACCGCAACGACGCGACCGTGATCGCCACGGGTGTGGGCGGTGCCGTCGTCTTCCGCAGCGGGCAGTTCCGCGAGGGCTTCGGTCAGACCCTGAAGTCCGGTCGCTACCTGCGCGCGGGTGAGCGGCGGCCGGCTTCGATGAGCCTGTCCGCCTGACATGGCCCGAACCCAGCAGCAACGCCGGGAGGAGACGGTCGGCCGGCTCCTGCAGGCCTGTATCGACACCATCGTCGAGGTCGGATATGCCCGTGCCTCGGCCGCCCTGATCACCAAGAGGGCCGGAGTGTCGGTGGGCGCCCTGTTCCGCCACTTCGAAACGATGGGCGATTTCATGGCGGCAACGGCGTCGGAGGTGCTGCGCCGCCAGCTGGAGACGTTCACCAAGCAGGTCGCGGAGATACCGGCCGACCGGCCGGCGCTGGACGCGGCGCTGGCCATCCTGCGCGACATCACCTCCGGTTCGATCAATGCGGTGCTCTACGAGCTGATGATCGCCGCGCGCACTGACGAGAAGCTCAAAGCCACGTTGCAACATGAGTTGTGGCAGTACCGGGCGAAGATGTACGACGCTGCGCGGGCAATGCCCGGGACGGAGAACATCCCCGAAGACACCCTTCCGGTACTGGTGGCACTGCTGACCAATGTCTTCGACGGTGCGGCCGTGGTGGAAGGCGTATTGCCGCAACCCGAGATCGCCGAGCGGCGGATTCCGGTGTTGAGCGAGCTGATGACCGCGGTGTGGCGGCCACCGGCCTGACGCCGAGCAGACGCAAAGTCGCACAATCGCAAGCGATTGAGTGCGAGTTCGTGTCTGCTCGCGTGGGCGGCCGGACCGGGCGCGCTATTTCTGCAAGGTGAACTGGTTGACGTCGATATAGCCGTCCCGGAAGAGCTTGGCGCAGCCGGTCAGGTAGTGCAGGTAACGGTCGTACACCTCCTCGGACTGGAGTTCGACGGCCCGATCCTTGTGTGCGGCAAGGGCTTCGGCCCACAGATCGAGAGTCCGCGCGTAGTGCGGCTGTAGTGACTGGTTGCGGGTCAGCGTGAAACCCGTACCGGCGGAATGCTCTTCGACCATCTCGACGATCGGCGGGGCGCCGCCCGGAAAGATCTGGGTCTTGATGAAGTGGAAGAACCGGATCACCCGCAGGGTCAGGGGGCAGGCCCCGGTCGGTCATCTGCTGCTTGGTGAAGCCGGTGATCGTGTGCAGCATCAGCACGCCGTCGGCGGGCAGGATCCGGTGAGCCTTCGCGAAGAAGTCGGCGTGCCGGTCGTGACCGAAGTGCTCGAAGGCGCCGATCGACACGATGCGGTCGACGGGTTCGTCGAACTGTTCCCAGCCCTGCAGCAGCACGCGCCTGGCGCGTGGGCTGTCCAACTGGTCGAACGACTTCTGCACGTACGCCGCCTGATTCTTCGACAGTGTCAGGCCGACGACGTTGACGTCGTACTGTTCGATGGCCCGGCGCAGGGTGGCGCCCCAGCCGCAGCCCACGTCCAGAAGCGTCATCCCGGGCTGCAGACCCAGTTTGCCCAGTGACAGGTCGATCTTGGCGAGCTGCGCCTGTTCGAGCGTCATTTCTTCGCGCTCGAAGAACGCGCAGCTGTACGTCTGAGTCGGGTCCAGAAACAGCTGGAAGAACTCGTCAGACAGGTCGTAGTGCGCTTGCACGTCGTCAAAATGTGGCGTCAGGGCGTTAACCATAAGGCTGGTCAGCGTACGCCGGCGCCGGACGCGCGGACCCGGAAAACGCGGCGTGATGCTTTGCTGTGACCGGAGCGTGCCCCGCTGTTACAACGAGCCGATACCGGCCTGCGGGCCGAGCGCGAAGCCCCAGTCGAACAGGCCGGCCGCCTGATCCCAGTACGTCGGCCCGCCCTCTTTGACCAGCCCGTACATCATGGCGATCACCAGTCGGCGGCCACCACGGGCTGCCGCGCCGACGAAAGTCTTGCGCGCGGCGTTGGTGAATCCGGTCTTGCCGCCGATGGCACCCGGATACCGGGCCAGCAGCTCATCCTGGTTCAGGATCGGTTGGTCCCCGTTCTCGCCGGGAAACATCGCCGACGGCTCGGCGGTGATGTTGGCGAAAGTCGGGTTGGCCATGGCCGCGCGGAAGATCACCGCGAGGTCGTGCGCCGTCGACGAGCCGGAGCCGTCGGGTCCGTCCAGGCCCGACGGCGTCGCCGCATGGGTGTTCGACGCCCCCAGCGAGGCGGCCTTGGCATTCATCTTGGCCACCGCGACCTCCTGGCCGCCCAGCATGTCAGCCAGCGTGTTGGCGGCGTCGTTGCCCGACACCAGCAGCAGACCGTCCAGCAGTTGGCGCGCGGTGTAACTGTGGCCGACTTTGACCCCGACGCAGTTGCACTCCACCGCGGTGTCCGTCAGGTCCGCGACCACCGTTGTGTTCAGCGGCACCTCATCGAGTACGACCAGCGCCAGCAGCACCTTGATGGTGCTCGCCGGCGGGTGGGCGACGTTCTGCTCGCGTCCGGCCAGGACCTGACCGCTGTCCATGTCGGCGACGATCCAGGTCTGGGCGGGGCCGTCGGGGATCGGCATCGAACCTGCTGCCTGCTGAACGTCGGTGTCGGCGCCGGAAACCGGGGCCGCGCCGAGGAAGGTGACGCAGAGCAGCGCGGCGGCGATGGCCATGAGCTTTCGCATGGGCGCAGATTTTATCGCCTGCGGCCGCGGTGTTGAATCGAGACATGTTGAGCCTGGAAGAGATATCCGACCGTCTGGAGATCCAGCAGCTTCTCGTCGATTACTCGTCGGCGATCGACCAGCGCCGGTTCGACGACCTGGACAAGGTCTTCACGCCGGACGCCTACATCGACTACACGGCCCTGGGAGGAATCGCCGGGGAGTACCCGGAAGTCAAGAAGTGGCTGTCGGAGGTGCTGCCGAACTTCCCGGTGTACTCGCACATGCTGGGCAACTTCTCGGTCCGCATCGACGGCGACACCGCGTCGTCGCGGGTGATCTGCTTCAACCCGATGGTGCTGGGCGGGGAGAAGGACCAGATTCTGTTCTGCGGGTTGTGGTACGACGACGAGTTCGCGCGCACGCCCGAGGGTTGGCGGATGACCCGCCGCGTCGAGACCAAGACCTTCCAGAAGGTCATGTAGCCGGGCTTCGCCTCGGGTCGCACCTCGCCGCGGCGCCGCGCTCTCGCTTCGGGTCCAACGGTGGCGACCCGCAGCGCCCGGCTCCGCCGCGCTTGCGATCGCCACGGCAATTAACGCCGGGGCACCCCGTTCTGGCACAATGGGCCGCTGTCCGCCCCGCGATCACGATCGCCGGGTGGTCACACACGCGAGGCAAAACCGGACCCGGGCAACCCGCCCCGGTCGCTGAATTGCAGCGTGACACCACAGGAGAGTCGCTGAACCATGGCTGTGAAGATCAAGCTCACCCGTCTTGGCAAGATCCGCAATCCCCAGTACCGCATCGCCGTCGCCGACGCGCGCACCCGTCGCGACGGCCGCTCCATCGAGGTCATCGGCCGTTACCACCCGAAGGAAGAGCCGAGCCTGATCGAGATCGACTCCGAGCGCGCGCAGTACTGGCTCGGCGTCGGCGCCCAGCCCACCGAGCCCGTCCTCAAGCTGCTGAAGATCACCGGTGACTGGCAGAAGTTCAAGGGCCTGCCCGGTGCCGAGGGCCGTCTGAAGGTCAAGCCGGCCAAGCCCAGCAAGCTCGAGCTGTTCAATGCCGCGCTGGCAGCCGCCGACGGTGGACCCACCACCGAGGCCGCCAAGCCGAAGAAGAAGTCCGCGCCGAAGAAGGCCGCCAAGGGCGACGAGGCGGCTGCCGACGCACCGGCGGAGGCGCCGGCCGAAGGCACCGAGACCGCCACCGAGACCGAGAGCTGATCGGCGCCATGAGCACCGTCGTGGTCGACGCCGTCGAACACCTGGTCCGTGGCATCGTCGACAACCCTGACGATGTCCGGGTCGATCTGGTGACCAGCCGTCGTGGGCGCACTGTCGAGGTTCACGTCCATCCTGACGACCTGGGCAAGGTGATCGGTCGGGGTGGCCGTACCGCTACCGCGCTGCGCACGCTGGTCGCCGGCATCGGTGGCCGCGGAATCCGCGTCGACGTGGTGGACACCGACCAGTAGCAGCGCTCACATGGAGCTGATCGTCGGGCGCGTGGCGAAAGCGCACGGCATCTCCGGCGAACTCGTCGTCGACGTCCGCACCGACGATCCCGACGTCCGGTTCGCACCGGGCGCCACCTTGCGCGCCCGGAAGCCCCGCGACCCGGGTCCCGCGCACAGCTACGTCGTCGAGAGTGCACGGCCGCACGGGGCCCGGCTGCTGGTGCGCCTGGCCGGCGTCGATGACCGGGATGGCGCTGACGCGATGCGCGGCAGCTTGTTCGTCATCGATTCCGCAGAGCTGCCACCGATCGACGAGCCGGACACCTACTACGACCACCAGTTGGAAGGACTGCGGGTCCGCACCAGGGCGGGCCAGCAGATCGGCGTCGTCGCCGAAGTCCTGCACACGAGCGGCGGTGAGTTGCTGTCGGTCAAGAGCGAATCCGGGGAAGTGCTGGTGCCGTTCGTGAGTGCGATCGTCACGTCGGTGTCGCTGGCTGACGGCACGCTGGAAATCGAACCGCCAGAAGGCCTGTTGGACCTGGGATGAGAATCGACGTCGTCACGATCTTCCCGGCGTACCTGCAGCCGTTGCGAGAATCGTTGCCGGGCAAAGCTATTGCGTCGGGTCTGGTCGACCTGCAGGTGCACGATCTGCGGCGGTGGACCTACGACGTGCATCATTCGGTGGACGACTCGCCCTACGGTGGGGGCCCCGGCATGGTGATGAAGGCACCGGTCTGGGGTGAGGCGCTGGACGAAATCTGTTCGGAGGAAACGCTTCTGGTGGTTCCCAGCCCGGCCGGCGTGCTGTTCGACCAGGCCACCGCCCAGCGGTGGAGCTGCGAGCGGCACCTGGTGTTCGCCTGCGGCCGCTACGAGGGCATCGACCAGCGCGTGGTCGAGGACTCCGCCCGCCGGATGCGGGTCGAAGAGGTGTCAATCGGGGACTACGTGTTGCCCGGCGGTGAGTCGGCGGCCCTGGTGATGATTGAGGCCGTGCTGCGCCTGATGACCGGAGTACTGGGCAATCCCGCGTCGGCTGAGGATGATTCGCACTCGCCGGCGCTGGACCGACTGCTCGAGGGGCCCAGCTATACGCGCCCGCCGAGCTGGCGCGGCCTGGATGTCCCGGAGATTCTGCTATCGGGCGACCACGCCCGAATCGCCGCTTGGCGCCGCGAGGTGTCGCTGCAGCGCACCCGCGACCGCCGCCCCGAACTGCTGGACTGATTTCCCTCGCGAGCAGACGCAAACTCGCATGAAATCCGCCGAACCAGTGCGAGTTTGCGGCTGCTCGCGCCAGAACTAGATGCGGCCGTTGGGGAAGATCGTCTTGACGGCCTGGGTGATCGTCTCACGTGCCGTTGCGTCGTCGGAGGGCTGCAGCGACTCGATCACCATGATGTAGCGACGGTCTTTGCCGATCACGCCGGTCGACAGATGCATCCAGTCGGCGCCGATGCAACACATCCAACCTTGCTTCACCGCAACCGGTTCGGCATACAGCCCCTCGGGAATGCCGAACCGCTGAGGGTAGCCGTCGACTCCCGTCGGGGTCGACTTGGCCAGGTCGTTGACGATCAGCCGGGCCCGCTCCACGGGCAGTCCGCCCGACCCGTCGAGCAGCATTTCGTAGTAGCGGATCAGGTCGGGCGCCGAACTGATGGTGTTCCACCACCGCCCGTCGCTGGGCGGCGCCGTCGACGTCAGCCCGTACCGGCTCGCCACCTGCGTGATGATGGAGTCGCCGCCGTCCTGGCCCCAGAAACGCTCTGCCGCGCCGTCATCGGACGACTGCAACATCACGTCCAGCGACTGGCGGTCGTCGGGGGAGAGCACCGACCTGCCTTCGGCCTCGCGCAGCAGCAGATCATCGGCGATGAACAGCTTGGCCACCGACGCCGTGGCGATGATCTGGCTGTTGCCGTTGGAGACCAGCTCGTGTGTGGCGCGGTCGAGGATGGCCACCGCGAGGGTCGCGCCGCTCGCCGCGGCCTGGTCGGTGGCCTGCTTGATGCGTGCCTGCACGCCGGTCAGCCCGCCCGCGGCCAGGGTGGTCGGCAGCGCCATCGGCTGTCCGGTCGGGGTGATGGAGCGCAGCAGCAGCTCGACCAGCTGCTGCTGAGGCTGTGGCTGGGGCTGAGCCGCGGTCCGGTCCGTCGAGTAGCTGAACGCCTTCGCGTGCACCGTCGCCTCGCAACCGGCGGCCACCACCAACGCCGCCGCCGCCAGGGCGGAAAGCAACGTCAGCGGCCGGGCTCGCATGGCACTCCTTCGGCATCCTCGGGCTTCTTCAAGGCATCCGTTCGGGGCGGGCCGCGGCGCATTTCCGAGTCAGCTGCCCCGGGAATGCGGCTCGGCGGGTCCTTGGCAAGGGTTCGGATCCGCGCGGTTCGACCCCAGCTATATGTACCACTTGCAGGCGGTTTAGGGCGGGCGCGAACCACTACAGTTTCCTGTGATTTTCACTGCATGCGCCCCGTCTGGCACAATTGGCCAGTTGTCTTTCAGCGGTTGTCGGCGGGCCGGGTGCCTACCGCCTGCTGAGAGGTACACCCAAGAAGCCCTAACCATCGGCTTGGTGACCGTCGCACGCCTGCGTGCGCGCGGCTCGCGAAGCCGCGACCCCGAGGAAGTGTCTTTCCAATGAACAGGCTGGACTTCGTCGACCAGGCGTCGCTGCGCGACGACATCCCCGCCTTCAACCCGGGCGACACCATCAACGTGCACGTCAAGGTGATCGAGGGCGCCAAGGAGCGCATCCAGGTCTTCAAGGGCGTGGTGATCCGTCGGCAGGGTGGCGGCATCCGCGAGACGTTCACCGTGCGCAAGGAGAGCTATGGCGTCGGTGTCGAGCGGACCTTCCCGGTCCACTCGCCAAACATCGACCACATCGAGGTGGTCACCCGTGGCGACGTCCGCCGCGCCAAGCTGTACTACCTGCGTGAGCTCCGCGGCAAGAAGGCCAAGATCAAGGAAAAGCGCTGACCGCGGTCGCGACCCGGCGTCCACAGCCGTACGCCCTGTGCTGGCTACGCTGATCTCGTGACTGACACTGAGGATTCCCCTCCGGAGGACTCACCCTCGGAGCGCCAGCCGGACGCCGGCAAGTCGGAGTCGACGGTGCCGAAGACCGACACGTCGGGCGGGACCGACTCGGATCCCAAGCCGAAGGGCAAGAAGGAAAAGCCCGAGAAGCGGTCGACGCTGCGGGAGTTGACCACGCTCGCGGTCGTCGCGATCGTTCTCTACTACGTGATGCTGACGTTCGTCGCGCGTCCGTACCTGATTCCGTCCGAGTCGATGGAACCCACCCTGCACGGCTGCTCCACGTGTGTCGGCGACCGCATCATGGTCGACAAACTGACCTACCGGTTCAGCTCTCCGAAACCGGGTGACGTCATCGTCTTCAAGGGACCACCGTCGTGGAATATCGGCTACAAGTCGATCCGTTCGCCCAACACCGCGCTGCGCTGGGCCCAGAACGTGCTGTCCTTCATCGGTTTCGTACCGCCCGACGAGAACGACCTGGTCAAGCGGGTGATCGCGGTCGGTGGGCAGACGGTGGCCTGCCGCGCGGATACCGGCCTGACGGTCAATGGCAAGCCGGTGAAGGAGCCGTACCTGGACCCGTCCACCATGATGGCCGATCCGTCGGTCTATCCCTGCCTGGGCAGCGAGTTCGGCCCTGTCAAGGTGCCGGAGGGGCGGCTGTGGGTAATGGGCGACAACCGGACCCACTCGGCGGATTCGCGCGCGCACTGCCCGATGCAGTGCACCGGTGACCCGACGGCGGGCACCGTGCCGGTCGCCAATGTCATCGGCAAGGCCAGGTTCATCGTGTGGCCGCCGAAGCGATGGGGTGGTGTGGGTTCGATTGACCCCCAGCAGGGTCAGTGACCATGGCCACCACCTGGCCGCCCCGCACGGTGATTCGCAAGTCCGGAGGGCTGCGCACCCTGGAATCGGCGCTCTACCGCAATGGTCTGGGCCCCGTCGCCGGAGTGGACGAAGTGGGCCGCGGGGCCTGCGCCGGGCCGCTGGTCGTGGCGGCCTGCGTGCTGGGCCCTGGACGTCTGGAAAGCCTTGCTGCTCTTGATGATTCGAAGAAGCTGACCGAAAAGGCCCGGGAGAAGCTGTTCCCGCTGATCCGCCGGTACGCGCTGGCCTATCACGTGGTGTTCATCCCGTCGACCGAGGTGGACCGCCGCGGTGTGCACGTGGCCAACATCGAGGGCATGCGGCGCGCGGTGGCCGGTCTGTCGTTGCGGCCGGGATACGTCCTGAGCGACGGCTTCCGGGTACCCGGCCTGTCGGTCCCGTCGCTGCCGGTGATCGGTGGTGACGCGGCGGCCGCCTGTATCGCCGCGGCCAGCGTGCTGGCGAAAGTCAGCCGGGACAGGTTGATGGTCGCCATGGACGCCGAGCACCCCGGCTACGGCTTCGCCGACCACAAGGGCTACAGCACGCCCGCGCACAGCCGCGCGCTGGCCCAGCTGGGTCCATGCCCGCAGCACCGGTATTCGTTCATCAACGTGCGGCGGGTCGCGACCGGCGGCACGGCCGAGTTCGTGGCCGAGTGCCCGGGCGATGGCGGCGATTTCCGTTGAGAGAAGATGGGGCAGCAGCTCCGGGAGAAGGACGTCTGAACTGATGAGTGCAGAGGATCTCGAGAAGTACGAAACCGAGATGGAGCTCTCGCTGTACCGCGAATACAAAGACATCGTCGGTCAGTTCAGCTATGTCGTGGAGACCGAGCGTCGCTTCTATCTCGCCAACAGCGTGGAGATGGTGCCGCGCAACGCCGACGGCGAAGTGTATTTCGAACTGCGGCTGGCCGACGCGTGGGTGTGGGACATGTACCGGCCGGCCCGCTTCGTCAAGCAGGTGCGGGTGGTCACGTTCAAAGACGTCAACATCGAAGAGGTCGAGAAGCCCGAATTGCGGCTGCCCGAATAGCGGCCCGGCTAGGACGCGTCCTCTTCGGAGTCCGGCAGGTTGCCGCGGGACTCGATGACCTTGCGGGCGACGTCGGCGAGCTTGATGTTCAGGCCCTGCGAGTGGCGGCGCAGCAGATCGAAGGCGTCGTCCTCGTTCATGTCGTGCAGCATCATCAGCATGCCGACGGCCTTGCCGATCTCCCGGTTGCTCAGCAGCCCCCGGCGCAGGCTGGTGGCGTCCTCGCCGTGCGCGATGGCGTTGATGGCGACGCTGGCGAAGGAGGCCAGCACCGCGGCCCGGCCCGCGGCCTCCGAGTCGAAGACGTTGGGCTTTTCGCTGAACAGGTTCAGTGCGGCGCCCTTGCGCTTGTCGATCAGCAGCCGGAACCCCATGGCACCGCGCACCGGTGTCTCCTCGACCAGGCGGGCGGCGAAATGTGGCCACTGGTTCGGCTTGGTCAGGTCCGGCTCGACCTGCGGCGTTTCTTCCTCGATCGCATCGATGCAGGGGCCGTCACCGGAACGGCGTTCGAGGTCGTCGACACGGTGGGCGAGCCGCGAACTGGCGCCGACGGTGACGTAGCGGTCGTCGCGCTTGACCAGCAGGCTGGCGTGGTCACAACCCGGGACCACCAGGGTGGCCGCCACACAGATCGCGGCATACATCTGGGTCGCATCCGAACCCTGGTAGATGATCTCGGCAAGGGCGGCGAAAACCGTTGCCGGGTCAGCCGTGAGTGCACCCGGTGCTGCACTCGCGGCGGTGGGTTCGTCGGCCACGTCGCTTCCTCCCTTCGGCGCTGCTATGGCCGTAGAGTAGCGGGACCCCGCGCGGCCTCACACGCCGACGGCGCGTTCGAGATCTTTCAGAGACGTCTCCAGGTGACTCAGCATGCGTTGCAGGTGCGGCACACTGCCTCTGGCGCCGACAAGTCCGAAGTCGAGATTCTCGGCGTTGTTGGTCACCGTGATGTTCATCGCCTGACCGTCCAAGGTAATCGACAGCGGGTAGTTGCCGACCATCTGCGCCCCCCGCCAGTACAGCGGCTCTTTGGAACCGGGCACGTTGGAGATCACGATGTTGAACGGTGGCGGGGCGGTGCGAATGAAACCGGGGATAAGTCCGAGGAACAGACCACCGGTCATGAAGGCGGACAGCGCGAGCTGCTGAACCTTGGGCAGCTGGTTGAACACCTCTTTCTGCTCGCTCATCGACGAGCTGATGCCCTGGATGCGCTTGCCCGCGTCTTCGATGTGGGTGTTCAGGTTGCACAACACGGTTCCCACCGAGTTGCCGCCGGTTTCGGCTTCGCCTTCCTTGCGCAGGCTCACCGGAACCATCGCGATCAGTGGCGTGTCCGGCAGCGCGTTCTGTTCGATCAGGTAGGTGCGGAGTGCACCGGCTGACATGGCCAGCACGACGTCGTTGAAAGACGCGTTTGCCGCATCCTTCACCGCGAAGATCCGTTCCAGCGGCCACGACTGGGCGGCGATGCGGCGGGCGCCGCCGATCCGGACGTTGAACATCGTCTTGGGCGCCCGGAAGGGAAACGTCAGCTGCTGTTCCAGTAGGGCCGCTCGGGCCAGTGACAAGGTGGACGGCGCGAGGGCGGCGGTCGATCGCACGGTGTCGGTCAGCGCGTCCAGCGGCGACGACTTCTGACCGCCTCCGGGGCGATGGCGTGGCTTGAGCTCCCAGGGCACCCGCACCTCGTCGTCGTCCGGATTGTCGGTGAAAGCGCGTTGCATCAACCGCAAGGCGGACACGCCGTCCATCAGCGAATGGTGGAACTTGGTGTACACCGCGTAGCGCCCGTCGTTGAGGCCCTCCACCAGGTGCGCCTCCCACAGCGGCCGGTGGCGGTCGAGCAGGCTGCCGTGCAGCCGCGACGCCAGTTCGAGCAACTCGCGGACCCGACCCGGCCGCGGCAGTGCGGAGCGCCGGAAGTGGTAGTCGAGTTCGACCTCGCGCTGATGCGACCACGCGAGGTTGGTGACGGGCCCGAAAAACGCCGGGTGCTTGCGGAACGTGGGTTGGACGTCGGTGCACCGCAGCATGGACTCGTAAGCCTCGGTCACGAAGTCGTCGTCGGCGCCTTCCGGTGGCTTGAACAGCTGCAGAGCGCCCACGTGCATGGGGTGTTCGCGCGATTCGCCGACCAGGAACATGGAGTCGGCCGGTGCTATCAGCTGCATGGTTCCTCTTTCGCCGGGATGCCCGATGTGAACGCGCTATGAATAACCATCTGCCGCAGTTCGCACACATCTGTGACCTACGACTTTTTCCGTTTGGCCGGTGACGGCTCTGGGAAGTTTCGTTCAAATGGGAATTACTGTCGCCGTTACCGGCCCGACCGGAGAGATCGGCATCTCGGCCGTCACGGCCCTCGAGCGCGAGCCTGCGGTCAGCACAATCATCGGGATGGCACGCCGGCCGTTCGATCCGCTGTCGCGCGGCTGGACCAAGACGACCTACCTGCAGGGCGACATCCTGGACCGGGAGGCCGTCGACGCGCTGGTCGCCGACGCCGACGTCGTGGTCCACCTGGCCTTCATCGTCATGGGATCGCGCGAGGAGAGCGAACGGGTCAACCTGCAGGGCACCCGCAACGTCTTCGAGGCGACCGTGGCCGCGCAGCAGGCATCCGGTCAGCCGCGCCGTCTGGTCTACACCTCCTCGGTCGCGGCCTACGGCTACCACTCCGACAACCCGGTGCCGCTGACCGAGGACGTGCCCACCCGGGGTTCCGACGAGCACTACTACTCCGCGCAGAAATCGGCGTGCGAAGCCGTGCTCGCCGAGGTCACCGCGGGTTCACCCCTGGACGTCTTCGTGCTGCGGCCCTGCATCGTCACCGGCCCCGAGGCACCAGCCCTCGCCGATGCGATGCCGTGGAACCAGCTACCCGCTCCGCTGCGGGCGGTGTCGAAGGTGCTGCAGAAACTCAAGCCGGTGATCCCGGATCCGGGTGTGCCGCTGCAACTGGTACACCACGACGACGTCGCCGCCGCCATAGCGCTGGCGGCGGTGGCCCCCGCCCCGCCGGGTGCGTACAACATCGCCGGCAACGGGGTGGTGACGATCAGCGATGTCGCCAGGGCCCTGGGTGGCCGGCCGGTGCGGGTTCCGGCGGCGGCGGCCTCGGCGGCCTCGGCGGCGATCTCCCACCTGCCGTTCGTCCCATCGCTGCTGGAATGGCTGCATGTGGCACGCGCGTCGGTCGTGATGGACACCACCCGGGCCCAGCGCGACCTCGGCTGGCACCCGACGCACACGTCGGCGGAGGCGCTGGAGTCGCTGGCGTCAGCGGTGTGACGCCGGCCTCCTGATCCCAGTCGAGGTACGTTGAGGCCGTGACAGCCGAGACCGCGGTGTCGGGCGGGAAGACCCGGTGCGGCACCTGACCGCGCGGCGGCGGGTCAAGCATCTGGCCGGCGCCCACGAAACCACCCGTCAGGAGACCCTGGCTGTCGAGGAGCCGCTCGAGATTCGCCTCAACGGCATGCCGACCACCGTCACCATGCGGACGCCGGGCTCGGATTTCGAACTCGCGCAAGGGTTTCTGCTCACCGAGGGGATCATCGCGCAGCGCGACGACGTGCTGGCGATCCGCTACTGCGAGGGCCGCGACGACGAGGGCGTCAACAGCTACAACGTGCTGGATGTGACGCTGGCGCCCGGCGTCGAAGCACCCAATCTCGATGTCACGCGCAACTTCTACACCACGTCGTCCTGCGGGGTGTGTGGCAAGGCGTCGCTGGAGGCGGTGCGGCTGATCAGCCGGCACGCGCCCGGCGACGATCCGGTGACCGTCGGCGCGGCCGCACTGCGGGCGATGCCCGATCAGCTTCGGTCCGCCCAGAAGGTCTTCGCCGCGACCGGAGGTCTGCACGCCGCCGCCCTGTTCACGGCGGACGGGACCATGCTGACCGTGCGCGAGGACATCGGCCGGCACAACGCGGTCGACAAGGTCATCGGATGGGCGCTGGAGCGCGGCCGGGTGCCATTGGCCGCGACGGTGCTGCTGGTCAGCGGGCGGGCCTCGTTCGAATTGACGCAGAAGGCGCTGATGGCCGGCATTCCGGTGCTGGCCGCGGTCTCGGCGCCGTCATCGCTGGCCGTCGCGCTGGCCGAGGAGTCGGGGATCACGCTGGTGGCGTTCCTGCGGGAGCACTCGATGAACGTCTACAGCCGGGCGGACCGGGTTAAGTGACGCCCGGCGCGGGTAGCCGCTCGAAACCACCCACGTGAGGAGACGGCCATGCTGCACGAAATGGTGTTAGCCGCGCAGAGCAACCCCGAGGCCGCGGGCTTCATCCTGCGCGGTATCAAGGGGATCTTCGTCGCGATAGGCAGCGTCATCGCGGCCGTCATCTGCGCCGTGGTCGCGTCGATGAAGGGACGCAGCGCCCTGTTCTGGGGGATCCTGGGGTTGTTCTTCAGCATCTTCACGCTGATCGTCGTCATCGTCATCCCGAGCAAGAAGACCTAGATTTCGAGTTCTCCATCGCGTGATCGGGGCTTGCTTGGGGATAGCTGCGTAACTGTGGACAACCGGTAGGCCCTTGCGCCTGCGGGCCTGTTGTGTGCCGGCCCGTGTCGTCGCCCCCGGGCAGCTTAGGCGGCATGACGACCGAAAAAACCATGACGCGGGCCCAGCTGGGAGCGTGGGGCGAACAACTGGCCGCCGATCATCTGACCAGGCTCGGGCTGGCCGTCCTCGGCCGCAACTGGCGTTGCCGATACGGCGAACTGGACCTGATTGCGTGCGACAGAGTCCGCCGCACGGTGGTTTTCGTCGAGGTCAAAACCCGCAGCGGAGACGGGTACGGCGGCCTCGCCGAGGCAGTGACCGGAGCAAAGGTACGCCGGTTGCGTCGGCTGGCCGGGCTCTGGCTGGCCGGTCAGGATGAGCGCTGGGCAGTGATCCGCATCGACATGATCGGGATACGGATCGGTCGACGGCCGGTGCCCGAGCTCACCCACCTGCAGGGCATCGGCTGATGGCACTCGGGCGTGCGTTCTCCGTCGGCGTGCGAGGACTGGACGGCGAAACCGTGGAAATCGAAGCCGACATCTCTTCGGGGCTGCCGGGTGTGCACCTGGTGGGACTGCCTGACGCGGCGCTGCAGGAGTCCCGCGACCGGGTGCGGGCCGCGGTCGTCAACTGCGGCAACGACTGGCCGCAGGCGCGGCTGACGCTGGCGCTGTCTCCGGCCACCTTGCCGAAGATGGGCTCGGTCTACGACATCGCACTGGCCGCGGCAGTGCTGTCCGCGCAGCGGAAAAAGCCCTGGGACCGGCTGGAGAAGGCGGTGTTGTTGGGGGAGTTGTCCCTGGACGGCCGGGTGCGGCCGGTGCGCGGGGTACTGCCCGCGGTGCTCGCCGCCAAGCGAGACGGCTGGCCGTCGGTCGTCGTCCCCGCCGACAACCTGGCCGAAGCCAGTCTGATCGACGGCATCGATGTCTGGGGCGTGCGCACGCTGCGGCAGCTGCGAGGCTGGCTCAGCGGATCGGCGGAATTGGAGCGACGGATCACCCCGTCGGCCGCCCTCGACGAGCCACCGGTGGATCTCGCCGATGTGGTCGGGCAGTCGCAGGCCCGCTTCGCCGTCGAGGTCGCCGCCGCGGGAGCGCATCACCTGCTGCTCACCGGTCCGCCCGGGGTCGGCAAAACGATGCTCGCGCAACGGCTTCCAGGCTTGTTGCCGCCGCTGTCCGACACCGAGTCGCTGGAAGTGACCGCGATTCACTCCGTAGCGGGGTTGCTGTCAGCCGACACCCCGCTGCTGCGCAGGCCACCGTTTGTCGCACCCCACCACAGTTCCACCGTCGCGGCACTGGTCGGGGGCGGCTCGGGAATGGCCCGGCCGGGCGCGGTCAGCCGCGCACACCGCGGCGTGCTGTTCCTCGACGAGTGCGCGGAAATCAGTGTCAGCGTGTTGGAGGCACTGCGAACACCGTTGGAAGACGGCGAGATTCGCCTCGCCCGCCGGGACGGCGTGGCCTGCTACCCGGCGCGGTTCCAGCTGGTGCTGGCCGCCAACCCGTGCCCGTGTGCGCCGGCCGATCCGCAGGACTGCATCTGCGCAGGAGCGGTCAAGCGCCGCTATCTGGGCAAGCTCTCGGGTCCGCTGCTGGACCGGGTTGATCTGCGTGTGCAGATGAATCCGGTGCGGGCGGGCGCGTTCGGAGTCACCGCAGGGGAGTCGACGGCGCAGGTACGCCAGCGGGTGACGGGGGCGCGGGACGCGGCCGCCGAAAGGTGGCGCCCGCACGGTTTCAGCACCAACGCCGAAGTCAGCGGGCCGTTACTGCGCCGCAAGTTCCGGCCCAGCAGCGCCGCGATGAAGCCGCTGCACCAGGCCCTGGACGACGGAGTGCTCAGTATCAGGGGGGTGGACCGCACGCTGCGGGTCGCGTGGAGCCTGTCCGATCTGGCCGGCCGTACCTCACCCGGGCTGCCCGAGGTCGCGACCGCACTGAGTTTCCGGCAGATGGGAGCACGGCGATGAACGACAACGCCACCATGCGGGCCTGGGCATACCTGTCGCGGGTGGCCGAGCCGCCCTGCGCCGAGCTGGCCGACCTGGTCCAAGGCGTCGGGCCGCAGGAGGCCGCCGAGCGGGTCCGTCGCGGCCTGGTCGACGACGACCTGTGCCGGCTCACCGCGGCGCGGCGCGAAATCGACCAGGCCGCAACAGACCTCGACGCGATTCTGCGCCGTGGCGGCCGGCTGGTCACTCCCGACGACGACGAGTGGCCGGTGCTCGCGTTCGCCGCGTTCGACGGCATCCGGTCCAGGAACACGATGCCGATGGTGTTGTGGGCCGCCGGCCCCGCGCGCCTGGATGAGGTAAGCACGCGCGCGGCCGCACTGGTGGGTACCCGGGCCGCGACGGCATACGGGGAACATGTCGCCGACGAACTGGCCAGCGGTCTGGCACAGCATGATGTCGCGGTGGTGTCCGGGGGCGCCTACGGCATCGACGGGGCTGCTCACCGCGCGGCGCTGGCCGCGGACGGAGTCACCGTCGCGGTGCTGGCCTGCGGGCTCGACGTTCCCTACCCGGCGGGGCATTCCGCGCTGCTGCACCGCATCGGCCAACACGGTCTGGTGTGCACCGAATACCCGCCGGGCGTGCGCCCGGCGCGATTCCGGTTTCTGACCCGCAACCGCCTGGTGGCAGCGCTGTCCGGCGCGGCGGTGGTGGTGGAGGCGGGGTTGCGCAGTGGAGCCGCCAACACCGCCGCCTGGGCGCGATCGCTGGGCCGGGTCGTGGCGGCGGTGCCCGGGCCGGTGACGTCGTCGGCGTCGGCGGGTTGTCATGTGCTGCTGCGCAACGGCGCGGAGCTGGTCACCCGCTACGAAGAGATCGTTGAGTTGGTCGGCCGCATCGGCGAGTTCGCGCCCGACGAGCCGCGGCCAACCACAGCCCTGGACGGGTTGGACGAGGCCGAGCGGCGGGTCTACGAGGCGTTGCCCGGCCGGGGCGCGGCCGCGGTCGACCAGATCGCCGTTGCCGCCGGCCTACCCCCGGAACACGTGCTGGGGCCGCTGGCATTGCTGGAATTGACGGGCCTGGTCGAGTGTCGCGACGGTTGCTGGCGGATCGTGCGGAAACGGCGAGGCCAGGCTCGACTCGTATAGTCGACGTGGGGTCAGATCACGACAGGAGGATCAGTGGCAGGCCGGCCTGTACAGGCTTTTGAAGTGGTCAGTACCGAGCAGCTCACTCCGCACATGATGCGGGTTGTGCTGGGCAGCAACAACTTCGACACGTTCGTGCCGAGCAAGTTCACCGATTCCTACGTCAAGTTGGTGTTCGTCTCCCAGGACGTCGACGTAGCCGCACTGCCGCAGCCGCTGACGATCGACAGCTTCGCCGAGCTGCCGCCGGAAAAGCGCCCGCCGGTGCGCACCATCACCGTTCGCCGCGTCGACGAGGACGCCGGCCAGATCACGGTGGATATCGCCGTGCACGGCGAGCACGGGGTCGCGGGGCAGTGGGCCGCCACCGCCCAGCCGGGCCAGCCGATCTATCTGATGGGACCCAGCGGCGCCTACAGCCCCGACCCGGCCGCCGACTGGCATCTGCTCGCCGGCGACGAGGCCGCGCTGCCGGCCATCGCGGCCGCCCTGGAAGCGCTGCCCGACTCCGCGGTCGGGATGGCATTCATCGAGGTGGCGGGTCCCGACGACGAGATACCGCTGACCGCCCCCGACGGCGTCGAGGTCAACTGGGTGTACCGCGGCGGGCGGGCGGACCTGGTGCCCGAAGAGCGCGCCGGTGACCACGCGCCGCTGATCGAGGCGGTCACCACCGCCCGCTGGCTGCCCGGCCAGGTCCACGTCTTCATCCACGGCGAGGCGCAGGCCGTCATGCACAACCTGCGGCCCTACATCCGCAAGGAGCGCGGCGTCGACGCCCAGTGGGCGGCGTCGATCTCCGGGTACTGGCGGCGCGGCCGCACCGAAGAGACGTTCCGGCAGTGGAAGAAGGAACTGGCCGAGGCGGAATCCCCGGAGCGGTAGCGCCCGCGGATACCGTCGGCTGGCATTCTCTAAGTCATGGCATTCGGCGACTATCAGCTCGAAATCTATTTCCAGGGCCTGGCCGGGGTTGCGCCCTCGCTTCCGATGTCCTTCGCCGAGTTGGAGGCCAGGGCCGAGATGGCGATGCCGCCGTCGGTCTGGTCCTACGTCACCGGGGGAGCCGGCGACGAGCGCACCCAGCGCGCCAATCGCGAGGCCTTCGACCACTGGGGCCTGATGCCCCGCATGTTCGTCGGTGCCGCCGAACGCGACCTGTCGGTGCAGATGTTCGGCCTGACGCTGCCCTCGCCGCTGTTCATGGCGCCGATCGGAGTCATCGGCCTGTGCGCCCAAGACGGCCACGGCGACCTGGCGACCGCACGCGCGGCGGCCCGTACCGGTGTGCCGATGGTCGTCTCGACCCTGACCGCCGACCCGCTGGAGGACGTCGCCGCGCAGTTCGGTGACACCCCCGGGTTCTTCCAGCTCTACACACCCAAGGACCGGGACCTCGCCGCGAGCCTCGTGCAGCGCGCCGAAGCCGCCGGCTACCAGGCCATCATTGTCACGCTGGACACCTGGATCCCCGGCTGGCGCCCGCGCGACCTCACCACGGCCAACTTCCCCCAACTGCGTGGCCACTGCCTGAGCAACTACACCAGCGACCCGGTGTTCCGCGCCGGCCTGCAACGGCCGCCGGAAGAAGACCCGCAGGGCACTGTGCTGGCCTGGGCGCAGACTTTCGGCAATCCGCTGAGCTGGGACGACCTCACCTGGCTGCGGTCGCTGACCGACCTGCCGATGATCATCAAGGGCATCTGCCACCCCGACGACGCCCGGCGCGCCATCGACGGCGGTGTCGACGGCATCTACTGCTCGACCCACGGCGGCCGGCAGGCCAACGGCGGGCTGCCGGCGCTGGACTGCCTGCCCGGCGTCGTGGAGGCGGCCGGTGGGCTGCCGGTGCTCTTCGACTCCGGTATCCGCAGTGGCGCCGACGTCGTCAAGGCGCTGGCCATGGGCGCCACCGCGGTCGGCGTCGGCCGGCCCTACGCCTACGGAATGGCTCTGGGCGGGGTCGACGGCGTCGTCCACGTGCTGCGCATGCTGCTCGCCGAGGCCGACCTGACCATGGCCGTCGACGGCTATCCGGCGCTCAAAGATCTCACCCCGGACACGCTGCGGCGCGTCATCTGAAAGACCGCACCGCATCTGTCAGCGTGGGAGAGTGCAGGCGGTCCTCGACGAATTCGACGAATACCTGGAGCTGCAGTGCGGCCGTTCGGCGCACACCCGCCGCGCCTACCTCGGCGATCTGCGGTCACTGTTCGATTTTCTGGCCGAGCGCGGATCGGACCTGCAGACGCTGAGTCTGCCGGTGCTGCGGTCCTGGCTGGCCAGCGCCGCCGGCGCGGGGGCGGCCCGCACGACCCTGGCCCGCCGCACCTCCTCGGTGAAGGCCTTCACGGCGTGGGCGCTGCGCCGCGGCCTGCTCACCACCGATCCCGCCGCCCGGCTGCAAGTGCCCAAAGCCCACCGCACGCTGCCGTCGGTGCTGCGCCAGGATCAGGCGCTGGCCGCCATGACGGCCGCCAAATCCGGAGCAGAACAGGGCGATCCGCTGGCCCTGCGCGACCGCCTGATCGTGGAACTGCTGTACGCCACCGGAATCCGGGTCAGCGAACTGTGCGGCCTGGACGTCGACGACGTCGACACCGCGCACCGGGTGGTGCGGGTGCTCGGAAAGGGCAACAAGCAGCGCACCGCGCCGTTCGGGCAGCCCGCCGCCGAGGCGCTGCGGGCCTGGCTGTGCGACGGGCGTCCGGCGCTGGCCACCGCCGAATCGGGCCCCGCGCTGCTGCTGGGCGCCCGCGGCCGCCGGCTCGACGTTCGGCAGGCGCGCACGGTGGTGCACCAGACCGTCGCCGCGGTGGACGGCGCACCGGACATGGGTCCGCACGGGCTGCGGCACAGCGCGGCCACCCACCTGCTCGAAGGGGGAGCGGACCTGCGGGTGGTCCAGGAATTGCTCGGTCATTCCAGCCTGGCCACCACGCAGCTCTACACCCACGTCGCGGTCGCCCGGCTGCGGTCGGTGCATGACCAGGCGCACCCGCGGGCCTGACCCGTCAGGGGCTTGAGCCGCACCGGCGTGGTCGCCAACAGTCCCAGCGGGTCGACGTAGTCGGCGCGCGACGCCGGACCCCACATTGCGCCCCAGTGCAGACACGCCGCTATCGGGCAGCCGGCGTGCCCGGCCAGCAGCTCACCGATGACCGTCCCGGATGCCACCGCCTGACCGGCCCGCACCCTCGCGCGCACCGGCTGGTAGCTGGTGTGCAGGCCGCCGGGGTGCGCCAGCGACACCACCGGCAGGCCGGCCAGCAGGCCGGCGAACACCACCGTCGCATCCGCCGCCGCGTACACCGGCTGGCCCGGAGAGCCCGCCAGGTCCACGCCGCGGTGCCCGGCCTGCCAGTTGGGCGACGGCGCGTCGAAAGCCCGCAACACCGCCGGCGCAGGACGCAGCGGCCACTGCAACCGCCCGCCGGAGGCGTCGGCCGGGGGCGCGTTGTGCAGCACCCACAACAGGGCCAGGACCAGAAAGAGCCATCGCACCCGCGTATCGCACCGCCGGCACCCGGCGCCGGCCAGTCGCCCGGCCGGGCACTGTGGACGGGTCGAGCCCCCTGTGGGCAGCGGGAAAAAGCACCCACCGCAACGGTGTAAACTCCACAACGCAGCTCGTGAAAGCGGGCTGACTTCGCGCGCCTGCATCGCGGCCCGGTACTTGAGGGACCCGCACCAGCATGCCGAGCGGTCCCGTAGCCCGGTCCAAAACCGGACGCGGGTTCGGCAACGCAGCAGACGCCAGGGCCCGGGCTCAACCGATTCCGGGCGACAACCGACATTGAAAGCTGGGCATTGCCATGGCTGTTGTGACCATGAAACAGCTGCTTGACAGCGGCACCCACTTCGGGCACCAGACCCGTCGCTGGAATCCCAAGATGAAGCGGTTCATCTTCACCGACCGCAACGGCATCTACATCATCGACCTGCAGCAGACGCTGACCTACATCGACAAGGCGTACGAGTTCGTCAAAGAGACCGTCGCCCACGGGGGCAGCGTCATGTTCGTCGGAACCAAGAAGCAGGCGCAGGAGTCCGTCGCGGCCGAGGCGACCCGCGTCGGCATGCCCTACGTGAACCAGCGCTGGCTGGGCGGCATGCTCACCAACTTCTCCACCGTGCACAAGCGGCTGCAGCGCCTCAAGGAACTCGAGGCGATGGAGCAGACCGGTGGCTTCGAGGGTCGCACCAAGAAAGAAATCCTGATGCTGACCCGCGAGAAGAACAAGCTGGAACGCAGCCTCGGTGGTATCCGCGACATGGCCAAGGTGCCGTCGGCGATCTGGGTCGTCGACACCAACAAGGAGCACATCGCCGTCGGCGAGGCACGCAAGCTGGGTATCCCGGTCATCGCGATCCTGGACACCAACTGCGACCCCGACGAGGTCGACTACCCGATCCCGGGTAACGACGACGCGATCCGCTCGGCCGCCCTGCTGACCAAGGTGATCGCCTCCGCGGTCGCCGAGGGCCTGCAGGCCCGCGCCGGGCTGGGCCGCGGCGACGGCAAGCCGGAGGCCGAAGCGGCGGAACCGTTGCCGGAGTGGGAGCAGGAGCTGCTCGCCGGCGCTGCCGCCACCGCCGCGACCGAAGCGGCCGGCACCCCCGAACCCACTACAGACGCATCCTAAGAAAGGCTGAGCATTGGCGAATTTCACCGCTGCCGACGTCAAACGACTTCGGGAGCTGACCGGTGCTGGAATGCTCGACTGCAAGAACGCGCTGGCCGACTCGGACGGCGACTTCGATAAGGCGGTCGAGGCGCTGCGGATCAAGGGCGCCAAGGACGTCGGCAAGCGCGCCGAGCGCGCGACGGCCGAAGGTCTGGTCGCCGCCAAGCAGGGTGCGCTGATCGAGCTGAACTCCGAGACCGACTTCGTCGCCAAGAACGCGGAGTTCCAGGCACTGGCCGACCAGGTCGTCAACGCCGCTCTGGAGTCCAAGGCCGCCGACGTCGAGAGCCTCAAAGCAGCCAGCATCGGCGACAAGACCGTCGAGCAGGCCATCGCTGAGCTGTCGGCCAAGATCGGCGAGAAGCTGGAGCTGCGCCGGGTGCAGTACTTCGACGGAAACGTCGAAACCTACCTGCACAAGCGCGCCGCCGACCTGCCGCCGGCCGTCGGCGTGCTGGTCGAGTTCGAGGGCACCGACAACGACGCCGCCCACTCGGTCGCGCTGCAGATCGCCGCGCTCAAGGCGCGCTACCTGTCGCGCGACGACGTCCCCGAGGACGTGGTGGCCAGCGAGCGTCGCATCGCCGAGGAGACCGCCAAGGCCGAGGGCAAGCCGGAGCAGGCGCTGCCCAAGATCGTCGAGGGCCGCCTCAACGGCTTCTTCAAGGACTCGGTGCTGCTCGAGCAGCCGTCGGTGTCCGACAGCAAGAAGTCGGTCAAGGCGCTGCTCGACGAGGCGGGCGTCACGGTGACGCGGTTCGTGCGCTTCGAGGTGGGTCAGGCCTAGCCCGACACATGGCCCGGGTACACGCTTTCGGCGACGACGCGCTCGGCGACCTGGACGCTGTCGGCCTCGCCGACGCGATCCGGAGCGGCCGCGTGGACCGGGCCGAAGCCGTCGAGGCCGCCATCGCGCGCGCGGAGGCCGTAAACCCCGAGTTGAACGCCCTGGCCTTCCGGGCATTCGACGAGGCCAGGGCGGCAACCGGACGCTCCGGCGAAGGCTACTTCGCCGGAGTGCCGACGTTGATCAAGGACAACATCGACGTCGCCGGACAGCCGACGATGAGCGGCACCGACGCATGGCAGCCGCGCCCCGCGCGAGCTGACAGCGCTGTCACCAGGGTGGTGCTCAACACCGGGCTGATCTCGGTCGGCAAGACCCAGCTGTCGGAATTCGGGTTCAGCGCGGCGGCCGAACATCCGCGGCTGGGACCGGTCCGCAACCCGTGGAACACCGACCACACCGCCGGCGCGTCGTCCTCGGGTTCGGGGGCGTTCGTCGCCGCGGGCGTGGTGCCCATCGCGCATGCCAACGACGGCGGCGGGTCCATCCGGATTCCCGCGGCGTGCAACGGGCTGGTGGGCCTCAAGCCGTCCCGCGGACGGATGCCCCTGGACCCGCAGTATCGGCGCCTGCCGGTGGGCATCGTCGCCAACGGCGTGCTCACCCGCTCGGTGCGGGACACCGCGGCCTTCTACCGCGAGGCCGAGCGGCTGTGGCGCAACCCCAAGCTGCCGCCGATCGGCGATGTGACGGGACCGGGCACGCGGCGGCTGAAGATCGCCGCGGTGACCAGCTCGGTCCTGAGAGAGGCGAGTCCCGAGGTCAAGGACGCGACCCTGAAGTCGGCCGCACTGCTGGAGGAGCTGGGACACCACGTCGAGTACATCGACAACGACTGGGTGCCGGCCAGCTTCGTCGACGACTTCGTCCTGTACTGGGGTTTCCTTGCCTTCGCCCAGGTCGGCACCGGCCGCCGCCTGTTCGGCGACAGCTTCGACCGCACCAGGCTGGACAACCTGACGCTGGGACTGGCGCGCCATACCCGGCGCAACATCCACCGGCTTCCACTGGCCATCGCGCGGCTGCGCGGGCTCAGGCGCCGCAGTGCCCGCTTCTTCGGCGACTACGACGTGCTGCTCACTCCGACGCTCGCCGAGGAGACACCCTCGGTCGGTTACCTGGCGCCCACCGACTATGACCAGGTCATCGATCGGCTGATCAACTGGGTCGCGTTCACGCCGCTACAGAATGTGACCGGTGAACCCGCGATCTCGTTGCCGCTGGCTGAGTCCGCCGACGGTCTGCCGGTGGGCATGATGCTGGCGGCCGACACCGGGCGCGAGGCATGGCTCCTGGAATTGGCCTACGAGCTTGAAGAGGCCCGGCCGTGGGCCCGGATTCACCACTAGCTCAGTCGGCTCCGAGTTGCTCCAGCATGCTTTTGAACTCGCGCTGCTGACTCTCGGTAAGCCTGCCCAGGATGCGGGCGTCCGCGGCGTGCACCACGGCCTCGGCCCGCTGCAGCAATTCCTGCCCGGCGCCGGTCAGCGACGCCGGCAAGGCACGGCCCGAGGACACCGACGCCGGTCGCGCCACCGCGCCGAGGTCCTCGAGTTTGCGCAGCACCGTATTCATGGCCTGGGGCGTCACACCGGCGTGGCGGGCGAGTTCGGCGCTCGACAGACCCGGCGTCATGGACAAAATGCGCAGGCACACGAATTCCGGCAGTGTGAGCCCGAGCGGGCTCAGCGCCGCAGCCACCTCGGGCCGCAGCGCAACCGTCACCCGGTACAGCAGATATCCCAGCGGCGCGTCCTGGACCGAACCCATATCAGGGATATTGACATACACGCGGTCCAGCGGAAAGCCCGGCGACAAATGCGCATTATTTCGCCAATTGCGCAACCGCATGTCGAATTGCGTGTCGGCAAATGGGTGACTGGAGTTACGCGAGTGGGCCCGGCAGGAAGTGTGGCCCATATCAAATTTGCGCTGTTTGCCCAGCTAGAAAGGCCGCTCGGCACGATTTACGTGATGCGAGGTGTTTGAGCCCGCGTATCACCGGCAATGCGACCGGAGTGCGGTTGAGTGCCCAACGCAGGGCGCCCGCCGCTTCGAACGACACCAACGAGAGGATTCAGCGTGAAGTTCACCACCACCACTGCTAAGACTGCAATCGCTGCCGCGGGAATAGCGGCGGTAAGCCTGTTCGGTGCCGCGGCCGCCTCGGCCACCCCCGGTGTGCCCGAGGGACTCGGTACCCCCCAGACCCTGGTCGACGGCCCGCTGGTCACTGACTACACCGTCAGCAACCTGCAGCCCGCCGGCGTGACCATCCCCGGTTACATCCCGCAGGGTCAGCTGTGGCAGGCCGACATCAACGCCCGTGCGAACAGCGGCGTGGTGACACCCGTCGTGTCCAACTTCAACGCCCGCGCCGGGGAGCAGACCTACCGCGTGATCAGCGCGCCGGCCACCCCGCAGGGCCTCAGCCCCGCCCCGATCACCCAGGGCGGCACCTCCACCGGCAAGGTCTACTTCGACGTGACGGGTGCGGCGCCGACCGAGGTCGTCTACAACGACGGCATGCAGGACGTGCTGGTGTGGGACACCAACCCGGCGGGTGCCCCGGCTCCGAACTCGATTCCGGGTCAGCAGCCCAACACCATGCCCGGCCAGCCGAACACCATGCCCGGCCAGCCGAACACCATGCCCGGCCAGCCGAACACCATGCCCGGCCAGCCGAACCCCGGCCAGCCGAACCCGGCACCCGGTATGGCTCCCAGCGCGCCTGTCCAGCAGAGCTAATCACAGCTGTTCAGCATCGCCCCCTCCCCGCGTCACGGCCATGGCGCGGGGAGGTTGCTGTTTGGGGCGCGCAATCCGGCGCCGTATGAGTTGTCTATACGCGATCTGGGTATGCGCTCGCTATGACCCACAGCACAGACCACCGGCCCAGCGACGTTGTCGACCAGGCGCAGCGATTCGCCGAGGACGCACGCGAGGCGATGCAGGAGAAACGCGACAAGCAGGACGGCGGAGTGAGCGGCTGGGTGGCGCAGCGTGCCGGCGACTGGGATCTCGAGGGCCAGGACGAAGCCACCATGCACCGGCAGAAGTTCTTCTGGAACGCGCTGGTGGACTACTGGTTTCGCATGGAGATCGACGGCTGGGAAAACGTCGGACAGGCACCGGTGCTGCTGATCGGAATTCATTCGGGTGCCCCGTTCGTCTGGGACGCATGGACCGTCGGCCTGCAATGGTGGCGACGGTTCGGCCCAGAACGCCCGTTGCACGGCACCGCGCACGACGCGCTGATGGCCATTCCGGGCATCGGACGGTACTTCCGCTCCATGGGGGTGCTGCCCGCCGCACCGGATGCGATCGCCACCGCACTGGCCGAGGGACGCGATGTGGCGTTGTGGCCCGGGGGAGAAGTGGACTCGTTGCGGCCGTGGGCGGAGCGCGACTGCGCTAATCTGGCCGGCCGCAAGGGGTTTGTGAAGATGGCGATCCGCGCCGGAGTGCCCATCGTGCCGATCGCCACCGTCGGTGGGGCCGACGCCATGCCGGTGCTGATCCGGGGCGACCGGCTGTCGCGAATGTTGCGGCTGGACAAGCTACTCCGGCTCAAGGTGTTCCCGGTGGCGATCTCACTGCCCTGGGGTATCGCACCGGCCGCGCTGCCGCAGTTGCCGTTGCCCGCCAAGATCAGGACCCGATTCATGCCGCCGATCGAACTGGATCACGACCCCGAGCGCGCCGAGGACGAAGACTACGTCGACGCCAAGTATCGCGAGGTCGAGGACAGCATCCAGCGGGGAATGGACGCGCTGGCCCGCAAGCGGGCCCTCCCGGTGTTCGGCTGAGGAATTACTGGGCGATCGAGTCGCGGTCGAGTCCGGACCACACCGGATTGAGCACCGGCTCGCCGACGATCCACCGCGGCTGCGGCGGCGACACCGCCATGTACCCCACGCCTCGGACGGTGTCGACCATCGACTCGTGCTCGGTGCCCAGCTTGGCGCGCAGCCGTCGCACATGCACATCCACCGTGCGCACCCTGCCATTGCTTTCATAGCCCCAGACCTCATGCATCAGGCGGGTCCGGCTGAACGCCCGGCCGGCATGCTGCACGAGGAAATTCAGCAACCTGAACTCGGTGAGCGTGAGACCCAGATCCTTGCCGTTCAGGGACACGGTGTAGCTGGCCGGATGCAGGATCAGGTCGCCGAACTGCAGCGTGCCGCCGATGGCTTTGCGCCGTCTCGTGATGGCCAGGCGAAGCCGCGCCTGCAACTCGGCGGCCCCGGCAGCAGGTAGCAGCACGTCGTCGAAGTTCCAGTCGACGTCCACCTCGACGAAGTCGGCCGGTGCGACCACGGCCACGACGGCCAGCGCCGGTTGGTTGGCCGTCAGGTGCCGACAGGCCGAACGGGCGGCGATCAGGTCGTCACGGGCATCGATGATCGCGACATCCGCGTCGTCGGTCAGGGTGATCTCGCCCTCGCCCAAGGGTGCTGCGCGAACGGTCAGGGCGAAGGTGTCCAGGTCGGGCAGCGCGGACTGGAAGTCGGGCTGATTGGTAAGCAGCAGAACGTCCAACCGCCATCTCCCAACCTTCTGAGGGTGGTGCCAACATGTGCACCGACTTTCCCCCGACCCCGGCTCGTTCGTCACCTCCGGTGGAGATGTGACCCGACGGAGGGTCGAATACCCCGTTCAGCGTGCGATTATTCCATTTTTGATACCGCTGGTATCGCGAAACGGCGAGTTCCCCGCAAAGTTCGATGGGCCCGGTCCGTGTACACACAAGACCGGGCCCATCCTTGAGACAAGCTCTACTGATTGGACTTCTGGCGCGCCTCGGCCACCTCGGCGGCACCGCGAGCGGCCTCTGCCTGGGCTTCCTTCTTCGCCGCGTCGCGCTGGGCCTCCGCCTTGTCCTGCTGCGCTTCGCCCTCGTTGACCAGGTCACCGCGACCGGTGACGGTGCCGATGGCCTCCTTGGCCTTGCCCTTGACGTCTTCGACGATGCCCTTGACCGCTTCGGCCGGGCCCGAGTTGCTGTCCGCCATGGTGTTCCTCTCATTGGTCGCCGCGTCGGCGACGGTTGGTGTACAGCGGTGAATTCACCGATCGAAGAAACGACCGGCCGGCTTCATGGCGATGCGGGTCCTTCTTCTCAAGACCTCGTTCATCGCCGCGTGCTGCGGATTCCCGAACCGTCCGGCGGTCAAACATGAGCGGTCGGTTTGTGCACCCCGCCCACGCTGAAGCGGGACAATGAGGCAGGATGAGAGACGCCGTTCCGGGGTGGTCACCGGGATGGCACTCTCATGCGAGGAGACTGATGACGGAGTCCAGGGAGCCCCAAGCCGCCGGCTCGGCGGCCCCGAGGACCAGCGCCAACGGCTCGTCGTCGAAGTACTCACGCGTGCTGCTCAAGCTCGGCGGCGAGATGTTCGGTGGAGGGCAGGTCGGGTTGGATCCCGATGTCGTCGCGCTGGTAGCCCGGCAGATCGCCGAGGTGGTCCGCAGCGGCGTTCAGGTCGCGGTGGTGATCGGCGGCGGCAACTTCTTCCGCGGTGCACAGCTGCAACAGCGCGGCATGGAGCGCACCCGGTCGGACTACATGGGCATGCTCGGAACCGTGATGAACAGCCTTGCGCTGCAGGACTTCCTGGAGAAGGAAGGCATCGCCACCCGCGTTCAGACCGCGATCACGATGGGTCAGGTGGCCGAGCCGTACCTGCCGCTGCGGGCGGTGCGCCACCTGGAGAAGGGCCGCGTCGTGATCTTCGGCGCCGGTATGGGACTGCCCTACTTCTCCACCGACACCACGGCCGCGCAGCGGGCGCTGGAGATCGGTGCGGACGTGGTGCTGATGGCCAAGGCGGTCGACGGCGTGTTCGCCGAGGACCCGCGGGAGAATCCGGACGCCGAGTTGCTGACCGCCATCAGCCACCGGGAAGTGATCGACCGCGGCCTGCGGGTGGCCGATGCCACCGCCTTCAGTCTCTGTATGGACAATGGCATGCCGATCCTGGTGTTCAACTTACTGACCGACGGCAATATCGCGCGGGCGGTGGCAGGTGAGAAAATCGGGACGCTGGTCACCACCTGACGGGAAGGACGCAGCGATGTGGGTGTATGCCCAAGACAGGAGCGGCGCACGTGATTGACGAGGCTCTCTTCGATGCCGAGGAGAAGATGGAAAAGGCCGTATCGGTGGCCCGGGACGACCTGTCCACCATCCGGACCGGTCGTGCCAACCCCGGCATGTTCTCCCGCATCGCCATCGACTACTACGGCGCGATGACCCCGATCACCCAGATGGCCAGCATCAACGTCCCCGAGGCGCGGATGGTGGTCATCAAGCCGTACGAGGCCGGCCAGTTGAATGCCATCGAGGCCGCGATCCGCAACTCCGACCTGGGAGTGAACCCCACCAACGACGGCACGATCATCCGGGTCGCCATACCGCAGCTGACCGAGGAGCGTCGCCGCGAGCTGGTGAAGCAGGCCAAGGCCAAGGGCGAGGACGCCCGGGTGTCGGTGCGCAACATCCGCCGCAAGGCGATGGAGGAGTTGCACCGCATCCGCAAAGACGGCGAGGCCGGCGAGGACGAGGTCGGGCGTGCGGAGAAAGACCTGGAGAAGGCCACCCACCAGTACGTCGCCCAGATCGACGACTTGGTGAAACACAAAGAAGGCGAGCTGCTGGAGGTCTAGCGACCGACCCGCAGCCAGTCCCGTGAAGTCCGTGGCCACCACCGATGCCGGCAGCCCGTCCGAAGAACCGGGTGACGTCTCCATTCAACCGGTGAAGAAGTCGTCCAGAGCCGGGCGCGATCTGCCGGCGGCGATCGCGGTGGGTGCCAGCATCGGCGCCGTCCTCATCGCGACGCTGCTGTGGTTTCCGCACGTCTGGGTGGTGTACTGCGCCCTGGCCACCGTGGTGGCCAGCCACGAGGTGGTGCGGCGGCTGCGCGAGTCCGGGTATCTGATTCCAGTCATTCCGCTGTTGATCGGCGGGCAGGCGACCGTCTGGCTGACCTGGCCGTATCGTGCCGTCGGGGCGCTGGCCGGCTTCGGGGGCATGGTCGTGGTCTGCATGATCTGGCGGCTTTTCATGCAGGAGAAGCCGGCCGGCGAGGATCAGTCAGCAGGCGCCGACGGTGTGCCGCCGGCGAGGAACTACCTGCGCGACGTCTCGGCCACCGTTTTTCTGTGCGTCTGGGTTCCGCTGTTCGCGTCGTTCGCGGCGATGCTCGTCTACGACCCCAAGCACGGCCCGGGATGGGTGTTCTGCATGATGATCGCCGTCGTGTGTTCGGACACCGGCGGGTACGCCGTAGGGGCCTTGTTCGGCAAGCACCCCATGGTTCCGATGATCAGCCCGAAGAAGTCCTGGGAAGGGTTCGGCGGATCGCTGGTCTTCGGCATCACCGCGACGATCCTGACGGCAACCTTCCTGGCCGGCAAATTGTGGTGGGTCGGCGCGCTGTTGGGTTTGCTGTTCGTGCTCACAACCACGCTGGGCGACCTGATCGAATCCCAGGTGAAACGAGATCTGGGGATCAAGGACATGGGCCGGTTGCTGCCCGGCCACGGCGGTCTGATGGACCGACTGGACGGCATTCTGCCGTCCGCGGTGGCAGCTTGGACCGTGCTGACGCTGTTGCCCTGAATTCCCCATATCAATCGGATTCCGGCGCTCGGGTCGCCGATCAATGTGTCGCGCCGTGAGACGCCCGCAAGGTCCACAAACCGGATAACCGCACGTAAAACTCGCGCGGTGAGACAACCGCACGACCGGGTCCCCAGTAGCCGGTCTTACTTATCCTCAGGGCGTTGACTTCGGTATTTTCCCTGGTCAGGATCGCGGCGACGGTATTGCACCGCAATGGGCTGCTGGGAGGTCGCGATGTCTTTCGTGCGGATTGCACCACAGATGGCTGAGGCCGCGGCCGCGGATCTAGCCCGTATCGGCGCCTCGGTCAACGCGGCGAACGCGGTGGCCGCGGGTTCGACCTCGGTCGTGCTGGCCGCGGGTGCCGACGAGGTTTCAAGCGCGATCGCGGCGTTCTTCGGCACCCACGCCCGGGAGTACCAGGCGCTCAACACGCAGGTGGCCGAGTTCCACGAGCGATTTGTGCAGACACTCACCTCAGGCGCGCGGTCGTACGCGGCGGCTGAGGCGTTCACTGCGCTGGACCTCGTGAACGCACCCAGCCAGGCTTTGCTCGGGCGTCCGCTGATCGGTAACGGCGCCGACGGCGCCGCGGGTACCGGGCAGGCCGGCGGCTCCGGTGGTCTGTTGTGGGGCAACGGTG
>NZ_LKTM01000089.1 GCF_001417955.2 Mycobacterium gordonae | reverse complement strand
CGGCCCCTCCCCCAACGCCGCGGCCGTCTGTGCCAGTTCGCGCTCATGACCGACGAAACTCGTCGCCCGCCGCAACAACCCCGAATGCGGCCGATCACAGACCACCGGACGCACCGGCACGACGTCCACGGTGACCGCCGGCTCGGCGCGATGGCGGGCTTCACCGGCGAGGATCTGCTGGTGGACGCGAGCCAGCGCAGGGCTGGGTTCGACGCCAAGTTCCTCGACGAGCCGAAGCCGGGTGCGGCGGTAAGTGTCCAGCGCATCGGCCTGGCGGCCGCACCGGTATTGCGCCAGCATCAACTGCGCAGCCAGCCGCTCGTCGAGCGGATGAGCGGCCTGCGACGCGCTCAACTCCACCAACAATTCACCGTGGCGCCCCGCCCGCAACGCCACATCGTTGCGATCCAACTCCACCGCGAACCGCTCCGCACGCACCGCGCTACGAACTTCGTTGACCCACGGCGTATCGAGGAACATGAAGGGCTCACCGGACCAGACCCCCAACGCCTGGTCGAAGAGCGCCGCAGCCTCCGCCGGATCGGAAATCGTGCGCGCCCGCGCCGCCAGGTCCCGGAACCTGTGCAAATCCACCGACAGCGCATCCGCACTCAGCACGTATCCCGACGGCCCTCGCGAGATCGTCGCGCCATCGATATCGGTGAGCAGACTCCGCAGGCGAGACACGTAGCCCGCCAACGAGTTCCGGGCCCGTCGCGGCGGCCGGTCCGACCACACCCGATCCACCAACTGCTCCGGGGAAACCGCGTGATTGACATCCACCAGCAACGCCACCAACACGCACTGGCGCCGCGCGTGCCCGATCTCCAACCGCCGCCCGTCCACACACACCTCGACGTCGCCGAGCAAGCGGAACTCGACCGTCATTCGGCCCTCTCTTCAGGCAGCAGCAAACACAGCGTGTCTGGTGAGATCAGAGCATACGACGAGCGTGGATAGGCACGGCACAAATGATTGACGAATGGACCTCAACCGCTGCCGTTTACCCGGCATCGACTTCGAAGTCAATCGCTCGGGGGAAGCGCAGACTGGATCGGAAACCGCGCCGGGATCACTCTGCGTGTAGAGACTTCGGCAGTCAGGCAGCAGTGTTCGTGTATGCCATTGATTGGGCGATCTGCTGCGGCAGCGTGTTCAGCAGGAACGGGAAGATTCCGCCGAACTCTGTGCCGCCGAGAGGCACATTGATGTTCGGAAGACCGGGAATGCCCAGAGCCTGACTCAGCGGCACCGTAGCCGAAATCGGGTGCGGCGGGACCAGCAGACCGGTCAGAGGCAGATGGGCAATCGTCGGAATGGTGATGGGGAGCGGTAGCAATGGCACGGGAATGGTCACGGTTACCGGCAGCGGTTGATCGATCACCACTTCGCCGTTGAGGAATCCGTCGAGGATGAAAGCCGGTGTGTTGCCGATGGCGTTTGCCGCTCCCCACAGGTTGCCGGTAGCCATGGAGGTGGAAAATGCCGTGGCGCCCTGCGCCAGCCCGTTCAGACCGGCGAAAGGCGGACCCAGGATAGCAAAGCCCAGTTGCAGCGGCAGACCAAAGATCGCCTCGCCGGCGAGACCGCTGGCGGCGGGGTTCAACAGATCGAGGGTCAGAGCGAAGTCGGCCGAGACGCCTGCGTTCGTGAGCGTGTTGATCCCATTGGCGAAGTTCTGCGCCATCATGCCTGGTATCGAGTTTGCCGGGATTAGGCTGGCCGCGCCCTGCACCTGCTGACCGACGGCGGTGAGGATGGGCAGCAGCGCTCCTGCCGGGCCCTCCACCCCGATCGGTCCGGAGATCACAAGCTCCGGCGCCAACAAATTCGACACGTCGACGCTGATTCCCAATCCACTGGTGTCGAATCCGGTGATGAACAGATCGACGAGAGAATGAGCTCCGTACTGCACCGCCTGGGAGTACTGACCCTGCTGGATTGCCATCCCTGCAAGGTTCAAGTCCCGCTGGAATGTGGGGAACGTCTGCTGGATGCCTTCTCCGAATTTGGCCAGCTGCGTTCCCAGCGTGCTGTAGAAGCCGGCCGTACCGTTGACGAACGCCTGAGCACCGACTGCCGGGTTGAACGTCGACGCTTCCTGCAGGGCAAGTTGGATATTCGCCGGCACATTGCCCGGGAAGCCTTGCAAGTTGAGCGCAACCGCATTCCCCGCGAGCTGCGCGTAGTGGGCCTGGTTGATGGCGATCTGGTTGAGAATCGGGAATGGCCGGTAATTGGCACCGAGATCGCTCAGATTCCGGACGGTGTTTTCGAACAGGACCTGATACGGGTTGGGGTAGGCGGCGACACCTGGTGCTGCCGCGAGTTGCGGAAACAGGAGGTTCTGCAGCGAGGTTGAGATGCCGCCGAGGATCGGGCCCAATTGCCCGGTGGCTCCGCTGAGGCTGCCGAGGGCCGAATTCAGGGTGCTCGGGGATAGCAGCGACGGAAGCGACGGAAGGACGAAGTTGACTCCGCCCAGATTGAGCCCACCGGTTCCGCCGGTGAGAGGGCCGAGGAGACCGCCACCGCCGGTGGCACCTCCGCCGAGCAGCCCACCCAGCAGGCCTCCGAGCGGGTCGGTGGGCGCGGCCGTCGGGAATCCGACGGCGCCGCCTAACAGAGCCTGCTCCGCGTTGGCGATGTCGGCCGACAGATAAGCGGCTGCGCTTCCATTCAGCAGCCGCACGAATTCGGCGTGGAATGCCGCCGCCTGGGAGTTGACCGCTTGGAATTCCTGCCCGTAGGCGCCGAACAGACGTGAGATCGCTGCGGAGATTTCATCGGCCGCCGCTTGGGCGATGCCGGTGGTCGGAGCTGCGGCGGCCTCCGCGGCGGCACCGATCGAGGATCGAATCCCGGCCAATTGCCCGGCAGCTGCGGTGACGAAATCCGGCTCAGCGATCACAAATGACACGGTTGGCCCCCCTCGTTGTACATCTGTTGTACGCGCGGAGGTACCCAATCCCGACGGATCTCAAACGTCGGACCAGCGGGCCTTTATGAGTGACGCATCACGTCGGGCGGGGGACTCGAATGCGCGATAGCGCATGGCGGGACACCAACGCGCGGCGCTGGCCGGTAGCTACGCGATTGCTTTGGCGAGCTGTGCGGGTGCGTAACTCAGCAGCGCGGGAACGATGCCTCCGGCAGGCGTCCCTCCGAGTGTGACGGAAACCGGCCCGATAACTGGGGCGACCACGTTAGCCACCAACGGCCTGAGGGGCGAGAGGATCCCTCCCACGGGTATGTCGAGCGTTACGGGAACCCCGGCCGTGGCCGACAGTGGCAGCTCCAGCGGCAGCACGGCCTCGCCATTGAGGAAGCCGTTGGCGATATTGGCCGGAGCACCTATCAGTGCGGTCGCTGCCGCCCCGATATCTCCGGCCTGCAGAGCACTGCTGACCGCCGTTGCGCTGTCTGCGAACGCCAGCGCCGTGGTGATCGGCGAACCCACGGCATTGAGCGTCATTGCCAGCGGCAATCCGACGGTCGCCGCCCCGGTCAACGTTGTGGTGTCCAGCGTGAAGGCGATGTTGGTGTCCAGGACCGTCCTGATCACGTTCGTGAAGTTCTGCGAAATGTCGCCGGGGATAGTCAGCGGGGGGAACAGGTCTCCCACGGTGCCGAGCAGTTGAATGTTCGCGAAGTCACTGGCGTTGATGCCGCTGACGAAGAGACCTACCAAAGCACCCGCCACGTCGCCGGCTCGCAGGCTCGCCGGCACATTGGCCAGCCCGATCGTGAAGTCCCGGGTGGCACTGGTGAGCGCCGTGAAGGACAGCGACGCGTAATTGAACTGGTTGGTGAGGAACTGGTTCAGGAATGGCACCGGATCAGCCAGCCACGTTTGGCCGATGCTCTGCAGGTTGGCACGCGTGTTGGCCAGCAGGTCTTCATAGGGGCCCAGAGGCGAAGCGGTGCTCGCAGCGGAGTAGGACAGCGCGGCGGCGCCGGGCGAACCGCCCGTCCCGAGCAGCCCATTGGTGCCGGGGTTGCCCGGAACTCCGGCAGCGCCTCCGCCGGGGCTTCCACCGGCGCCGGCGGCGCCGCCGGCCCCGCCGGTACCGAATAACGTGGCATTGCCGCCATCACCGCCATTGGCGCCGGTCCCACCTGATGCGCCGACGCTTCCGCGGGCTCCGCCGGCGCCACCGGCACCGCCGTCACCGCCATTCCCGTACAGAAGTCCGCCGTCGCCGCCAACTCCCGCGGTGCCGCCGGCGCCGCCCTTACCGAGAGTGGAGCCGCCTACTCCGCCGTTACCACCGGCCCCGCCGGCCCCACCGTTGCCTACAAACAGCCCGGCGGTGCCGCCGTTACCGCCAGCGCCACCGGCGCCGCCCGCGAGGGCCAGGAAGCCGCTGCCGCCGGTGCCGGCGGCGCCGCCGGCCCCACCGTTACCGAAGTAACTTGCGTTCCCGCCGGCACCACCGTCACCGCCGGCGCCCGCTCCGCCGATGCCGCCGGCCCCACCTGTGCCACCGGCGCCGCCGGACCCGCCGTTGCCGCCCAGTAGTCCGCCGCTGCCGCCGGCCCCACCGAAGCCGCCACTGAGACCAATGACGCCGGCAACGGCAACGCCGGCGCCGCCGGCCGCGCCATTGCCGCCGGAGCCGTAGAGCCCGACGCTGCCGCCGCTGCCGCCGGCCGCGCTGGCAGCTCCACCGGCCGCACCGCCATTACCGCCCTGGCCGATCATGGTGTTTCCGCCGGCGCCGCCGGCACCAGCCAGGCTCGAGCCGCCGTCGCCGCCATCGCCGAAGAACGCATTACCGCCGGCACCGCCGGCCGCCGTGTCGCTGGAAGCGCCATTGCCGCCGTCGCCGAACAATCCGGCGTTGGCCCCGGCCTGCCCGGAACCGGCCCCGGCGTCGCCCCCGTTGCCGTAGAAGACTCCCGCCCGACCTGCGGCGCCGCCGGTCGGACCGCTGCCACCGTTCCCGCCGTCACCGAACAGCACGGCGTTGCCACCGGCCCCGCCGGCTCCGGTTCCGGTCGCTCCCACGCCGCCGGCCCCGCCGCTACCGCCGTTGCCGAACAGCAGGCCACCGGCGCCACCGGCGCCACCGGCCCC
>NZ_LKTM01000088.1 GCF_001417955.2 Mycobacterium gordonae | reverse complement strand
AAAAGAATCACACAACCACTACGCTGCCCGAAGCTGCGTAACACAAATCCCGTGTCCACCATCCGGGGTCAAGGCCCACAGTAGGCATCCTGTTGGCTGCATGCCACTCACTCCGACTTCGGGCCGAGGTATCGGTCGCTGCCCGAATCACCCTGTGAACAAACCAGTCCGGCCGTGGCCAATTAGTGGACAGGCTCATCGCGACGATCGGATAGTTTACTTTTCCAGCTCGCGACGCGAGGTTAATGCCCAACGTCATAGCCAGCGTCGCGCTCAAGCCTCCTTGGAGGGCAAGGCCGGCTCACGGCTCGCGCCGAGCTGACGCGCTGACGCCCAAAAGAGTGGCACAAGCCATCGATGCTGCGGCGTCCCGTCATCATCCAGCGTCGGGACGCTGAAAGCGCATCGCTGAAGCCAAACATCCCGTCCCACAACGCTATAGTCGAGCCATCGGCCCGATCTAGCCGCGACAGCGTTGAGAAAAGAGCGGGTGGCCCGGCCATTGCCGTCTCGAAAAGGATGGCTCCAGTTGATCCAACAGAAGACCCTTGCCGCTGCGTCGGCAAACTCGGCATCGTTGATATGATCCCAGCGCGTGGTAGCGACGATATCAGTTGCCTGCTGTAGACACTCGTCAATACGGTCCACGGAGGCGAAGTCAGAAAGTTGCTTCGAAATCGGCACCTCACGAAAGCGGCCAGCCCACTCGTAGGTATCTTGAAACAGCCAGCCGTGCAGGGCGCACAAGTGCTTGGCGTCATAGGTTTTCGGTATAGGCGCCAATCCGTGCTCGATTTCCACACGGCGCACTGCCGCGCGCTGGTACTCCGCCTCGCGTAACTCAGTCGCGTCAGTAAGGCCCAAATTATTCTTCAGAACAGTTGTGCCAGGCCAAAAATAGTCGGACCACTCCATCCCTTAGCGTGCGGCTGCGCTAGTGCCCAGATTCGCAAGGTATTCCTGGGTAGTCACATAGCCACGCACCACATCAACCAGTGCCTGAATATCGGCACGGCTAGGCTCCCAGCCCTCCAGCACGTTGTCGGTAACCGCAACGCTCAACACGCGGCGCTCATCACCGCTCAACCCGACGAGCAAGTCGGGCCACCGCTGCATCCAATCACCGCTGCTCATGACCTAAGTTTACCCGTAAACACTGACAACTGACCGTTTTACTCACGTGCTGCGCTCGGTGCGTGAGTGGGTGTTTGCCCTGTGATTATCCAGGTAGGTCAGGCGGGCCGCCCCGACGCGGTCTGCACGCGCGCGCAAGACCCCAAGCACAGCTTCGTCGCCGAAGTCGCCGAAAGTGGTGGCCGAAATTGCGCGGAGGCTCATAGGGTGCGGACTTATGAGGGCATGTATGCAAGTCAACGAGGCCAGCCAGGCGATAACGTCAGATGTCAAGCATCATGCGACAGCAGAGGACAACCGAAGGATGACCGGCGACACGTTCGCGGCCGGAGCGCTCGAACTAGGCGAAATCGTTCGAACTGTGAATCGGCCGCCGTTTCGCCAGATTGCGGATTGCCTGCGAACCGCAATCCAAAACGGGCGGTACGGACCCCGTGATCAGCTGCCATCGGAGTTCGCCTTGAGCCACCATTTTGGTGTCGCGCGGATGACCGTTCGGCGAGCTATCTCGGAGCTGCGGGCCGAGGGTCTCGTGTCCCCAGAACACGGCCGCGGGGTATTCGTGAACGACACAGCGAAAAGTTTTGCCAACAAGCTCCTGACGCGAGATGACGTTGTGGCATTGAAGACGCTGGTCGAGGCCGTGACCGGCCGATCACTTTCAGACGACCAGTCCTCGGCGCTCAAGAGCGCCTACCACGCTGCCAACGTGCAGCACGGCGGCCCCACTCTGCAGGCTGTCGCGCAACTCCTAGCGAGGTCAGGGGGTGCGCTCCCGCTTAGCGATAACCAGTGGGTGGGTCTCAGCGATGGCGACACTCCTGGAGGCGATCAGCTTATGGAGCCGGGCCCCGCCATGGCGACCTTGAACCACCCCTCCGTGCGGGCCGACACATGAGAAGGGAAGCTGCGATGTGGTCCGATCTCACCCCGGCCAAGCTTTCCCCCCTCGTCTCGCGCAGCAGTCGGGTGATGTCGACGCTCGCAGTCGAGTGAGCGAGAGGCTTAGGCCTTGTCTCGTTGGCCTGTCGTTGTGGTGGGGTCACGTCGTCGGCGTGTCGGGGCAGGATCACCGGCGTCGGCTTGAGCGGCCGCGAAATGGGAGCGGTAGGTTTCCGCGACTTCCCTCTCGGCCGTCAACGCCTCGGTAAGTGCCTGTGCGCGCTCCTCGGCAGAGTGTCGGGCTTGGGCGAGGTGCTCGGCATGCTCGACACGCAGGGCTTCACGCTCGGCCCGGGCCTCGGCGCGCGTACGTTCGAGGTCGCCGGCAAGCGCCGCTGAGGTGTTCCGTTCGGTCTCCAGTGCTCGCCGGGCGGCGGCAAGTTCTGCTTGTGCGGCAGCGAGGTCGGCGCGCGTGACGGCTTCCTGGGCGGCAGCGTGTTGTGCTGCCTGGTGGGCGGTGTCGGTTTCGGCCTGCAACTGACGGCGTTCCTCCTGGGCCTCCCGGCGGGTCTGGTCGAGTTCTGTGCGCAGTTGGGTGGCCAGGGCACGCTCGTGCGCAGCGGTCTCGGCTGCGGCACGCTCGGCGGCCTGAGCGGAGGCGGTCTCGGCGCGAGCGGCGCTGGCGTCCTGGCGTGCATTGTCGATTGCGGCGTCGCGTGTGGCGAGTTCGTTGAGGTGCTGTTCGGTCTCGGCCGCTAGCTGCTGTTGTGCGTGCGCGACTGCAGCGTCAGCCTCGGCTCGGACCCGGTCCAGTTGGGCCGCGGTCTCCTCCCGCGCCCGCCCGGTCTCGGCGAGGGCGTCCTCGGCCACGGTGTCGGCTTCCTCGCGTTCCCGTTCGGCGCGCTGCGCGCGCTCTTCGGCGAGCCGGGCGGTCCGCTCGGCCGCTGCGGCGCGCCGTTCGGCCTCGGTCACCTTGGTCAGCGCATCCCGGTGTGCATCTTCGACCTCTGCAGCGGCGGCCTCGACATCGCCGGCCGCACGGACATTAACAACCACCTCATCGAGGTATGTCCGCAGCTCGGCGATCTTTTCCGGCAGCGTCACCAGGCGCTGCTCGAGCGTGGCCCGCGCCAGCGATACCGGCGCGGTCGTGGACTCCTCGGTGAGGACTGCGCCTTGTAGGGCACGTCGGGCGCGCCACGCGCTGGCCCGGTTGTGAATCGGCCCGCCGGAGCTGTCGGGTTGCTCGCAGTAACGGGACGGGCGACCGGTGGCTGGATCGGGACGGCTCGGCCGCGTGCAGCCTGGGTAGTTGCAGCGATCTTTCGATCCGCCGGGGTGCGCGAGGTCGGTCATGGGCTTACCTTACACAATTTCGTCCCTGACTAGTGACGTAACACAACTACAGAACGAAATACGAAACGCTACGAAATACGTAACTTTAATGAAAGTCGGGAACGAAAGCGTCGTGACCAGTGAAGGCCTAAGTGCAGTTGGTTGGCCCCTATCAGCACCGCCAGATCAAACGAGAAGCCAACAGTCGGAACTGCTCGCCGCCAACCCCCGGCGCCGCTGGTAGGGCTTCTGCTGGCTGCCGAGGCCGCCCCGAGCGATTCCTGCTGCCGCGGGGGGCTGCCGCCGGCGGGCGGCTCGCTTCCAGGGGCTCCGGGCGGCTGGCAATCAAGTTTTTCGCGCCGAAGTGGCGGGGGGGATTTCTTCCCCTGGGCCGGGGGTTTGATCGGCGTTGATGGAGGGGGATCTGGGTTCCGCTAGTTGGGGTAATGGAGGCCTTACCCAACACCTATGTGGCCGAAATCGACGGCGTGGGTTCCCCAGGTGCGTATCTGGGTGCGATGCTGCTGGGAGATTATCGATAGCAATGAGGAAAGGACGCGCCAGCCATGCGTATCGCATTGGGATTCTGCGCTGCAGCACTGCTGGCTGTCGCTGCTTGTGGGTCGTCGCAGTCATCAAGCCCTGCAACGGTGACCGTCACTTCGAACAGCACGCAGCCGACCGTTGCTAAGCGGTCAGGCACCCAGGAGTATCAGTCAGTCCGCGAACTCGCAGAAGACTTGGTAAAACACGGGTACACGTGCGATTTGCAGGAAATGGGTGGTGGTCGGTTTTCGCTCGACGGAGGGCAGTGTGCCGTCGGCGGGGAGAACATGATCTTGGGCATCTATGCCAGTCAGTCCCAAATTGATGCGCAAGTGCGAATGGCCAATGGTGTGATGGAGTCCTTGGGCTTGGATTACGGTTGGTTAACCGGCAAGAACTGGGCAATCAACTGCAGCGGGCGAGTGTGGTGCGAATACGTGGCCGCTGGTCTCGGTGGCAGCATCATCGCGCCGTTTACACCTGGCAACAGGCTTAGTAACGGTCCGCAATCTCCGCCACCTGCGCCTACCCCACGCTGATTCCGCCCTCAGCAGCTCACTCTTTTCCCGGTATTTGACCCTAGACGCTTAGGCATGCCGGCGGCCTAGGCGGCTAGCGAGAAATTGTCAAGACCTGTGGATCGGGGGTTTCAGGCGACCTCCGTTTCGGTGTGCTGGCTACCGCTTGAGGGCGGTGTCGGTGGGGTGATGTCGGTGGGCCGTTCGAGTAGCTTGCCCTTGTGGAAGACCGCACCGGCGCGGACCAGGGCGACCAGGTGTGGGGCGTTGACGGCCCGCCAGCGGGCCTGTGCGGCATCGATCAGCTTGTAGGCCATGGCAATACCGGCCGCGCGTGATCCCGGCCCCTTGGTGACCTTCGTCCGAAGTCGCACGGTGGCAAAAGTGCTTTCCTGGGTTATCTGGAGTTCTGCCTAGGATACCTATGGTGACCTGGCGGTTTGTGTCGTGGAGGGTGTCCATGACGCGGTTGGAGATCGATATCGGTTGGCGGTCAGCATGGTTCGATCGTTACCGAAGTGTGATGCGTTGGTTCGCGGTGTCGGCCGGTGTTGTCGCGGAGTTGGCCAAGGGCGCACGCGAGTTGGCGGCGTAACCGCCGGTTCTCATCGGCGAGTTCGTGGTTGCGGCGGTTGGCGATTTCGAGGCGTTTTCTCAGGGAGTCGTCGCTGGCGCGTTGTCGGGCAGGTAACGGTGTGCTTGGCTCGGGCCGCTGCTGGGTGCGGAGCCGGCGGATCTCGTCTTTGAGGTCGGTCTGGGTGTAGATCCACGAGCGGGAGA
>NZ_LKTM01000087.1 GCF_001417955.2 Mycobacterium gordonae | reverse complement strand
CGGTGCCGGTCCCGCCCGTGCCGCCGCCACCACCGGTGCCGCCTGTGCCTGCCTTGCCCGCCACGCCTCCGGAGCCTCCGGTGCCGACCGCGCCTCCGGCGCCGGCGCTGCCGCCCGTGCCACCTTGTCCGCCGCTACCACCGGCCGACCCCGCGAGAGTGCCCGATCCGCCCGCGCCACCCACACCTCCGACGCCGCCGACGCCACCGACGCCACCGGAGCCGTTCACACCGCCGGCGCCGCTGTTGCCACCCGCGCCACCCGCTCCACCGGCACCGCCGGCAAAGCCGGTGCCGCCAACAAGGCCGCTGCCGGTGGGGGAGTCCGTGCCGGATACGCCGGCCCCGCCGGCGCCGCCGGCTCCGCCGGTCCCGCCCGTGCCCGCGCCGCCGGCGGCACCGTCGAGGCTGAACAGTTGACGGGAGCCGCCCGCCCCGCCTGCGCCGGCGGCGCCGCCATTACCACCGGTGCCTCCGACACCACCGACCCCGCCGAGACCGGCAACGCTTCCGTCGGCGCCGTGGCCGCCGCCGCCGCCGACTCCACCCGAACCACCCAGGCCGCCCTGTCCGCCTGCGCCGAGGAACAGTGCGCCGCGGCCACCGGCGCCACCGTCGCCGCCGGCGCCACCGGTCCCGCCCGTGCCGCCGGCGGCGACACTGTCGCTGCCCACGCCGCCGGCCCCGCCGTTGCCACCGGTCCCGCCGCCGGCAAACCAGCTGCCGTCGCCGCCGGCGCCGCCTCGTCCGCCTGCGCCGGCGTCGGCACCGGCACCACCGTGTCCGCCGGCTCCGCCTGCGCCAAACAGCAATTCGGCGCGACCACCGGTCCCGCCCGCGCCGCCGCCGAACCCGCCGTTACCGCCGGCACCGCCACCGCCCCACAGGAATCCGCCGCTACCGCCTGCTCCGCCGGTGCCCCCGCCCACGCCACCGATCCCGCCAGCGCCGCCGACGCCGACCAGCCAACCGCCGGCACCGCCCGCGCCACCTGTTCCTCCGCCCGCGCCACCGGCGCCACCCGCGCCGCCGTTACCCCACAGCCCGGCCGCACCGCCGGCGCCACCGGCCTGCCCGGCCGCTCCCGCGGCACCGTTTCCGCCGTTGCCGTACAAGATGCCGCCATCACCACCACTGCCGCCCGGTGTGGTGGCGTTCGCCCCGTCGCCGATCAGCGGGCGACCCAGCAGCGTCTGGGTGGGCGCGTTGATGAGCCCCAGCAGTGCCTGTTCGGCATTGAATGACTCCGCGGTCGCGTAGGCATTCGTCCCAGCCCTGAGGGTCGCCACGAACCGCTCCTGAAACGCCGCGAGCCGCTCGCTGATCGCTTGGTAGTCGCGGCCGTAGCCGCCGAACAGCGCGGCTATCTGGGCAGACACGTCATCGGCAGCGGCGGCCAGCAACTCGGTGGTGGGAACCGCGGCGGCGGTGTTCGCCGCGTTCAGCGCCGATCCCACTCTCGCCAGATCCCCGGCGGTCGTCGTTACGAATTCCGGTGCGATCGACACGAACGACATGGCACAGCTCCCAACCAACGCTGGATAGAAACCCGCGGAAATGACGCGTAGCTCGGGATCTTATTCGGCAGAAGTCCAATAAGCCATGAAATTCCCCCGACGAATTCGGCGTCATTCACCGAACGGGATTCCAGAATGCGCAAGGGGTTTCGTGTCTTCGCGACGCTTCGAAGGCAGCGCCGTCTACAGTCCGAAAGCGTGCTCTGGATAGGCGCGTCGGGCCCGTCGTGAACGATTTCGTCAAGCGCAATCCGGACGCGCCCGCCGGCTTCTTCGCCTGCGAGGCGGCCGGGTTGAGTTGGCTCTCCGGCGTCGACGGGGGAGTGCCCTGCGCGCCGGTGCTGGATGTTGACGCCACCAGCCTGACCCTGCGCCGGCTCGAGTCGGTGCCGCCGAGCCCCGATGCGGCGCACGAGTTCGGAGCCCGGCTTGCGGTCATGCACGACGCGGGGGCATCGGCGTTCGGCGTGGGTCCCGACGGGTGGGACGGCCCCGGATTCTTCGGCCCGCTGTCCCAACCCCTGCCCATGTCTTTGCGACCGCACCCGCGCTGGGGCAGCTTCTACGCCGACGAGCGGCTGGCGCCGATGACCGAGCTGGCTGCCCACCGGCTCGACAGCCCGACGCGGCAGGCGATCGACGGGGTGCTGGCCCGGTGCGCAGCGGGAGACTTCGACGACGAGGACCCACCGGCCCGGCTGCACGGAGACCTGTGGAGCGGCAACGTGATGTGGACCCGGGACGGGGTGGTGCTGATCGACCCGGCCGCGCACGGCGGCCACCGCGAGACCGACCTGGCTATGCTCGCACTGTTCGGCTGTCCACACCATGACGCGGTGCTGGCCGGATATCAGCAGGTTCGATCGCTGAAAGCCGGATGGCGCAACCGGATTGGGCTGCATCAGCTCTACCCGCTGCTGGCGCACGTGGTGCTCTTCGGCGGCGGATACGCGCGCCAGACGGGCGTCGCTGCCCGTTCCGCGCTGGGTGCTTGAACACCGACGCGCTAGGGTCGAACCGCGATGACGATCGATGTGTGGATGCAGCATCCGACGCAGCGGTTCCTGCGCAGTGACATGTTGGCCTCGCTGCGTCGCTGGACCGGTGGGTCCATGCCCGACGCGGAAATTCCGATCGAGGTCACCGTCGCCGCGATGGACGACGCGGGCGTCGAACTCGGACTGCTCAGCGCATGGCTCGGCCCGGCCGGCCAGGACCTGGTGTCCAACGACGAGGTCGCCGAATGGATTGCCCTGCACCCCAATCGATTCAAAGGTCTGGCGACGGCCGATCTGGACCGTCCGATGCCAGCGGTCCGCGAACTGCGCCGCCGCGTCGATGAGGGGTTCGTCGGGTTGCGGGTGGTGCCGTGGCTGTGGAACGCCCCGCCCACCGACCGCCGCTACTATCCGCTGTTCGCTCAGTGCGTCGAGTCCGGCATCCCGTTCTGCACCCAGGTCGGGCACACCGGGCCGTTGCGGCCGTCGGAGACCGGCCGCCCGATTCCCTATATCGATCAGGTTGCCCTCGACTTCCCGGATCTGGTGATCGTGTGCGGGCACGTCGGCTACCCGTGGACCGAGGAGATGGTCGCGGTGGCCCGCAAGCACGAGAACGTCTACATCGACACGTCGGCTTACACCATCCGGCGACTCCCGGACGAGCTGATCAGGTTCATGAAAACCGGTACCGGACAGCGCAAAGTCCTGTTCGGCACCAACTATCCGATGATCGCGCACGCGCACGCACTGGCGGGTCTTGACGATCTCGGCCTCAGCGACGAGGCTCGTCGAGACTTCCTGCACGACAATGCCGAGCGGGTCTTCAGGTTGCAACGAAAGGTGGACAGGTGAACGGTGCGCAGGCTCTGATCAACACCTTGGTCGACGGCGGCGTCGACGTCTGCTTCTCCAACCCGGGCACCTCGGAGATGCACTTCGTCGCGGCGCTGGACACCGTCGATCAAATGCGAGGCGTGCTAACGCTTTTCGAAGGGGTTGCCACCGGTGCGGCCGACGGGTACGCCCGCATCGCCGGTCGCCCGGCAGCCGTGCTGCTGCATCTGGGACCCGGACTGGGCAACGGTCTGGCCAACCTGCACAATGCCCGGCGCGCGCGGGTGCCGATGGTCGTCGTCGTCGGCGATCACGCCACCTACCACAAAAAGTACGATGCCCCACTGGAATCCGACATCGACGCCGTCGCCGGCACCGTGTCGGGATGGGTGCGCAGAACGGCGACGGCAGCGGACGTCGGCGCCGACACCGCCGAGGCCATCGAGGCCAGCACGTCAGGGTCGTTCGTCTCGACGCTGATCCTGCCCGCCGACGCCTCCTGGTCCGAAGGCGCGCAGCCGGCCACCGTCGAGTCCGCCGCGGCGGCGAAAGCATCGAGCGCCGACGTGCGCGCGGTAGCCGAGTTGCTGCGCGCGGGTGAACCCACCATCGTCCTGGTCGGCGGCGACGCCACCCGCGAACCGGGTCTGTCGGCGGCCGCGCGGATCGCCGAGGCCACCGGCGCCCGCCTGCTGTGTGAGACGTTCCCGACCCGACTGGAGCGTGGCGCGGGCGTGCCCGCCATCGACCGGCTGGGCTACTTCGCCGAAGCCGCGGCGGCTCAACTCGACGGCGCCAAGCATCTGGTGCTCGCCGGGGCACGGTCGCCGGTCTCGTTCTTCGCCTACCCCGGGATGCCCAGCGACCTGGTTCCGTCCGGCTGCGAAGTGCACATCCTGGCCGAATATGACGGAGCCGCAGCCGCTTTGGCAGCACTGGCCGACGAGGTGGCGCCGGGGACGACCGCGGCGACCGCGCCCGCCAACCGTCCCCAGCTGCCGTCGGGGGCGCTGACGTCCGCGTCGGCTGCCGAGGTGATCGGTGCACTGCTGCCCGAACGGGCGATCGTGGTCGACGAATCCAACACCTCGGGTCTGCTGTTGCCGGCGGCGACCGCCGGAGCGCCGGCCCACGACTGGCTGACCCTGACCGGCGGGGCCATCGGTTACGGCATCCCGACCGCGGTCGGTGCCGCGGTGGCGGCGCCGGACCGTCCGGTCGTCTGCCTGGAATCCGACGGGTCGGCGATGTACACGATCTCGGGGCTGTGGAGCCAAGCGCGGGAACTGCTGGACGTCACCACCGTCATCTACAACAACGGTGCCTACGACATTCTGCGGCTCGAGCTGCAACGCGTGGGCGTCGAAGCCGGACCCGGCCCGAAAGCCAAAGACCTGCTCGATATATCGCGTCCCACAATGGATTTCGTCAAGATCGCCGAAGGCATGGGGGTACCCGCGCGGCGTGCGACCACCTGCGAGGAGTTCGCACAGGCGCTGCGCGACGCGTTCGCCGAGCCCGGCCCGCACCTGATCGACGCGGTGGTGCCGTCCCTGCTGGGGTAGCCAAGGTCAGCGTGGAATCGCGAACACCGGTTCGCCGCAATCGACACCCTCGGCCGAAAGTTGCCGTTTGAGCACCTTGAAGGTCATCGTGCCCGGCAACCCGGCACTCACCCGCACGTACGACGGCCATTGCTTGGGCCCGAGATCGGCCTGCCCGGACAGGAACGCCCGGAACTGGTCCGGATCGAACTGCGCACCCGGCGCCATGACGACCGGAACCTGTCAACCTGAATGAGGCACCGTTGCGCGGTATTTACTGAGCGTCCTCCTCTGGATGGTCGGGTGGGTTG
>NZ_LKTM01000086.1 GCF_001417955.2 Mycobacterium gordonae | reverse complement strand
GAAAGCCGCCCCGGCACCAAACCGGGGCGGCTTTCACCTGCCTCTTGACAACAGATGCCTACATATCAGCTTTCGCGACTCACGTAATGGTGTAGTTCACCCATGCCCCGCCGGCCGGTCCGGCGACGGAATGCAGACGGGAATTCTGCACCCCGGTCCGGGGCAGTTGGAACGTGAAGCCTGCCGCCGCGCAGGCCGCCGGTGCGTTGGCGAAGGTCACCGGAGCCGTCACGAACCAGGTGCCGGAGGCGTTCTGGCAGGCCGCGGGATGCGTGGCCGCGCACGGCGCCGCCACCCAACGGCTGTCGGCGCTTTGCAGGGTGCAGGTGCCGACGCTCACGCGGGGTTCGTCCGGCGCCCAACTCCACAGCGTGCCCTGGATGCGCCCGTCTTCGGGCAGCAGTTGGTCGAAGCCGAACAGGTTGACGCCGCAGTTCGTCATCGACTGCGCTTTCGGCGGGGTCAGGGCCGCCGGGTTGGTGGGCGGTCGGCTCGGGTTGATCAGGGCCGAGATGAAGGTCGAGTCTTCGTAGTAGCGAACGATTTTCGAGGCATAGATGGCGGGGCCGTACGTGGCGTCGCATTTCGGATAGGGCTGGTAGTCGAAGGTCGAGCCGCTCTGCACTTCCTGGCCGTCCCAGTTGAAGACCGTGGTCCCCCAACTCGGCACACAATCTCCGACGAGTACGACCTGAGCCCCCGCAGTGCGCACGTCGTCACGCGAGATGGTCCGCGGGAAGTCGGCACAACCGTTCGCGGTGATGTCGCCCGGCGCGGGATGGTAGATGAGGCTGGTGCCGTTGGGGCGGCGCAACTGTCGCTCCAGAGAGTCCAGTGCCGAAGCGTAAGCCTTGGCGTCTTTCAACTGGTCCTCGATCAGGATCAGGACAACCTCGTTCGGATTGGCATTGAGCCAATCAGTAATCGCCGGAAGCACTTTGGTGAGTACCGGTTCGGTCGTGCAACCCAGGTTCGCTTGATCGGGCCCGCGTCCGTGGCACACCGTGACGGCACGGTTGCCGAGCTGGTCGATCTGCGGGATGTAGTGCAGGTCCAATTCGATGCTGCGCGCGTCGATCTCGAACTGCTGTGGCATCGACAGCTGCTGGTTGGAGTCGGCGTGGGACGGGGTGAACTGGCTGACCAGGCTGTTGAACGAGTTGTGGGTGCCGATCCACTGGGCGTCCTTGAAGGGGACCGGGTTGCCCAGAGCGTATTGGAACTGCGCCGTTCGATGTACCCACGACTGCAGATAGGCAACGGTTGCCGCCTGGGTCACCTTCGAGGCGAGCGGAACCAGGCAGAGGTTGTCGTTGACCCCGACACGCCGACATTCCGCGGCCACCGCGTCGGCGAACTTTCCCGTTCCGACGCAGGGAAAAGCGAAGGGGGTGATGGCATTACAGGGTGCCGTCGGTGAAGGGGGTGTCGGGACGTCGTTGACGTCGGCGGTGACCGGTGGCGCCGACGCGAGGGCCAGCATGACTGCGCAGATCACGACGGCGGACTGCAGCCACCGGGCGCATGGGGCGCTTGACATGCGCGAAAGACTGACACGGCTGGGTCGTTGGTACGAGAAATGTTGTCGAACTGTGGGTGTGTTGAAATCACTTCGTTAACATTTGTCTCTTTGGTTTGTCGAGCACCATGAGCCACTTAGGTATCACCAGCCCTGGAGCCGGCGGCACTACTTTCGCCCGCCTTTCCGCGACGACTCGCGGTGAATTGCCGGCCACTTCGGGCCGGATTAGCCTCACCACGATCCACCGACCGGGAGGGAGTGCTGATGTTCGTCGACGCTGGTCTGCTGCGCTCGGGGGGTGATCAATCTCGGCAGGCAGGTGACCACGCGCATCGAGCAGCAGGACATCTTTCGCGGGCAGAGTTGCCACCCGGGATGTTCGGCGACTTCGCCGCCGCCGAGTCATTTTACGCGGCGACTGGCTCGGTCCAGGTTCACCACGCACGACTCCTGTTGCACCACAGTGAGTTACTGGACAACACCGGCAGTGGTGCCGCGGTGGCTGCCGAGGGCTTCACGGGCATGGACGAGAGCAACGCGGAGACCGTGCGGGCGGTGCGGTGCGACTCCGCTACCTGAGCGTGGCGCATCTGGTCGCCGAGGCAGGCGGCGACCCATGGGCAGTCAGCAGTAGCCTTCACCGCGGTCGCCCGGCGCAGATTTCGGCTCTGGCCCAAGCTTTCCATGATGCCGGGCAGCTGACGAGGGAAGCCGAGTCGGCCTTCAGTGAAGCACGGCGTCGTTTCGAGGCAGCATGGAACCGCGAGAATGGCGATCACCCGATCAACGATGCGGCCGAAGTGCAACGCGCGACGGGCACGCTGGGCGTGCAGGCTGCGCAATTGCCCGAGATAGCAATCGATTTGGAACGCGTGGCGGCGATTCTGGCGGAGGCCCAGCGCGCATCAGCAGGCTTGATCCGGGTGTTGGAGGGTCAGTTGGAGGCCGTCGATCGCGAGATTGGCGAAACTCACCAGCTGTTGGACTCCTACCACCTCCCCATGTCGCACGAGATGGCCCTTGGTGACATCGTCGGTGAACTCGAGCAGCAGGCTATTGACGAAACTGCGGCGGCTCTGCACCAGATCGAGCACATCCGGGAGATGTATTCGGACCTGTTGAACCGGTTGAAGACTCGGATGCGTGTGCGGGGTGGTTACGACGGGGCCGTCGAGGCGCTGGACGGCACGGAGGCCAGGTCGCCGGAATCACCGGCGCAAGCCGAACGAGACGTTCACGCGGCACTTGCCGGCGACCAGTCGGCGGCATCACGGGTGAACGCCGTCCTGAATTCGATTACCGCCGAGCAGCGATCGGGCCAAGAGCCACTGACGCCGGAGCAGGGATCGGTGTTGAGCCAGCTGCAGGCGCAACAGCATGGGATGTCGGTCAACGCGCTGTGGACTGCTGAGCAACGTCTCGGTGACCAGCGGGAGATGATCGCCAATTCATGGCAGCTGATGAGTAACCCCGCTCTCGCCTTCCCCCGGACCGACCTCAAGCCCGGTGCGGTGCAGGGAGCCAAGATGGCGAGGGGCGGTGAAGCGCAGTTGCCGGAGTATGTGCAAGGCCTGAATTGGGCGTGGCCGGCCTACCTTCCGCAGCTCGGCATGATCGCGAACATCATGAAAGCCGGCAATCCGGTGTTTCAGGCGAACACAGACCTGGACCGGCGAATGATCCGCCACGCGGGCCAGGTCATGAACCTACTGCCGTGGCAACTTGACCTCGCCGGCACCGACGGTCACGAACAGACTGATCGAATCATGGGTTCAGTTGTCGCAGATCTCTTCACGGCGGTATCGGCGGATCACCCCGTAATGCACGGCATGGTAACCGGGTCGGAAGGAAACGCATTCCTGGACAACATGTCTCGACACTTCTGGTCGGACGGGGGCAAGAGCGCCGCCGCACTCTTCGACTGGGTCGAGGGTGCTGCGCGGGGACCCGAGGCGAAACTCGCCGCCGAAACAGCCAGGTGCTATGGCTTGTATCTGGGTGAGCACGGTGCCGACCTGATGCGTCTTCCCGGTGGTCATTCGATGGGTGAGGTGAACCCGCACCTGGTGCGGGGCATGGCACACGGGCTCACGCCCTTTATGAGCAATATTGCAGGTGTGCCGGGCGGTTCGCCGGACTTCGGCAACTTTCACGACTCTCCGAATGAAGTGGAAAGCGGAAAGATGCCTTTCGCCAAGCGTGTCTTTTCGGTTCTGAGCACGGACAAGGTGGCCTCGGACTACTTCAACGGTGCCGCCGACCGCCAGGCACTGCTCGCCGAAGCGGCTTTTGCTCAGGAATTGTCAAGTCATGCAACGAATCTCAACAGTTATAACGAAAACCTGCACAACGCCATGACGCTGCGCGGGTTGGTCAACTTCGGCATCGACAGCGCAACCCGTGCCGAGGTGGACAACCATGCCGTGAGCCACGACGCGGCCCAGCAGGCTTCCTACGACCAGCGCAAGACCGCGTATGAAGCCGCCGCGCGGGCGATTACCGGCGCAGTGGGCCTGGTACCTGAGGGTGGTCCCGTCATCGGCACGGGGCTCGGGGTTGCCGCCATCATTGCCGAAAAAGACTTCCTCGGGCCGGCCCCCACCGCGTCGTCCCCGAGCGACTACTCCATGCCGTACATGTCCATTGGTTCGGCCGATCGCGAACTGTTGAATGCCGTCATCGCTTCCGGGCAGCGGGTCGCCATCGAGCCCAGTTTCCTGATAGATGGCCGGATCGGAACGCCGGACGAATTGGCCGGCAGGATCCCGAATCTGACGTCGGCCCACTACGACCACGTTCTCAACGAGGCTTTGACCGAGCTATTCGCGCAGAGTTTCGGCGATGCGCCAGGCCGGCCGTTCATACCCGACCAAGACATGATGAACCGTTACAACCAGTTCGCGAAGGATTCGAGTCCGCCGGGCCGCTAGGTGGCTGCACCTCGGCGAGAGTGAGTAACCAAAACACGCGAACGGCGATAGCATCCCCACGTGCCGAACGCGCCACTGGCTGACCGCCGCCCTGACGCAGGTCAGGCACTCGGAAGGACGCGATGAGCGGAGACGACGACCAGCTGCGGATCATCCTCGGCCAGCTGTCACAGCTGTTGGGGATTCCGCCGCCGCCGATGATCACACCCGATCAGTTGGCCTCCGGGGCGTCGAGCATCAGCCAACTGCTGCGTGCCCTCGGTGCAGCGGCCAATGCTGGCGACGCCGACGACTACGGCGAGGCGCTGTCCGGGCACAACGAGCGCGAAGCCAAGACCTCCGATGCGTTGACCAAGTTTCCGGCGAATGAGGAGCAGGCCGGCGCGCAACTGGCCGGAGTCGGCGGATCCAGTGAGATGAGCCAGATGCTCCAGCAGATGCCGCAGATGGCCTCCGGTATCGCCGGGGGTATCGCCGGTGTGCTCGGGGGTGTGCTCCAACCACTGAGTCAGATCCCCCAACAGCTCGCCCAAGCCGGTCAGCAGGCCATGCAGGCTGGGATGGGCATGATGCAGCACAGCGCCGGGGAGGCCGGAGACGCGCCCGAGGAGCTCGGCGGCGCCGAAGGCGGATTGGGCGGCGCGGGCGCTGACTTCTCTGGAGCGGGCGGTGGAGGCGGAAGCGGCGGTGGCGGCGTCGAGGGGACGGCGCCAACGGCGATGCTGGGTCCCCCGCCGACGCCCTCGGCTGGGACCGTGCCGGCTTCGTCGCAGGGTGTGACATCGGCGCCTGCCGCCGCACCTGAGCCGGCGCCGGCTCAGCGCGGAGCGATGGGCGCGATGCCGATGATGCCGCCGGGGGGCATGCACGGGGCGGGTG
>NZ_LKTM01000085.1 GCF_001417955.2 Mycobacterium gordonae | reverse complement strand
GCACCACCACCACCACCCCACCGCGCCAGCATCGGATCATCCCGAGTACCAGACCGCCCACCAACTTCTGCACCGCCGCGACCACCTCCTAGCGCACTCGACGAAATCGCCGATCTCGCAGCACAACTCGACGCCCTCACGACGACCCGCTCCCGCCACCGCAGCCACGACCCAAGTTATGGACTCGACATCTAGAACAACCAAGGATCAGGGATTCACTTCGAGCGGTGGCTGACGCGCCCAACCGAGGGGCCCATTCGGCCCGCCGAACAGAGCGGCCATCCACCTCAGCGCCTTCTCAGCGCCCGTCCCATACGCTCCTGGTCCTATCACACTTGTTGCTAAAGCGGTGACTGAGAGAGATCCCGACTCGTGCAGAGGGCAGGGCGATATGCAAGGCGAATACGGTGCTTTCATCGGGTTTTCCTAATCGGCCTGCGTGAAGGCTTAGAGGTAACGCTCATCATTGCCCGGGGCTAGGGAATTCACACCAGCCGCCAGGTGGTCCGACACTGTGATCACTGGCCAGAACGTTTGCGGCACGGTCGCAGGTGCGCCCGACATCGAATGGACAAGAGATCGGCAACTACTCTTGCTCGTCGTCCACGGCGGCGCCAACGTGGAAAGTTTGTACCAATGGTGGAGCCGATTCGGGAACGCATCTCAGCGGCTGTTTGCCCGCTAAGGTGCCACAGTAAGCTGCAATGGTAATGCCCGACGGACCGTGGCAACGGATTGCATCAACGCACCACCCGTCCGTAGAGAAGACGCCAAAATCGCCGCACTCCAAAGTCATCCCCGCACAGCCCCGGCACCCCGCGCCGAGCATCCACCGCACTCACAACCGCGTGCCGTCCAATCGCGCGCCAGATCGCAGCCCGTCCCGACCTGCACCGCTCCGACCCCGCCCCGCAGCCGCAGAAACCGCGCAACTCGCCGATTCGGTGTGCCGGTCACGGGCAGCAGGCCACGGGCAGCAGGATGCGGCATGCGCCCTAAGATGACTGCACCCACCCGCCGCCAGGGGGCAGTGAGACGCATTAGTAACAAGCGCAATCGAACACCGTCGGGGAACAGAAACGCCCAACCGGCCACTCTTGCTGCCGCGGGCGATAAGGGTACCCCGTATGGGTACATGCCATACTGTACGGCTGCGGCCCGCTACGCACTTCAGGCGGTACCACGCGCCTGCGCACCTGACCCGTTTCCGCGAACCGCGCTAGGGCAGAAACATCGACCTCGACCGATATCGCAGACACACCCGCCTCACGACGGCCTGTGCTCTGTGGCTGTTTTCGCACATCAGCGGACCAACGGTCCCCGCAAACTAGTTCTCAGCGTGCCCCTAAAGGGGTTTGCAGCGACTGACCCGGCGTCGGAATCCCGGGTGGCCGGACCCGCAACAAAGTGTCTTGCGGGTTGCCGCAAGATTAAGATTTTGACCCCTGCCCCAGTGACTTTAGTCCCTACCCCCTAAGGGTATTTCTGTGGCAGAATCACTCGGCATGACGCAAACAAATGAGTCCAGCGAGCCGCCGGCTACGGCGGCACAGCCTTCCGTCGCCGATCGCCCCAGTCAACCCAGCCGGGTAGATCGAATCTGGTCCGTCGTAGCAATCACGGCCGGAGTCGTCTTCATCGTGACTGTGATCTTTTTTTGGGGTTTCTTCTTGGGCCGCGCTACCGACGGCCCCAGCGGTGGGCAGCGAGCCTCCAGCGGCTCGGGCGACAGCAGCTGTCCGATGATGGGATCGGGCGGGGGCATGCGGCCCGGCACGATGCATCCCGGAAGCTCCATGGAGCCTCATGAATCGGGAACGCCGACACCACAGCCCACACCGCATCATCCATAACTTCAGAACGCCTACGGGGTAACCGGTTGGTCTCCCGCCAACGCCTCCGCCAGTCCTCAGCAAAGGGGTTAGTGAAATGAAAACGAAACGTCGTCAGCAAATCGCGTTTGCGGTGGCCGCCGTCGGTGCCACAGCGGGGCTGATGATCCTGGTGCTTCCGCTTGTTCCCCAGGTCGGTGCCAACCTCGACAATGCTGCAGTGGCCGAGATGGGTATGGCACCCCAAATGCCCGTCCCCCATGTGATGCGTTATGGCGCGATCGCTTACTCCCCAAGCACCGGCGCATGGGGCACCTCGCGCGGCTACCAGGTCAAGCTTCAAGCCGAACGAGTCGCTCTGGACCAGTGCGGTGAAAATGATTGCAGAGTCATCATCAGCTTCAACCTCTGCGGCGCCGTCGCCTCTGATGGCTCGAGATACCAAGGTGGAACAGGACTCTCACGTCAAGCGGCAGAACAAGACGCGTTGAACAGGCTGGGCGGCGGGAAGGTAGTCAACTCGGTGTGCAACTGAGTTGCCGACACATTCTCGATCAAATCGCTCACAAGCCGGACACTTAGGCTTGCGCCGCGTGCGCCCGGGAGAAATACGAGACTCGGCCCACTTCTCGGCCGGCTCCACCCATCCTCGGCGCGGCGGGTATGCCAGAGCCGCCAGCCATATCAGCGGTGAAGGCGTCCGCTCGCCAACAAACACGTGACTGCGGACCAAATGTGTTGCACCCTCCCAACGTTGGCGATCGCGATCGGAGCCAGCGGAGCGACTCATCCGATAGCTACGTTCGACCGTGCACCCTCAACCGCCGACCACGCATACAACCAGACCGAACGACTCGTCATACCGCTTTGCGGTCGGGCGCCTGAGCGTTCGTGGACAAACGCGCCACAGGCGCGTGACTGTGAAAGCAGGCATCCGACGCTAATCCGAAAACAATGGTGAGCTGACTTGGGAATCTGCACGTCGACATGGCCGTGCGGGTGACGGCGGGACCAGTGTGCGCAGTGGGGTCAGGCCGCTGAAGTAAGGGTAACGGTGTAGCCGAGTGCTTCGAGTTGGCGGATGTGGTTACGTTTCTGTGTATCCGAGTTGATATGGCGGGTGAAGTGATCGGCACCGAGATCGGTGAAGCGGGTGTCTCTTTGTTGGCGAGAAGGTGCCATACGATGACCAGGATGGAGCGTGCGACAGCGACGATCGCGCGTTTCTTGCCGCGCCGTCTGGGTATGCGCCGGTACCGCTCGCCCAGGAAGCTGTCGGACCTCGGCGATGATTACCGCGGCAGCGACCGGCCCGACACCGGGTATCTCATTCAGGCGCGCTGCCGCCGCCGCGGAAGGGGCCAGATACGCCTCGATCTGTTCATCGACGGCGGCGATGTCGGCATCGATGCCGTCGATGCGGTCGAGCATCCGCGACAAGAGGAACCGGTGGTGGCTATCGAAGTGGCCGTTGAACGCCTCGTCCAGCCGGCCGATCTTGGTCCGCGTGCCCGAGCGCGCCATCTGCGCCAGCACATGCGGGTCGCGTTCGCCAGCGATCAACGCGGCCATCATCGCCCGCCCGGGCACCCCGAAGATGTCGCAGGCGTCCTCGAGTAGCTTTTCGACCCGGGTCTTCGCGGTACGCACCCCGACCAAGTCGACGCGGTAGCGACTCAGATCCCGCAAGCGGCGGGTCGGCCACGGCGGCACGAAGCTTGGCCGCAGCATCTGCCGTTGGGCGACTTTGCACAACCACACCGCATCCAGCACATCGGTCTTCGGCCGGCCCGGCAGATGTTTGACGTCGCGGACATTGACCAGCCACGGAGCCAGCCCGTGCGCCTCCAACAGGTAGGATACCGGTTTCCGACAGTCACTGGTCGCTTGCACCACCACCCGCTCGATCCGCAACTCGACCTCTTCCAGATGGTTGGCCAGTTCGGTCAACGACTGGTCATCGTCGAATGTGTCGACACCTCCCGGAGTCGACTCGCTCCGGGGCCCGCAACCCGCACACAAGACACCAACTCGGCCTTGCCGATATCCAGGGCAGCGACTCTCTAGCAATGACCTGTTCCTCGTCATGGGACTCGGCCAACATCGTTCGCGTCAACTCCTCTCCCGCTCGCATCAACAGGGCGTGGTCGCCTGTGGGGCCGCACAAAAGAAGCACTGAATCGAATCCGCGTGCTCGACCGAAACGTCAACGGCAGCAACAATGAAGGGTCCAGAACGCGACTCCAGCGCCCGGCTAGAACACGGCGTCGAAGAACCGTAGAGCCACGGCGTCGCAAGGCGACCACCACAACATTTCAGCCCAGGAACGGGCGACCCACCGGGGTCAGTCTCGCTAGAACGGAAATCGCGTTGAAGCCCTTCTTGCGTTCCGATGACTTCCCCCGATGAAGACGCGGCCCGTACCCTAGCCCGGTTGCCCCACGCAGACAACACAACTGCTTGACCAAGGTACCCCGTGGGGGTACATTTAGCCGCTATGGAGAGATGTAATTCCGCCGCAGATCCCACAGCTGCTTCTCGTTAACTCAGCACAACAACGTGCCGCCGCGTAGCTGAACGTCTGTTGGCCTCGCTTGACTTGTTAGGGGCGACCAGCCGCGACGAAAGCGGCCAACGGTCACGGCGATATGCCCGAGGCAACCAGGACTGCAGGTGCAATCTGCTGGCGGGAATTGTCTTTGATATGCGAATCATCGTCGCTCCTGTTCCTGGGCGAGTCATGACCGAATTAAGCGGCGCAACGACGTCGCAGCGCCTGAAAACCGGCGCACGCAAGAAATATAGGCGGACGGCCTACCGGGCGAACGTCTTCATGGCAGAAAGACACAGGGCATGTCCACCAGAATCAACACGCATGTCGGCGCGCTCGTCACCGCCCTCGCGGTCATCACCGGCACCGCCATTCTGCGTGGCGGCGCAGCAGCGGCCGACCCAAACCAGGATGACCAATTTCTCGCTCTTCTCGAAAGCAAGGAGATCCCTGCTGTCGCTAATGCGCCGAGGGTCATCAACGCGGCTCATAAGGTTTGTCTCAAATTGGACGGCGGTACGCCAGTGGACGAAATCGTCGACGCGCTACGCAATGACGCATACAACATGGACCCTACACTGCGCCGTTTTCCCCCGGCGCGAGTCACCACTACCATGACCCGATTCATCACTGCAGCCGTGGAGGTCTACTGCCCGTACGACCGTGGCGCAATAGCTCCCGTAGTGTCCGGCGCGGCGTCGGGACCGCATCAATCGATGTATCGCGTCGGCGGCTATGAGCGCCATTCGGTCAATTCGGGCACTAATTCACTGACGCAGCGCGCAACGCCGTGCGTCGAGGCTGCCGCGCGGCCGGATACCCCGGGCGACCACGTGGTCGGCTTGACGCCTGAAATCTCCCGGCCGGCTTGGACATACCACGCCGAGAGGAGGTCGGTACATGACACAGTGCCGGCCTGGGCCGTCGGTGGCTTACCGGCGGGTGGTCCCCACCTCCCGAAACCGCCACAG
>NZ_LKTM01000084.1 GCF_001417955.2 Mycobacterium gordonae | reverse complement strand
GCCCCGCCCCCCCCGCCGCGGAAGCCGGCCCCACCCGCCCCACCATTACCGATCAATCCTGCCGCGCCACCACTGCCACCGTTCTGCAGGTTCAGCCCGCTCTTATAGCTGAACCCGTTGCCCCCGTTGCCGATCAGCAGGCCACCGGCCCCACCGTTGGGGTTGGCCGCCGTGCCGTTCGCGCCGTTCCCGATCAGCGGACGGCCCAACAGCGCCTGAGTCGGCGCGTTCACCACACTCAGGACGCCGTCTTGCACTGCCTGCAACGGCGAAGCACTTGCCGCGTCCGCCGCCGCGTACGCGCCACCGGCCGCATTGAGCGTCTGCATAAAGCTCTGGTGAAACTGCGCGGCGACGGCACTCAACGATTGGTACTGCATGCCGTGACCGCTGAAGATCGCGGTGACCGCCGCCGAGATCTCGTCGGCACCGGCTGACAGGATTTCGGTGGTCGTCGCCGACGCAGCGGCATTGGCGCTGTGCAACGAGGTCCCGAGACGCGCCAATTGCTGCGTCGCCGTCTCCAGCAGTTCTGGGGTAACGATTACAAACGACATCCGACATCTCCTGCCTGGCCACGGGTTAGGCGGTTGACAGTATGCAAAGTCCACGGGAATTCGGGTGGGTTTTCGCCGAAACCCATAGATCCACTCAGCGAAATGAGCTGCGGCCCGCCCTACATCGCCTGCAGCGTCAACGGCGGTCCCGGATCGGGCGACAGCGGCACGTTCTCCCGCTGCATCAGCCAGCCCGCGATGTTGTGGAACAGGGGTGCCGCGGAGTGCCCGGGAGTGCCGTCGGCGTTGCGTTGCGGGTTGTCCATCATGATGCCGATGACATAACGGGGGTTGTCGACCGTGGCCATGCCGGCGAAGGTGATCCAGTAGACGTCGTCGAAGTAGCAACCGCAGCCGGGGTTGATCTGCTGGGCGGTGCCGGTCTTGCCGGCCATCTGATAGCCCGGTACCGCGGCGGCCGGTCCGGTGCCCTGCTGGTAACCCATCGGATCCTGCTGCACCACCGCGCGCAGCATCTGCCGCACGGTCTGGGCGGTCTGCGCCGAGACCACCCGGACGCCCTCCGGACGCGGTTCGTCGGTGCGCGAGCCGTCGGCGGCGATGGTTCCCTTGAGAATCCGCGGCGGGATCCGCACCCCGTCGTTCGCGATGGCCTGGTACATGCCGGCCATCTGCAGCAGCGTCATCGAAACGCCCTGTCCGATAGGAAGGTTGGAGAAGGTGCTACCCGACCACTGGTCGATCGGGGGCACCAGGCCGGCGCTCTCACCGGGCAGACCGACGCCGGTGCGCTGGCCCAGCCCGAACTTGCGGACCATGTCGTAGAAGCGCTCCGGGCCCACCCGCTGCGCCAGCATCAGTGTTCCGACGTTGGAGGACTTTCCGAAGACACCGGTGGTCGTGTACGGCATCACGCCGTGGTCCCAGGCGTCGTGCACGGTGACGCCGCCCATGTTGATCGTCCCGGGTACCTGCAACACCTCGTCCGGGTTGGACAGGCCGTACTCGATCACCGAGGACGCGGTGATGATCTTGTTGACCGACCCGGGTTCGAACGGCGAGGACACCGGCAGGTTGCCCAGTTGCCGGTCGCCCTGGCGCCCGATGTCCTGCGACGGGTCGAAGGTGTTGTCGTTGGCCATGGCCAGCACTTCGCCGGTCTTGGCGTCCAGCACTACCGCCGAGACGGTGTGGGCTCCCGACACGTTCTTCGCCTGTTGCACCTGCTGCTGGACGTAAAACTGGATGTCGTCGTCGAGCGTCAACTGGATGGTGGAACCGTGGACCGCCTTGTGCCGGTTGCGGTAGCTGCCGGGGATGACGACACCGTCTGAGCCGCGGTCGTAGGTCACCGAACCGTCGGTGCCGGCCAGCATGGCGTCCAGCGAGTCTTCGAGGCCGAGCAACCCGTGGCCGTCCCAGTCGATGCCGCCGACGATGTTGGCGGCCAGTGACCCGCCCGGGTACTGACGCAGATCCTGACGCTCCGAACCGACCTCGGGGTACTTCGCCGAAATGGCGTGGGCGATGGCCGGTTCCACGTTACGGGCCAGGTACACGAACGATTCGTTGCTCTGCAGCTTCTTGAGCAGGGTGGCGGCGTCCGGCTTGTTGTTCAGCTTGCCCGCGACGTCTTTGGCCATGTCCTTCAGCCGCTGGTCCGGGTCGGGGGCACTCGGGACTTTCTTTCTGGCGTCCTCGAGCTGCTGGCGAATCCGCTTGGGCTGGAAGGTCAGTGCGCGCGCCTCGATGGTGAATGCGAGCCGGTCGTTGTGGCGGTCGATGATGGCGCCGCGGATCGCCCGTTCGACGTCGGTGACCTTGAGCTGACCGGCCGCCTGTGCGTTGAGTTCCGAGGCGTTGGACACCTGCAGATAGAACAGCTGGGTGATGGCCACCACCATCAGCACCAGGATCACGGCGTTGCCCGCCCGGTGACGGAAGACGAACGACGCACCGCGGCTGGTCACCTCCACCACCTGCCGGGTGCGTCGCTGGGTCGCCGAGTGCCCCATCTCAGGCCGTGATGTGGCGCGAGACTTGTTGGCCCCCTTGGGTTTCCGGGACCGCTTGGCTCCCGGTACGTCGGCGGCGGACCGGTCGCGCTGGCGCTTGGCCGGACCCTGGTCCTCGCGCGGCCGACGACGCTCGCGCCCCGGTTCGCCGCGACTCATCGCGGTATCCCCGGGACGACCGGCGCCGCTGGGGGTGCTGGGGGTGCAATGGGAGCGGGTTGTTCGGTGTTAGCCGGCGGTGGCGCCGGGACTCCCGGAGCCGCCGGTGCATCGTGCAGGGGGTTGGGCACCGTCGCCGCAGGCGGCAACGGTGGAGGCAACTGAGCCGGCATCTGATCGGGGAAGGACAACAACGGCCCGTGCACGTCCAGCTGACCCGGCGCGGTCGGCACCTGACCGGGAACGGTCGCGGCCTGGCCCGGTGCCGCGGGGATCTGTCCCGGCACTGCGGGGACTTGCCCGGGCACCGCCGGAACCTGACCCGGCACCGCGGGAACCTGACCCGGCGCGGTGGGAACCTGACCCGGCACCGGCGACTGCAGGCCGGGATTCAGCGTCGCCGAACCGTCGGGCCCGCGAAGCAGCACCTGCGGGCCGCCCCGGCCCGGTTGAGTCGGGTCACCGGACGGCGGCAGCACCCGCACCGCCACCTCCGGCGGAGTCACAGCCGGTTTCGGCGGTGCCGGCGGTGCCTCGTCGGGCAGCTTGGCGTTCAGGGGTGGCGGCTGAATGCCATCCGCCGGTTTCGGCGTGCCGACCACGACCCAGTTGCCGTCGGGCGCCTGAACGAGGTGGGCGGTGTCCCTGGTAGGGATCATGCCCTGCTTGCGGGCCGCTTCGGCCAGTGCCGGCGCGGACTCCGCCTCCCGCACATCGCGTTCGAGCGCCTCCTTCTGCTGCTGCAGCATGCGGGTCCGCTCGCGGGCGTCACTCAATTTGTAGGAACGCTCGGCGGCATCGGTGGACAACCAGAGGGTCAGGCCCAGCCCGATGCCGAGCGCCCCGATGACCAACACCACGAACGGGATCCTGCTCAACAGGGTGTGCGGCCGCAGATCGATCTGACTGATCCTGGTGGCCAGTCGCTCGGTGAGCTTGGGCCGAATGACTTTGGGCGCTTTGGCCTTCCGCGCCTTCGCCCGGGCCTTGGCCTGACTGGTGTTCTTGGCGCGCGCCGGCCGGTCGACCGGCCGGGTCATCGGGCTGGTCTGCGGACCGGACCGCGTGACCCGGGCCTCACGGCTGGGCGCCGGCGGCTTCCCGGATCGGCCCCGACCCCGGCGCGCCGGTGCGTCCATGGTGCCGGGACGAGCGGCGGCGGCTCGCCGGCCGCGACGCTCGCTCTCGCGGCGTTTCGTTGCCTCGCGCTTTGTGCTCATGCCTGTGCCTTCCCCCTCGCGTGCTCGATTCGTTGCAGGGCCCGCAACCGGACCGGGGCACTGCGCGGGTTGCGTTCCACCTCGGCCGCGTCCGCTTTCTCCGCTCCGTGAGTCAGCGACCGGAACAGCGGCCCGTGGCCGGGAAGTTCCACCGGGAGGCCCGGCGGTGTCCGGGAGGCGGTGGCGTCGGCGAACAGACGCTTGACGATGCGGTCCTCCAGGGACTGGTAGGCCATCACCACGATGCGGCCGGCCAGCACGAGTGCCTCCAGTGCGGCGGGAACGGCGTTGCGCAGGGATTCCAGTTCGTCGTTGACGGCGACGCGCAGCGCCTGGAAGGTGCGCTTGGCCGGGTGCCCGCCGGTGCGCCGCGCCGGGGCCGGTATCGCTTCGTAGAGCAGGGCCACCAGCTCGCCGGTCGAGGTGAACGGGGTACGGGCGCGGCGGCGAACGATCTGCGCGGCGATGCGACGGGCGAACCGCTCCTCGCCGTAGCGGTGCAGGATGTCGGCGAGTTCGGCCTCGCTGTAGGTGTTGACGATGTCCGCCGCCGTCAGCGAAGAGGATGGGTCCATCCGCATGTCCAGCGGCGCGTCTTTGGCGTAGGCGAAGCCGCGCTCGGCGCGGTCGAGTTGCATCGACGACACCCCGAGGTCGAACAGGATTCCGTCGACCGATTCCACTGTGCCGTAACCGCATTCGTCGAGCGCGGCGGCGATGCCGTCGTACCGCGTGTGCACCAGGGTGACCCGCTCACCGAAGCGGGCCAGCCGGTCGCGGGCGATGTCCAGAGCACTCGGGTCGCGGTCGAGTCCGATCAGGCGCAGGCCCGGCAGTTCCGTCAGAAACCGCTCGGCATGCCCGCCCGCGCCGAGTGTGGCATCGACCAGGACCGCGTCGGCGCCGTCGGAGTGGCGTCGGGTCAGCGCCGGGGTGAGCAGGTCGAGACACCGCTGTGCCATGACCGGGACATGTCCGAAATCGCTTGCGCCGGAATCGGAGTCAGGCACCGCGACACCTCTCCCGCTCAGGCCGCCAGGGGCTGCTTGCCGTGATGTCCGTGCACCGAGGCCCCTGTCCGAGACGCACCTGGCGTTGGGGAAGTACGCCAGGGTCGGTTCGGGCAGAGACCACGGTGCACAGGCATGCACCTCAGAAGATGTCGCCGAGTGCTTCATCGCTGGCCGCGGAGAAGTTCTCTTCATGAATTTGCTGATAGTTGTTCCACGCCTGCGCATCCCAGATCTCGAGGTAATCGACGGCGCCGATCACCACGCAGTCCTTGGACAGGCCGGCGTAACGACGGTGGTCGGCCGACAGAGTGATCCGGCCCTGTCCGTCGGGATGCTGTTCGTCGGTGCCGGCGGCGAGGTTGCGCAGGAACGCGCGCGCCTCCGGGTTGCTGCGCGGCGCCTTGCTCGCCCGGCGCGCCAGCTGCTCGAACTCCGCCCGCGGGTAGACGGCGAGGCTGTGGTCTTGGCTCTTGGTGACCATCAACCCCCCTGCCAGTGCGTCGCGAAATTTGGCCGGCAGCGTGAGCCGCCCCTTGTCGTCGAGCTTGGGCGTGTAGGTGCCGAGAAACACTGGGGCACCTCCAACTTGCTTCTCACCCAAACACTTCGGCCACCATACCCCACAACCCCCCAC
>NZ_LKTM01000083.1 GCF_001417955.2 Mycobacterium gordonae | reverse complement strand
CTGTCCGCCAGCTCCGCCGACGCCGCCCCCGCCCCCGGTTCCGCCGCGCCCGCCACTGCCTCCGGTCTGGCCTGATCCATCGGCGTTGATCAGGCCAGGAAGGCCGGATTGACCGTTGCCGCCCGCGCCGCCGACTCCGCCGATGCCGCCGGTGCCGCCGGTGCCGCCGGCACCGCCGTTACCCGCTCGAGCGCCGCCATTGCCACCGACGCCGCCGGTGCCTCCGGTCCCGCCGGTCTGACCGGGGTTACCCGAGTCGCCGAAGGCGACCGCCGAGTCGCCGGCTACCCCGGTGCCGCCGGTGCCGCCGGTGCCGCCGGTGCCGCCGTTGCCGACCAACCCGCCGTCGCCACCCTTACCCCCCGCCGCGCCGGTGCCTGCCAACGTGGTCGCGTTGGCACCGTCGCCGCCCCGGCCGCCGTTGCCGCCGGTGACGGCGTCGTTGCCGGTTGTGCCGCTCTTGCCGGTGGTGGAGCCGGTGCCGCCGGCCCCGCCGGTGCCACCGGTGCCCGGGTCGCCGCCGGCGCCCCCGGTACCGCCGACGCCACCGTTGACCGTCATGGCCCCGGTCGCGCCGGCGCCGCCGTCGCCGGCAATGCCGCCGGTGCCGCCGTTACCGCCGGCGCCGCCGACTCCCTGGGCGCCGGCGTGACCGGCAGCGGACTGGGCCGCGCCACCGGCGCCGCCGGCTCCGCCCGCTCCGCCCGCTCCGCCGGTGCCGCCATTGCCCCCGGCCTTACCGGCGGAGCCCGGGGTGGTGCCGTCAGCACCGCGTCCGCCGACGCCGCCGGTACCACCGTCACCGCCGGCGCCGCCGGCACCACCGACTCCGCCGTCGCCGGCCAGAGCCCCGCCGTTGCCACCGCGTCCGCCGGAGCCGCCGGTTCCGCCGGTGCCGCCGAAGTTGCCGGTGGCGCCTGGCGTGGCGGCAGGTTCGCCGTTGCTGCCGGTAGCGCCGTTGCCCCCGGTGCCGCCAGCGCCGCCGTTGCCGACGAGGCCGCCGTTGCCGCCGATGCCGCCGGCTGCGCCGCCGATACCTGTTGCGGTGGCGTTGGCGCCGGATCCGCCGTTGCCGCCATTGCCTCCGCTGGTGTGGGCGCCGCCGGTGGCGCCTTGCTTTCCGATGGTGGAGCCGGCGCCGCCGCACCCGCCTGCGCCGCCCGCTCCCGGGTCTCCACCGTTACCTCCGGCGCCGCCCGTGCCGCCGTTGATCGAGGCGACACCGTTTGCTCCGTTGCCGCCGTCGCCGGCGATGCCGCCGGTGCCGCCGGTGCCGCCGGTGCCGCCGGCGCCTCTGCCACCGGCCTGGCCGGTTGCCGATCGGGCAGCGCCGCCGACGCCGCCGTTGCCCCCGTCGCCGCCGGTACCACCAGCGCCTCCGTCGCCCCCTTCATTGCCGGCGCCACCGAGGGCACTGGCGTCCGCGCCGCGGGCGCCGCTGCCGCCGCTGCCGCCGTCGCCGCCGGTCCCGCCGGTCCCTCCGCTGCCGCCGTCACCCGCCCGAGTTCCGCCGTCACCGCCTGCGCCGCCGGCGCCACCGCTGCCCCCGGTGTGGCCGGTGCTGCCCTTGGCGCCGGGGGTGGTGGCGTCGGCGCCGGCGGCGCCGGCCGCACCGTTCCCGCCGCGTCCGCCAGTGCCGCCGCTGCCGACCAGGCCGCCGTCGCCACCCTTTCCGCCGGCGCCACCGGTGCCGCCGGGTGTGTCGGCGTCGGCACCGCGTCCGCCGGTGCCGCCGTCACCGCCGCTGGTGGGCGCAAGCCCGTGCGCGCCCGCCGTGGCGCCACTGCCACCGGCCCCGCCCGCGCCGCCGGTGCCCGGGTTGCCCCCTTGACCGCCGGCGCCGCCGTTGACGTTGCCTGCCACGCCGTCGCCGCCGGCACCGCCGTTGCCGGCCACACCGCCGCCGCCGCCGGCCCCGCCTGCGCCGCCGGCGGCGTGTCCGCGGTCCACGCCGAACAGGCCGCCGCTGCCGCCCTTACCGCCCTCACCGCCGGCGCCACCGGACCCGCCGTCGCCCCCGTTTCCACCGGCGTGGCCGGTCGCGCCCGCCAGCAGCGCATCGGCACCACCGCCGCCGGCACCGCCGGCGCCGCCCATGCCGCCGACTCCGCCGGTACCGCCGAAGCCGCCGTTACCGGCCAACCAGCCGCCGGATCCGCCGTCGCCGCCCGTACCGCCATTGCCGCCCACTCCGCCGGGCGTGCCGGACGCGCCGGTACCCGGACCGCCGGTGACACCGGAGATCCCGGCCGCGCCGCCCAAGGCGTCCAGGGTTACCGCCGTGCCGCCCGCGCCACCGGCCCCGCCGTTGCCCCACAGCATCCCGCCGGTGCCTCCATTACCACCGGTGCCTCCCACGGCACCAGCCGTCAGCGCGACGCCACCGGCGCCGCCGGTACCGCCGGTCCCCAACAGCCACCCGCCGCGGCCGCCGGCACCACCGGTGGCACCGGCCCCGCCCATGCCGCCGGTTCCGCCGCGCCCGATGAGCCCGGCAGCACCACCGGCGCCGCCGGACACACCGTCGGCGGCCCCGGCCGCTCCGTTACCACCGTTGCCCCACAGCAGTCCACCGGCGCCCCCGGCCTGTCCCGGCGACGTGCCGTCGGCGCCGTTGCCGATCAGCGGGCGCCCCAGCAGCGCCTGCGCGGGCCCGTTGACGGCGTGGGAGAGCAACTGCCCGGCCCCGGCGACTTCGGCGGTCGCATACGACTGCGCGGCGCCGGTCAAAGCGGCCACGAACTGCTCGTGAAATGCGGCCACCCGTGCTCCGGCAGCCTGGTACTCCTGGCCATGGTTGCCGAACAACGCCGCAATCGCGGTGGAGACCTCGTCGCCGGCGGCGGCGGCCAGCGCGGAGGTCGCCATCGCAGCCGCTGCGTTCGCCTCACTGACCGCCCAGCCGACGCGGGTGAGATCTGCCGCAGTCGCCGCCATGAATTCTGGCGTAGCGATCAACAAAGACATGACAATCCTCCACTTCGGGGCGCTCGGCTCGCGCCGAACAATCGCGCGCAGGTCAGGTGGTGCCCGAAGTAAGTCCGTCGCCGGAGTTGCGGGCGCGGCGCGATCGCGCCGATTAAGGTGTCGAAGTCCGGATTGCCGGTGTCTTCAAACCGGTTGTGGCTCCGCTATTCGTCAGTCGGCGCACGCAGTCCGCGAAAGCATGTGAGTTCGCGCGCTGTTCCTGAGGGTTCCGCGTGCCGGCAACGGGCATCCAGCGCTTCGCGAAAAGATCGCCAAGCAACTGAAATGGTTTGCATGACAACATCATTCGGTGTTCGAATTGTCGGTGTCAAGCGGTTTGGGAAATCGATAACCGGCATCGATTGCAATATGGCTTCGGCGTCTCACGGCGAGCCTGCAACCTGTGATTTCGCCGTGAAAGGCGCTCGTCGGCGTCTCATTGCGAGACATATTGACCGGGCGGCGTCAGGGGCCGTGCCTTTGGTGTCTGTCCCGCTACCGACAGGCTAAACAACTGCGGTGACTGGCATTCGGGTGGGGTCGTGATAAATGATCACAAATAAAGGCCGCTGACAGGCTCCAAGTCGTTAGTATCGTCGCGTGGATTGGCTGGCCGGCGATCGGCATCACAACGCACGAGAGCGAATCTACGACGCCGCCGGTGCGCTGGTTGAGGCCAGGGGCTTCGATCGGCTCAGTATCGATCTCATCGCCCGAAATGTCGGGTGCTCGCGGGCTACTGTCTACCGGCACGCCGGCGGCATCGAGGCCATTCGCGATGCACTCTTGATCCGGGCCACGACCCAGGTCGCCGAAACAGTCGCGGAGTCGGTCAAATCCCTTCCGGCCGACGAGCGGATGGTTGCCGCAATCCTGATGTCTCTCAAGGTGGTTCGCGCTCATCCCGTCTTCGCGGCGGTGGGTTCCTCGACGGCGACGGCCCGACTCATCGAGCAGACGCTGATCGGTTCTCCGCGCGTCCCGGCGGCCGCGGCCTCCATCGCCGGACTGCCCGGTGATGACCCATTGGCGGCGCTCTGGATGGTGCGCGTTGTGCTCGGCCTGTTGTACTGGCCGATCACCGAAATCGAGGGTGGGGAAGAGGCGATCGTGCGCCGGTTCGTCGCTCCGCTCTTCGGCTGAGCAGATCTCGCAGGACAATCCGCGTACGGTCGGGAGGGTGGCTGCACATGTATCCGAAAAGTTCACCCTGGGTAGTGACCTGACGGTCAATCGTCTCGGCTTCGGCGCGATGCGCCTCACCGGTGACGGCGTGTGGGGTCCGCCCGCTGACCGTGACGAGTGCGTGCGGGTGTTGCGGCGTGCGGTTGAACTGGGCGTGAATTTCATCGACACGGCAGATTCGTACGGGCCCTATGTCTCCGAGGAGATCATTCACGAGGCGTTGCACCCCTACCGAGGTCTGGTGATCGCCACCAAGGCCGGCCTGCTGCGCACCGGCCCGAATGTCTGGATCCCCCTTGGTAATCCGAGCTATCTGCGGCAGGAGTGCGAGATGAGCCTGCGCCGGCTCGGCGTGGAGACCATCGACCTGTACCAGTTGCATCGCATCGACCCGAACTTCCCGCTGGCCGACCAGCTGGGCGAGTTGGTCACGTTGCAGGGCGAGGGCAAGATTCGCCACATCGGCCTGTCCGAGGTCGATGTCGACCAACTCAATGCCGCACGGGAGATCGCGGCGATCGTGTCGGTGCAGAACATGTACAACCTGACGTCCCGCAAGGCCGAGCCGCTGCTGGATGCCGCGACCACTCAGGGCATCGGCTTCATTCCGTGGTTCCCGCTGGCATCGGGCCCGCTGGCGGCACCGGACGGTCCGCTGCAGAAGATGGCCGCCGCGCACGATGCGACGCCCTCGCAGCTGGCGTTGGCCTGGCTGCTCAAGCGGTCGCCGGTGATGCTGCCGATTCCGGGCACCTCGCGGGTGTCGCATCTGGAAGAGAACGTCGCGGCCACCCAGATCAGTCTCACCGATGAGGAATTCGAGGCATTGTCGGCAGCCGGTGCCGCGCAAGGCGACTGAATTGAATTCAACCGGCCATTAGCAGTTTGATTTGTCTTTAGTTGAATCGCGAACGAATTACTGTCGCGCAGCGCACAATACTTCTGCCCTATTCGGGAATGGGTTTGTAACTTGGAGGCTGCCATGTCGTTCGTCGTCGCTACCCCACAGCTTTTAACTGCAGCGGCCACGGACCTGGCGAGCATAAGGTCCGCGCTCGGTGCCGCGAACGCAACCGCTTTCGCCCCGACAACAGAAGTGCTGACGGCCGCAGCCGACGAGGTGTCGACCGCAATCGCGACGGTATTCGGCGGGCATGCCAGGGCCTATCAGGAAGTCAGCGTGCAAGCGGCGGCATTTCACGCCGAGTTTGCACGGGCTCTCAATTCCGGCGCCCTGGCGTATTCCGGTGCCGAGGCAACCAGCATCGACCAACTCGTGCTCGCCGTGGTGAACGCACCCACCCAAGCGCTGCTGGGACGGCCACTGATCGGCGACGGCTATAACGGCGTGGCGGGCCAGAACGGTGGCGCTGGGGGATTGCTGTTCGGCAATGGTGGCCGCGGTGGCGATGGGCGTCCAGGTCAGGTGGGCGGCAACGGTGGCGCTGCGGGTCTGATCGGAAACGGGGGCGCTGGGGGAAC
>NZ_LKTM01000082.1 GCF_001417955.2 Mycobacterium gordonae | reverse complement strand
GGGCGACTTGGGAGGCGACGGCGCTGCCGGCGGCAGGGGCGGGCAGGGCGGCCAGGGCGGCAGCGCCGGTGGCGCGACCGGGACCAGTGGTGCCGGCGGCGCCGGCGGTGTCGGCGGTCACGGCGGCAACGGCGCGGCGGGCTACAACGACGACGGCAATAACAACGCCACCGCCGGCGGCAACGGCGGCCGCGGTGGCAACAGCGGTTCCGGCGGCGCGGCCGGTGGCGTCGGCACCGGCGGCACGGCCGGACTCGATGGCACTGGCGGCCAGGGCGGAGTTGGAGGTACCGGTGGCAGCGGTGCCACCGGTAAGGCCGGCTACGACGGTGGACTCGGCGCGGCCGGTGGCCGGGGCGGCGCCGGAGGCTCGGGCGGAACCACCGGCGCCGGCGGTGACGGTGGCGCCGGCGGCGTGGGCGGGCAGGGCGGCGCAGGCGGCGCCGACCTGGGTCAAGGCGGGGCGACGGCTCCGGCGGGCAGCCAAGGCGGGGCCGGAGGCCGCGGCGGCAACGCCGGGGATGGCGCCGTATGGGGCGATGGCGGAGCCGGTGGCCGCGGCGGCAACGGTGGCGCGGGCGCTACCGGCGCCGACTCGATTTACGTCGGCGGACTCCCTGGCGCGGGTGACGTCGGCGGTCGCGGCGGCGACGGCGGCATCGGCGGCGACGGCGGCAATTCCGGCTTCGGCGGAGTCAACGGCGCCAGCGGCGCCGGGGGCGACGGAGGCGACGGCGGTGCCGGTGGTGCCGGCGTGCGGGCCGCGGCGCCCGCCGGGGGCCTCGGCGGTGCCGGTGGCAATGGCGGTGCGGGTGGCAAAGCGGGAACTGGCGGCGCGCTCAGTGAGATAGGCGGGGCCGGCGGGGACGGCGGCAAGGGCGGTGCCGGTGGCGCCGCCAAGCCCAACTACATCGACAGCGGAATCCTCAAGGGCGTGACCGGCGGTGGCGGCGGTAAAGGCGGGGCCGGCGGCGCCGCTGGTAGCGGTGACCTGTACGCGACGGGTGGCAATGGCGGCCAGGGTGGCGACGGCGGGCGCGGCAGCGTTATCACCCAGTCGAGCACCTCGGGCAGCATTACCGGCGGCAACGGCGGCGTCGGCGGCACCGGCGGTACCGGGGGCGCCAGCTCCGGCGGCGTCCTGCAGAACACTGCGGGCGCCGGCGGAATCGGCGGCACCGGCGGGGCCGGCGGCTCCGGCTCGCCCGGGAGCGGCATCTTCAGCGGCGGCTTCGGCGGCACCGGCGGCGCAGCCGGGACGGGCGGCGTGGGCGGTCAGGCAAGCGGTCCGGGCGCGATCGGCGGCGTGGGCGGCCAGGGCGGTGTCGGCGGTGTCGGCGGCACGGGCGGCAACGCACTGCCGAACACCGGGCTCCGCGGCGGTAACGGCGGCGCCGGCGGTACCGGCGGAGCGGGCGGCGTCGGCGGAACGGGCACCACGAACGGCGCCGCCGGTGACGGCGGGTTCGGCGGCGGCGGCGCTCATGGCGGCACCAGCGGCAACGGAGTGGTCGGCGGCCTGGGCGATGTCGGCAAATCCGGCACCCCGGCTGCCAATGGTGTCCCCGGCACCGGTGGCGGAGGCGGCACGGGTGGCCTCGGCGGCGGCAGGGTCTAAGTCGGCCTGTCCCGGTACCACGCCACGATGTAGATGACCATGGCGGCGGCCAGCCCCAGCAACACCCAGATCACCAGGCCCTGGTCGATCCATGCCCCCGTCGGCGGCGAACCCGGTAGGAAATTGCGCAGCGGCGCCACCGCGAACAGCATCGCCGCGTACCAGGTGCCGAACGGCGGCAGGAACGGCCGCCGGCGCGTCACCATCTGAATCGCGACGAACAGCGCCACCGCCGGCAGCGTGATGAGCACCAGGCAGATGCCGATGTCGAAGATCCGTTGCGCCCGCGTCCGCTTCAGGGTGATGACGACGTCGTTGGGGCTGTCGGCGACTTCTGCGACGTCGATGTCGAAGCCGTCCGCCGATCCGTCCACCTCGACCTTGGCCGCTTCGTAGTGGCGGTCCTGGCCCGCACCGGCCAGCCATTCGGCTCGGATCGGGTCGGTGGTGTAGGTGTCCAGCGGCCAGTTGCGCGGCTCACCGCGCGCCTCGATCGCGGTCTTTTTCGGTTCGGGCGCCTTATTCAGGTCGTACGACACCTCCCCCAGGTCGTCCTGCATGGGAAAGCGCACCGCCGTGTCGATGTTCAGCCGGCCGGTCTTCTTGTCGACGATCGCTTCGTCCGGCTTGAGCACCAGCGTCACGTCGAGCATGTTCTCTTTGTTGCGCAGTCCGTCTATGTGCACCTTCACCACGGTGTCCTTGGGGGATCGCAGATCCACCTTCGGCAGCGGGTGCGGGGCCAGCCATTGATAGTTCAGCAGGGTGAAGATGTAGACCGCGGCGAAGCCGATGAGTATCGAGGAGTCGAGGATCAGGTGCTTTCGCACCGACATGTGTTTGTGCTCGGGGATCCCCGGCTCAGGCGGGGGAGCATCGGCCGACACGAAGTCAGATGGTAGATCAGTCCCCTTGACGCACCCAAGCGACGATATACAGGCTCATCGCCGTCACGAGCGCGATCAGCACCCACTGCACGATCGCCTGGTCGATCCACGATCCGGGTGGTGGAGCGCCCGGAAGGATGTTGCGCAACGGAACGATGGCGAACAGGTTTGCGGCGTACCAGGTTGCGAACGGCGGCAGAAACTTCCGCCTGCCCAATGCCATCGGGACTGCCACCAGAAGAGCCAGCGTCGGCAGCGCGATGAGGACCAGACAGATCCCCAGATCGAAGATCAACGGGCCCTTCGCCCTTTTGAAGGTCACCACCACGTTGCCGTTGTCCATAGCCCGTGAGGTGGGTAGAGCAGCGGGATCATGCACCCGGTTGACGCTGATCTCCCAACCGTCGAGCGCTCCGGTCACCTCCACCCGGGCAGGTACCTTCTTGAGGTTGTCGCCGGACCCGACGAACGCGTCGGCGGCGATCGGTTCGGTGCGATAGGAATCGAACGGCCAGTTGCCGGGGTCGCCGTGCGCTTCCACGGTGGTGCTCAGTTGTGCCGGGGCTTTGCCTTTCGGGTAGTGCAGGTCGCCCAGGTCGCTGGTGGGATAGAGGCGCACGGCAACGTCGGTGCCCAGCACGTCGAAGCGGTTGTCATACGACGAAATGCTGGGATAGACAAGCACATCCACTGTCAGTCGGTTGGCGACCGGCTTCAGTTCCTCCAGCCGCAACTGCACGATCGTGGCATCGCCACCGCCCTGACTGAGGTCCAGCGGGGGAAGCGGGCCCTCAGATCTTTGCAGAATGTGTACCCCGACCAGCGACAGCACGTAGAAGATGACGATGACCGTCAGAATGATGATGCCGACCAGGATGCGCGATTTCTGCGGCTTCTTCGCCGCCGGCTTTTTCTTCTTCTTGTGCGGCTTCTCCGCCGGTCGCGGTTTGTCCGTCGACGGGGTGGGTGGAGCCTCAGTGGTCACCGCACACCTCCGCTCGCCACGCATCCCCACCGCTCGAGGTCAGATGCTAGCGAACTACCCGGACCCCCGCGCCTCGACTGAATTCGGTTCACCGGCAATACATCTGGCCGTAATCCGGCAGCCTGGCCGACCGCGCCACCCGAGACACCGGACGTTAACCCAGAAAAGCCGACCGGTTCACCCGATGTTCGCCTCAGCGCGCCGATTCGGACAGGTGTCGGTGTCAGCATGAGCGTCTGCTGCTTTGAGAGGGGCCACCGCATGACGCGCAAACGACCGGCCGTCGGGGTCGGCCTGCTGGCCGCCGGCTCCCTGGTGCTCTCGGCCTGCACCACCGCACAAGCCACCCTCCCCTACGTGAGCGGGGCCAAGGTGGCATGCGGCGGCAAACAGACGCTGACCGCCAGCGGCTCGACCGCGCAGGCTCATGCGATGACGCGGTTCATCGACGCCTACCACAAGGCGTGCTCCGAGCAGACGCTCAACTACAACGCCATCGGCTCTGGCGCCGGGATTAACGAATTCCTCTCCGGCAAGACCGATTTGGCGGGATCTGACACGCCCCTGTCGGGCGATCAGTACGCTGCCGCCAAACAGCGGTGCGGCGGGGCCGACGCCTGGAACCTGCCCGTCGTGTTCGGCCCGATGGCCATCACCTACAACCTCGCCAACGTCGACACCCTGGTGCTCGACGGGCCCACGCTCGCCAAGATTTTCAACGGCACGATCACGCGCTGGGACGACCCTGCGCTCACCGCGCTGAATGCATCGATGCCGGCCGAAGACATCCGCGTCGTCTACCGCAGCGACGCGTCAGGAACCACCGACAACTTCCAGTCCTATCTGAACGCCGCGTCCGCCGGGGCGTGGAAGCAAGGCACCGGCAAAGCTTTCAACGGCGCGGTCGGCGTTGGCGCCGTCGGCAACAAGGGCACGGCGGAGTTGGTCAAATCCACCGAGGGCGCGATCAGCTACAACGAATTGTCCTTCGCCCTCGAACAAGGTCTCTATGCCGCCGAGATCAAGACGCCCGCGAGCCGCCGGTCGCTGCGGCCCGTCCGGATCGGCACCGACACGGTCGGCAAAACCATCAGCGGAGCCAAGATCGTCGGCGAGGGCAACAACCTCGTGCTCGACATCTCGTCGTTCTACAACCCGGCCCAACCTGACGTCTACCCGATCGTGCTGGCCACCTATGAGATCGTCTGCTCGAAGTACCCCACACCTGAAGTGGCACTGGCGGTCAAGGCGTTCCTGCAGGCCGCGATCGGCCCGGGTCAAGTCGATCTGAACAAGTTCGGCTACATCCCGTTGCCGGCCGGATTTCAGGCCCGGGTGTCCGAAGCCGTCGACGCGATCGGCGCGGTCGGCGATGCGCCGCAGCGGAGTGAACCGCCCGCCTGACCTCAGTCCGACTGTTTTCGGTAGGCCATGATGAACAACGTCATCGCGACGATCAGTGCGAGCAGCACCCACAGGGTGATGGCCTGGTCGACCCATGACCCTTCCGGCGGCTTGCCGGGGAAGATGTTGCGCAACGGGACCACTGCGAACAGCATGGCGGCGAACCACGACACGAACGGCGGCAAGAACTTCTTCTTACCCAACGCCATTGGGATGGACACCCACAGCGCCAGCGCCGGCAGGGCGATGAGCACCAGGACGATGCCGACGTCGAAGATCAGCGTGCTCTTGGACCGGTGCAGCGTGATGATCACGTCGTCCGGGCGGGGCGAACTCTGGGTCGACTCACCGACGCGCCTGACGGTGGCGTCCCAGCCGCCGACCTCTCCGATCACCTCGACACGGGCGTCTTCCACCGTCCGGTTCTCGCCGGTTCCGGCGAACACCTGGGCCTGGATGGTGCCGGTGGTGTAGGAGTCGAAGGGCCAGTTGGCGGGGTCGCCCTGCGCGTCGAGATAGGTGGTCTGTTGGGCGGGTGACTTACCCACCGGGTACTGCAGGTCCCCCAGGTCGTTCTCCGGGTACATCCGCACGGTGAGGTCTTGAGTCAGCGTGTGGAATTTCTTGTCGAACTTCGAATCCTCGGGAATGACAAGCACACTCACCTTGAGGCGGTTGTTGACGGTGTCCAGTTCCTCGATCTTCACCTGCACCACGGTGTCTTCGGTGGTGCCCATGTCGGCTTCCGGCAGCCCCTCAGCCGAGGTGGCCAGCAGGTGCACCCCGACCAGCGAGAGCACATAGACCACGACCACGGCCAGGATCACGCCGATGTCGATCAGGATGCGTTTGCCCCGCGACGACTTCGGCGGCGGCGATGACGGTGCCGTGG
>NZ_LKTM01000081.1 GCF_001417955.2 Mycobacterium gordonae | reverse complement strand
GCACCCAGCCCCATGTTCTGCCACCCCGAACTGCCCGCACCGGTGTTGAAGAACCCCGAGGAACCGCCCGAGCCGCTGTTGAAGAATCCCGACGACGGGGTAGCCGTCGTGTTGCCGAAGCCCATGCCCACCGGGATCGAGAACAACGGAATATCGATCGGGCCGATGGTGCCGACAATGCCCCCGTATGTGGTGTATCCCGGAGCGCCGAGTGTGAAGTGCAGCCGTGGTCCGCTGATCGTGATACTCGGAACGTCGATGGGACCGATGGTGCCGGAGGTGTTGCTGAGAGTGCCCAGGTTGAGCACCCCGATGTTCCACGGCTGCGTGGTGATGTCGAATGTGCCACCGGCGATCGTCGTATTCACCGGGAATCGCATGCCGAAGTCCACGGGAATCTGGTTGATGTGGACCGAGTAGGAAACGCTGGTCGCGCCTTGGGCGTCGCCGCGCACGAACATCCCGACGTTCATGTTGCCGGAGTTGCCGATGCCGGTGTTGATGTCCCCGGAGTTACCGATACCGGTGTTGAGGTTGCCGGTATTGAACCAGCCGGTGTTGGTGTCCCCACCGTTGAAGTCACCGCTGTTGAAGCTGCCCTCGTTGAAACTTCCGGTGTTGTAGCTGCCCCGGTTACCGATACCGGTATTGAAATTGCCCGGATTGAACAGACCGGTGTTGGCGGTGCCGGAGTTGCCGATACCGGTGTTGTAACTGCCGGTATTGAACAACCCGGAGTTGCCCACGCCCGCATTCAAGATGCCGCGCAGGTCAACACCGGAGTTGCCGATCCCGATATTGCCGTTACCGGTGTTGCCGAATCCGATGTTGTTATCCCCGGTGTTACCGAACCCGATATTGCCGGTACCGGTATTGCCGAAGGCGTCGGTGGTGGCTGCGGCAACAGCCGCCAACGGACCGCCACCGGTATAGCCGGCGCTCAGGCTCTGCAGCAGGCTGCTCAGCTGCACACCGCCGCCCGAGCTCAGCACGGTGCGCACCAGGCCGTTCAAGCCGCCGCTGTTCACCACCGCCGTCGAATTCAGCACGCTGGTCACCAGACTGCCCGCGCCCGGGTTCTCCAACACCGCGTTGACAGCGCTGGTCAGCACAGGGCTGTTCGCGACGGTGTGCACGGCCTGACTGACCACCTGGCTACTGAGTACGTTGGTCAGCGCCGCCGTGAAGTTGGGATTGCTGAGCAGGCCCGTCACCCACTTGGTCAAACCGGGGCTGCTGAGCGCCGTGGTCACCAAACCAGTCACATTCGGCGAGCCGACGACCTGGGTGAGCAGGCTCTCCCAGCCGCCGACGCTGAGCTGACGACCCCACGAACCACCGAAGGACCCGAAGCCACGACCGGAGGACGCAGCCGACGCGAGCGCGCCGCTACCCGTGCCACCCCAGCCGAGGGCTTGCAGCTTCAGATTCGCCAGGCCCCCGGTGCCTGCCTGCACACCGCGCAGAATGCTGCCCAGGTCGGCTCCACCGAATTTGATGTTGCCCAGCAAACTACTCAGGTTCCCAGATCCGCCGCGTGCCGCAGCGGCGACGGCGGTCGCGAGGCCCGACGCCTGCGCGGCCACCGCCTTGACCACGCCACCGGCACCGCCCAGGGCCAGAGGCAGCTTCGTGAACGGTGTCAGCGCCGCAGCCGCCGCCGAAGCGCCACCGTGATATCCCAGCATCGCGACGATGTCCTGCGCCCAGAACTCCTCATAAGCCGCCTCCGCGGCCGCGATCGCCGGTGCATTCTGTCCGAAGACGTTGGACAACACCAGCGATACGAACGAATTCCGGTTGCCCGCAATCAATGCCGGATGCACGATCGTGGACCGCGCCGTCTCGTAGGCCGACACCACCACCCGGGCCTGCGACGCCGCCTGCTCGGCCACCGCTCCCGCGGCACTAAGCCACGCCGCGTAGGGGGAGGCCGCCGCACCCATCGCCGCGGCAGCCGGGCCCTGCCAGGCGTCGTTGATCAGCCCCGAGGTCACCCCCTCGAAGAACGACGACGCCGAGCCGAGCTCGGCAGCCAAACCGTCCCACGCCGACGCCACCGACGCCATCGGCGCCGATCCCGCGCCGAGCAACATGTTCAGCGAGTTGATCTCAGGTGGCAAGGTCAGGAAACTCACCGGCTCAATCCTCTTCCTAACATTTCAGACGATCGCTGTTCGACGTGTGTGCAGTAGTACCTGGCGGGCCGGGTTGAGGTGTTACGTGCCGTTGGGACCGTTGATGCCCGCAGTACCTGCGGCGCCGCCCGTACCCGGAGTGCCCGCCGCACCGCCGCCGCCGCCCGTACCGGGGATGCCGTTGGCGCCGTTGCCGCCATCGAGCCCGCCGCCCAGGCCGGTTCCGCCGGTACCGCCAGTGGCGTGGTTGCCACCGGCGCCGCCGTTCGCGCCGTTGCCGGCAGTTCCACCGATGCCGGTGCCCGTCGGGGTGCCGCCACCGCCGCCGGCGCCGCCCTGCCCGCCGTTGCCGGAGTTCCCGGCGTTTCCACCGTTCCCGCCGCCGTTGCCGTCACCGCCGTCGCCGCCGACACCGCCGATGCCGCCCGAGCCGGCTGTGCCGGCATTGCCGCCTTGACCACCATTCTGGTTAGTACCAAGGCCATTGCCGCCCTTGCCGCCGCCACCCGAGGTGCCGCCTGCGCCGGCCTGCCCGCCATTACCACCGGCTGCGCCCGCGGTGGTGGTGGTGCCATTACCGCCGGCACCGCCGGCACCGCCGTTACCGCCCGCACCGCTCGCACCACCATTGCCGCCCAGGCCGCCAGGTTGGCTACCACTGGAACCCTGATTTCCAGTGCCACCGGCACCGCCGGCACCGCCCTTACCGCCGGCGCCACCGTCGCCACCCGCACTCGCCGCGCCGTTGGTTCCGCCGCCGATCGCGGTGCCACCGGACGCGCCAGCGCCACCGGCACCACCCACACCGGCGTTGCCGCCGGCGCCACCGTTGCGTGCGTCGCGGTTAGCGGCCGTGTTGCTGGCTTGCCCATTACCGCCCGTGGTACCGGCACCGCCGTCGCCGGCCACGCCGCCCTTTCCTGCAACACCCGCGGAGCCACCATTCTGGCCATCACCACCGGCACCCGCGTTGCCGCCGGCGCCACCGTTACCGCCGGTACCGCCACCGCCACCGTTGCCACCGGTCGTACCGGTGGCAGCCCCGCCGGTGCCACCCGTGGATCCGATGCCGCCCTGGCCACCGCTACCACCAGCACCACCGTTAGTGGTCGCGGTGCCGGTGCCGCCGGTGCCACCGGTGCCACCGGCCCCACCAGCGGCACCATTACCGCCCGTACCGCCGTTGGTGCGGTTGCCAGTTCCGGTACCACCGGCTCCGGCCGTCCCGGCGTTACCGCCGTTGCCGCCGTTGCCGGCATTACCGGCCGTGCCGTTGTTTCCAAGCGTGGCGGTACCGGCGGCGCCACCGTTGCCGCCGGCGCCACCGTTGCCGCCGGCGCCTGCGTTGCCGCCGGTGCCGGCGGTGCCATTGGCGCCGCTGGAGTTGGCGCCAACAGCACCGTTACCGCCCTGGCCGCCCTTGCCGCCGCTTCCGGCGTTTCCGCCATTACCCGCGTCACCGAGGACGGATCCGCCAGCGCCGCCGGCGCCACCATTTCCGCCCGCGCCGCCGGTGCCGCCGGCGATGCTGGCGCCACCGGTAGTGCCGGTCCCGCCGTTGCCACCGGTGCCGCCGTTGCCGCCGTCACCGTGCGAACCGCCGGCACCACCCTTGCCGCCGCTGCCGCCGGCCGCACCGGTGGTGTTCGCTGCGTTGTCGAAGCCGTTGCCACCGTTACCACCGTGGCCGCTGTTGGGCGCATCGGCGCCGTTTAGGCCGTTGGCGCCGACAGTCGAGCCGGTGCCCGCCGCGCCACCGGTCCCGATGAGGCCTGCGTCACCGCCCCTACCGCCATTGCTGCCGTTGATGACGCCCGCCGTGCCGTTGGCACCGTCGCCGCCGTCACCGCCGAGGCCCGCAGCGCCACCGGCCCCGCCGTCTCCGGCAGCACCCACAGTGCCTGCGGTGGCGGCACCACCGTTACCGCCGGCACCACCCTGGCCGCCGGCACCACCCTTACCACCCGCACCGCCGGCCGTATTCGGGTTCGTCGAGTCGGTGGCATTGCCGCCGGTACCGCCCTGTGCACCAGCGCCACCCGTCCCGCCGGCCCCGCCGTTGCCGGACACCGTGCCGCCGGCACCGCCGTTACCACCGCGACCACCGAAGCCGCCGGCAACTGCGTCGCCGCCATTGCCGCCCGAGCCGACCCCGGCCGCACCGTTCTTACCCGGCAGACCGGCGCCACCGGTGCCGCCGGCGCCACCGTTGCCGCTCTTCCCGGCGTCGCCACCGTCGCCGCCGGCGCCGCCGCCGGCCTGGCCGATACCGCCGGTGCCACCCGCGCCACCGTCACCGGATGTCGCACCGCCAACACCGCCGTGACCACCGGCACCGCCGATACCCAACGGCGATTGGCCGAGGCCACCCGTACCACCGATGCCGCCGGTAGCCGTCGCCCCGCCAGCACCACCGGTGCCACCCGCTCCACCGTTGCCGGCCTGCGCTCCGCTGTCGCCGCCGTGACCGCCGGCGCCACCAGCGCCGCTGCCATCGCCGGCACCGCCGACACCACCGGTACCGCCGTTACCCAGCACACCGCCGGCACCACCGGTGCCACCGACGCCACCGGTTGCGTTGGAGCCCGCTTCAGCAGCGAAGCCCGCACCGCCGTCGCCGCCGTCGCCGCCGAAGGTGGCCGCAGCGCCCGTGCCGCCCTTGGCACCGGCGACGGAGCCGGACCCGCCGTTACCGCCAATCCCTCCGGTACCCGGGTTACCGCCCAGACCACCTGCACTGCCGTCGATGTGGGCTGCGGTGCCCGCGGCGCCGTCGCCGCCGTTCCCGCCGATACCGGCGGCACCACCGTTACCACCGGCGCCACCCACGCCGACAGTTCCCTTCCCAAGTGTCACGCCGCCGCCATTGCCGCCGAGACCACCTTGGCCACCGACACCACCCTGGCCGGCCGCGCCGCCAGCAAGAGTCGGGTCAATCGAGTCGATACCGGCCGCGCCAGTTCCGCCTTTGCCACCGATACCGCCGGCGCCACCGGCACCGCCGTTGCCGGATATGGAGCCACCTTGCCCACCGGCACCACCCTTACCGCCGATGCCGCCGGTGCCACCGGTTTCGAACTCGGCGGCACCCGTGACGCCCTGGGCGCCGTTGCCACCCTTGCCGCCGGCGCCACCGTTACCAACGGCGCCAGCCTGGCCGCCGACGCCACCGTCACCGCCGGCAAGGCCGCTGAGGGTGGGGTCGCTGTAGCCGTTGCCACCGGCGCCACCGTTGCCGCCGCTGGTAGCCGCGGCACCGCCCGCACCGTTGCCGCCGAAGCTCGATCCGACGCCGCCTTGTCCGCCGGCCCCGCCCGTGCCCGGGTTACCGCCGATGCCACCCGCGCTGCCGTTGAAGAGGGCGGCGGTGCCATCGGCGCCTCTGCCGCCGTCGCCGCCGAGGCCGGCCGCCCCACCGGCACCACCGTTACCACCCGCACCCACGTTTCCAAGGGGATTCGGCGCGTTGCCGCCGTTACCCGCGTTACCGCCGACACCGCCGGTGCCGCCTTTACCACCCGTGCCGCCGATCGCCGTCGGATCCGCTGCATTGGCCCCAGTCGCGCCGGTACCGCCTTGCCCGCCGATCCCGCCGTCGCCACCGGTACCGCCGAAGCCGGCGGTTGTTCCGGCTACGCCACCATCACCGCCGCGACCGCCGTTGCCGCCGGTCCCGCCGGCTCCGTCGTTCTGGGTCGGGTCGGTGCCGGTGGCACCGATGGCGCCGTTGCCGCCGGCACCGCCGTCGCCGCCGTTGCCGACAAGACCGCCGGCGCCGCCGCGCCCGCCGTTACCGCCATTGGCGCCCGGGGTTACCGCGTTCCAGCCCGCGCCGCCGGTGCCGCCGTTGCCACCGGTCAGCGGGACCGCACCCGCCGCACCGGAAGCAGCGACGCT
>NZ_LKTM01000080.1 GCF_001417955.2 Mycobacterium gordonae | reverse complement strand
TTCACCCGCCATCGGCAACCCACGTCCGATTGCAGCCCGAGGCCTTCGGCCTCAAGTCGCCTCCATACCGTCTAGCCCTTCGCCGACGTGCGGAGGCGGAGCAAACGAGCAGCGCAGCCCTCGCGTTCTCCTTAGCGGGCGTTGCAAAGTGCCTGTCTCACCCCTGTGATTTTCAAGGGCCTGACCCAGGCCTGTCCCACCCAATTGGTTTACGTTGTAAACGCGTGTCAGGATACCGTACCCCTGAAGGGTTTGTTATGTAAATGGTAGTAAGGCAACCGCCACGATCCCGCATGATCTTCGGTACAAACCGATACCGGCCCGGACACCGACGCAGACGAGCCTGATTCGTCCGCGGACGGGCAGATCGGCGAGATGTCGAACCGGAACGTCATCTGCCTGTCCTACGTCATCGCCGGGGGAGCTAGTGACGGTCTGCGTCAATCTCTGAACGGCGGCTGCAAGGCGGCGGCTGACACAGTCAAGCATCCTGGATCACCGTTGGGACGCTCAGCTAGGGGAGAGGTAGCGAGAGGGTATGGGAAGTCGATCGGTTGGAGGGCGTCACCTGCTTGGTCCATGTCAGCGAGATCTGAATACCCCGCGCTCAGAGACAAGTACTCCCCATTCGCGATTCGCTATTTCGCGGCGGGTCAGGCGGTGACAGCTGGGTCGTCGCTGATCTCGCTGCCGAGGTGTTCGATGTGGTAGACGGCTTCGTCGAGCAGCATGGCGACGTGGGTGTCGTAGAGGCTGTAGACCACGGTCCGGCCCTTGCGAATGCCGGTTACCAGGCCCAGAGCGCGCAGCAGCCGCAGTTGATGCGACACCGCGGACTGTTCCATCTCGACGGCGTCGGACAGGTCCGAGACCGAGCACGCGCCGTGTCGCAGCCGGGTCAGAATCCGCAACCGGCTTGGTGTGGCCAATGCCTGCAGCGTGGCCGCCACCGACGCCGCCGAGTCGGCGTCTAACTGCGCGGGCGGGGTGGACCTGCCTTCTACTCCATGACCCATGATCATCATCTTATCAACGTGCACGAATGAAGACCTCTTCATGCAATCCTGTATGGTGGTGAGGATCCCGACCCGTGCTCTCAAAGGTAGTTCGATGTCATCTCAGGTGCTCGACCGTGACGCCGTCGGCGCCGCCGGCGGCGATGGCGCCGCTATCCGCACGCGGGCGTTCGCGCTGCCCGAGGTGCGGTGGGCGGCGGTGGCCACGGTGTTGTTCGCGCTTGGTTTGGCCGCCCAATATGGCGGTGCCCCGATCTGGGTCTGGTGGGCGTTGTATTTGGCGTGTTATGTCACCGGCGGGTGGGAACCGGGGCTGGCCGGTGTACAGGCGTTGCGGAACCGCATGCTGGATGTGGATCTGTTGATGATTGTCGCGGCGATCGGCGCGGCGGCGATCGGGCAGGTCCTCGACGGCGGGCTGTTGATCGTCATCTTCGCCACTTCCGGTGCGCTGGAGGCGTTTTTGACTCAACGCACCGCCGACTCGGTGCGCAGCCTGTTGAACCTGGCCCCCGAGCGCGCCACGGTGATCACGGCATGCGGCCAGGAGGACGTGGTGGATGCTGCGGCCCTGGCGGTGGGCGATGTGATTGTGGTGCGCCCGGGGGAACGCATCGGCGCCGACGGGCAGGTCACCTCCGGTGCCAGTGAGGTGGATCAGGCCTCGATCACCGGTGAACCGCTCCCGGTCGCCAAACGGCCCGGCGATGAGGTGTTCGCCGGCACGTTGAACGGCACTGGGGTGCTGCGGGTGCGGGTGGACCGCGCCGCCGCCGACACTGTGGTCGCGCGCATCGTGGCGATGGTGCAGGAGGCCTCGGCCACCAAAGCCAACGCGCAACTGTTCATCGAGAAGGTCGAGCAGTACTACTCGATCGGGGTGGTGGTAGCCACCCTTTTGGTGTTCGGTGTTCCGCTGGCGCTGGGCGCCGCGGTGCAATCGTCGCTGTTACGGGCGATGACGTTCATGATCGTGGCCTCACCTTGTGCGGTGGTGCTGGCGACCATGCCGCCCTTGCTGGCTGCGATGGCCAACGCGGGCCGGCACGGGGTGCTGGTCAAATCCGCGGTCGTGATGGAACAGCTTGGGTCGGTCACTATGGTGGCGTTCGATAAGACCGGCACCCTCACCCGCGGCACACCGCGGCTGTCTGACCTCCGCCCTCTCGTCGGCGGCGGCTTGGACGCCGAGGGGCTGCTTACCCTGGCCGCGGCCGCCGAACACCCCAGCGAGCATCCTTTGGGCGCCGCGGTGGTGGCCAGTGCCGCCGATCGCGGGTTGACACTGCCGACGGTCGAGGCGTTCGAATGTGCTCCGGGGCGCGGCGTGCGCGCGGTGGTCGAGGGCCGCCGGGTCGCGGTGGGCAGCCCGGCGCAGCTGTTGCGCGCCGGTCCCGGCGGCGCGAATTCGGGCCGGGTCGGCGCGGTGGTGGCCGGGTTGGAAGCCGAGGGCAAGACCGCGGTCGTGGTGCTCGTCGATGACATCGCGGTCGGCGTGTTGGGACTCGACGACCAACTCCGTTCCGAGGCCGCCACTACGGTGGCCGCGTTGACCGCGCTGACCGGCACGACACCGATGCTGTTGACCGGCGACAACGAGCGCGCGGCCACCGCGCTGGCCGTGCGGGTCGGCATCGACGACGTGCGCGCGGGGTTACTGCCACAGGACAAAGTCGCCGCCGTGCGCGAACTCGATGACAGCGGCCATCGGGTGCTGCTAGTCGGCGACGGCGTCAATGACGCCCCGGCGTTGGCCGCCGCGCACACCGGAATAGCCATGGGCCGGGCCGGCTCCGACCTCGCCCTAGAAACCGCCGACGCCGTCGTCGTCCGCGACGAACTGGCCACCATCCCCAAGGTCATCGCGTTGTCGCGACACGCACGCCGCGTCGTAATCGCCAACCTGGTCATCGCGTCGACCTTCATCACCGTGTTGGTGTTATGGGACCTGCTCGGTCACCTACCCCTGCCGCTGGGCGTCGCCGGACACGAAGGCTCCACCGTCATCGTCGGCCTCAACGGAATGCGGCTCCTGTCCCGCCGCGCCTGGCTGTCCCCGTCCCGGTCCCCCGCGGGTCGCGATGAGCGGCCGGCCTGACCTGTGGTCGGCCGTCGAGTCGGTGCACCTACCTCAGTACAGTCACACCGCGGTCACTGTCGGCAGCAGCATCATCGTGGTCATAACAGTTCTGATGACCGTGGCTGTGCTCGTGGCCTCATGGTCGTATCGAAGAGCTGGATGACTCGTCGGCTTCACCGTCACAGGCCGCCGGCGGGCACCGCGACGAGACTGAGCCATCAGGGGCTACCCGCGAAAGCCAGACGATGAAAGAGCTTGGCTAGTTAGCTATTTTGTGGGCTGTGGCCAGCGAAGGTGGTCTTGGTCGATGATGAAGGTGTGGGTGTGCTGCATACGGCCGCTCTCGAGGGCGGTGGCGTCGTCGAGGTGTTGGTGATCGGTGCTGGCTAAGTCGTGGGTGTGAGTCAGTTCTTCAGGATCGCGGCGCGGCCAGATCAGCAGCGCAGCGACCGCTCCCACAGCAGCAATCGCCCCCAGTATGGTCCAGGCTGTGATGAAGCCGGCCAAGGTGGCGACCCAGCCTGCGATCGGATAGGTCAGCAGCCAGCACAGGTGCGACAGCGAGAACTGCGCGGCGAACACCGCGGGCCGATCCGCCGGAGTTGACGAGCGGCGCAACACTCGGCCTACCGGGGTCAACACGAGGCTCATTCCGGCCCCGATGACTAGCCAGATCACCAAGGCCGCGCTCCAGCGTTGATCTGCGTGGGTCGCGGACAGGCCGATCGCGCTGGCAGCACCGAGGACCAGCAGCGCCGCGCCGGCCATCATGACGATTCGCTCGGGCACCCGGCGCAGCGTCGGTGGCAGCAGCAACGCCACGATCATCGTGCCGGTCCCGGAGGCGGCGAGCAGCCACGCGACATCAGCTTGAGTGCGGCCCAGTGCGTCGCGGACATAGTTGACCGTGTTGACCATGACGATCGACCCGGCTCCGGCCACGACCAGATCCAGGGCGAGCACCCCCCGCAGCCGTGGGGTCGCGGCGAAGATCCGGATCCCGGCCGCCGTCTTTTCCCAGGCGCTGGCGCGTAGGTTGGGAGTCGCGTCAGGGATCCGGCTGCTGATCACCAACGCCGCCGAGATCAAGAACCCGATCACCGTCCCGACGAACAACCAATGGAAGCTGATCACCGTCAACAGCAACGCGGCCAACACCGGGCTGAGCAGGCTTTCCATGGTGGAGGCAAGCTGGGACGCGGAAAGCGCTGCGGTGTAATCGGATTCATCGGTCACCACATCAGGGATGACCGCCTGAAAGGTCGGGGTGAAGGCTGCCGACGCTGACTGCAACATCGCGATCAGCACATAGATCTGCCACACCTGGTCGATGAACGGCAACGCCACGACTACCGTTGCCCGGGTCACATCCAGGCTCACCAGCATCAGTCGCCGCGGGAACCGGTCAGCATGCGCTGCAGCGACCGGGGCCACCGCCACATAGGCGATCATCTTGATCGCCAACGCCGTTCCCAGCACAGCGGCCGCGTCAGCACCAGCCAACTGATAGGCCAACAACCCCAACGCCACCGTGGTCAGCCCCGTCCCGAACAACGCGACCACCTGGGCGGCGAACAAACGCCGGTAGTCGCGGTAGCTGAACAACGACATGCCAGTTCTCTCCTGCTTCGTCAGGCCACGACGGTGCCATCACCGTTGAAACCCATTGCGGGGCAACCAGTCCCGCGATGGGGAAATCGTCCGCCAAAAAACCAGCGGCGCGCTGGGGCAACCTGGCTAGTTCTGGGCTTTCTTGGCCGGCCGTCGGGTCAGAGGGTGCACGGCAGCATCGGCGCGATGATGCGGCGGAACGCCCTGCCCGGCATGCTCGGCGTTGAACACCGCGTCGGTAACCAACTGGCGGACATGCTCGTTTTCCAGGCTGTAAAAAATGGTCGTGCCCGATCGGCGAGTGCACACCAACCGCGCCATACGCAGCTTGGCCAGATGCTGAGACACCGACGGCGCAGGCTTGCCCAACCGCTCGGCCAACCCATTGACCGACAACTCCTGACCAGTCAACGCCCACAACAGCTGAATCCGGGTCGGATCGGCCAGCATTCGGAACACTTCGACGACAAGGTTGGCGTGCTCGTCATCCAAACGCCGCCGTGCATTACCTGCATCCATACGCAGATACTAGCCTGCGCAGGAAGGCAGCGCTATCCCTTGGGAAGGTGTGCCTCGTTGCTGCCGATGTTGAACGCGCGCAGCGCAAGTCGTGAGCTTCGGTTCTCATGCTCACATGAGTGTTATCCCGGGGGCGCCCTTGGGCGACGTTGTACCCGCGCAACTGACTGAAATCGGCGAACTCGGCTAGGTATGTCTGGTTCGGAGTGTGTTGGTGTGAAATACGGTGTCATCGACTAAGCGGACGTAACCGCTTTGCGGTACTTATAGACGTTGTCGATGTCGGTCCAGAAGTGGCCGAGTGTCCCGTTCATGGTTTCACAAGGTTTCCTACCTCCGGAATCGTCGCATTAACAAGGGCTCCCGCCATTGCCGACACGACGCGTGAGCGGATGTCTTCACTCTCAGCCGCCCGGCCCGGCCCGGCCTATCCTATGCTAACTGACTGATTCGGTTAATGCTATGTGACTGATTAGCTGCCTGCTAATTGTATGATGGGGCTATGCGGTATGTCAGGCGCGTCATCGACGGCGACTTGGACGAACTATTCGGGCAAGTACCTGCGATTGCCATTGACGGACCCAAGGCAGTAGGGAAAACGACGACAGCCGAGCAGCGAGTCGTCGGCGTGATGAGACTCGATGCGAAGCCTAACTATGAGGCCGTGCACGCTGACCCGGGTCTCCTGGTGACCCGGCCGCGGCCATTGCTCATCGACGAGTGGCAGAAGGTTCCCGAGGTGTGGGATGTCGTCCGCCGCGCTGTGGATGACGACCCGTCTGGTGGCCAGTTTCTACTTGCCGGCAGTGCTTCACCGCGCCACGGGGCGACGGCCCACTCCGGCGCGGGGCGTATCGGGCGGCTGCGCATGCGCCCGATGACGTTGTCAGAGCGGGGGA
>NZ_LKTM01000079.1 GCF_001417955.2 Mycobacterium gordonae | reverse complement strand
GTGCGAACCCCGCCCACCCCCTAACGGGCGCCGGGGGTGGGCGGGGTTCGCACCGAACACCGGTGTCTGCGCAGCGGATAGCATCTTGCTAGTGCTGAATTCGGCGGGCGTTTGCCATAGGGAGATGGGTGATGGCTAATTCGTTGCTCGATTTCGTGATCTCACTTGTGCGTGATCCGGAAGTCGCTGCGCGCTACGCCGCCAACCCCGCCCAGGCCATTGCCGACGCGCACCTTACCGACGTGACCAGCGTCGATGTCAACAACTTGATCCCGATGGTGTCGGATTCGCTGTCGATGGGTGGACCTACAGGGGCTGCCACCGGAATGCCCGTCGCTGATCACGGCAATGTGTGGGCAAGTGGTGCGGCAACGGCGGCATTCGATGCCTTCGCGCCACATCCGCCGGCTGCTGTGGCGCCTCAGCACGCGGCCATCGGTGGATTCGACGGCGTCATCAACCAACCCGCGGCGCACCTGCCGGCCGATGCGGTTGCGGGTCCACCCGCAGCGGCGATTGGGCATCCTGAACCATCACCGCTGCTCATAGGTGGTGGAGCGCCAGAAATTGCGTTCGACCACGGCGGCTTTCCGGCCAGCGACCCGGGCATATGGGACCACTCCGTGATCCACCCGGACGCCCATCCGCACGAGGGACAGCCTGATCACCACGGCTTCGGCATCGACGGATTGCACGGCTGATCTTCGTTTCATTACCGATCCGTCTGGCGGCCCCGACCGTCGACGAGTAGTGTTTGACGTGCGTAAATGCTGCAAACGGGGGTGGTTTCAGCGCGGGATTGGGGGTCCCGCTTTTCCCCTAATCCCCTAATGGGGCGGCCCTAGCTATCCCGATAGGTGTTCCCCCGGCTGGGGGTACCGACCCCGATTTGGGGGAGCCGCGAAATCCATACGGTTTATGACAGAGCGCCGGTCACTTCGGCGAACAACTTCACGGTCTTGATTGAAGGGAAAAGAAGATGACCTCGCTAGTGGACTACATCCTGAGCCTGTTCCGCAGTGAAGAGGCTGCGCAATCTTTCGTCGCTGCTCCTGGACAGGCTATGACCAACGCCGGGCTGATCAACGTCTCTCCCGCCGAGGTCTCCTCGGCGGTCGCGAGTGCAGTCCCGGGCGCGGTCGTTTCCTCCGGCGACCCGATCGGTGCCCTGCAGCAGGCGGTGGCTGATCAGCATGGATTCGCGATCCCGTCGGCGGATCCGGGCGTCGTGTCCAGTTTCATCGCGCAAGACGCCGGTCCCATCATTGGCAACGCCGGACTGGTGGCCAACGACGCCGGTCTCGTTGCCACGGACGCGGGCCTGATCGCAGCGGACGCCGGTGTGGGATTGGCCGGCGCGGTTGCCTCCGACGTCGGAGTGGGGCTGGCCAGTGGTTTCAACGCCGGGTTGGCCGGTCAGACCGGATTGGGTGTGCAGACCGGTGTTGTCGGCGCGGCTCCCGGTCTGGCGTTCGTCGAGCCGACCGGTGGTGTGGGCGCCGGTGTCGGAGTCGGAGCCCAGGCCGGCCTCGGGGTCGGTTTTGGAGTGCAAGCCGGCATCGGTGCGCAGGTTGGTGCCGGACTTGGCGCCGGGATCGGAACCGGAGTGGGCGTAGGTGCGCAGGCCGGCGTTGAGTTCGGTGTTCAAGCCGAGATTGGTGCCCAGGCCGGCGTAGTCGGCGGTATCGGCGGCGGCGCTGGTGTCGGACTCGGCGGCGGGATTGGTGGTCAGGCTGGTATCGGTCTCGGTGGCCAGGTCGGTGTCGGCGGCGACGGAGGAGCAGGCGGCCAGGGCGGCCACGGCGGCGCTGGCAACGGTGGTGCGGAGGGCTACGGCGGCATGGGCGGCCAGGGCGGACGGGGCGGGCAGGGCGGCACCGGCTATGCCGATGACGGCAGCAACAACGCCACGCCCGGAGGTACCGGCGGCAGAGGCGGCGCGGCGGGAGCAGGCGGTTACGGCGGCGTCACCGGCCCGGCGGGCTGGGGTGGACTGGGCGGCCAAGGCGGCACCGGTGGCGCCGGCGCCCAGGGCGCATCTGCGACAGTCGGCAATCCGGGCGGCGCCGGCCACCACGGAGCCCCCGGCGGCCAGGGCGGCCAGGGCGGCGCCGGAAACGGCGGCCTCAACGGCTGGGGTGGCTCCGGCGGCAACGGCGGCGACGGCGGCAACGGCGGCAACGGCTACAACGACGACGGGGGCAACAACGCCACCGCCGGCGGCGTCGGCGGCACCGGCGGCCAAGGTGGCCTCGGTGGCGCTCCGGGTACCGGTGGCAGAGACGGCACCTTCGCCAGTCCCGGCGGCACCGGCGGTTACGGTGGCGACGGCGGCCAAGGCGGCCAAGGCGGCGCCACCACCACCGCGGGGCATACCAGCGGCGCCGGCGGTCAAGGCGGCGAGGGCGGTCAGGGCGGCGTCGGGTCCGCCCACGACGGCACCAACCGCCCCGGCAACGGCGGCTGGGCCGGATCGGGCGGCCAAGGCGGTCAAGGCGGCACGGCCGTCCCGGGCGCCACCGCGGGTACCGCGGGCACCGGCGGCACGGGCGGCACCGGCGGCACCGGCGGTAGCACCGCCTTCATCGGTACTTTCGGCGGCGAAGGCGGCTGGGGCGGCCAGGGCGGGCAGGGCGGCCAAGGCGCTAACTCCGCTGCGGGCGGCCAGGGCGGCATCGGCGGCCAAGGGGGCCAGGGCGGAGACGCCATCGCGGGGGCGGTCAACGGCAGCGGCGGCATGGGCGGCTTCGGCGGCCGGGGTGGCACCGGCGGTGACGGCTACAACGATGACGGCACGAACAACGCCGGCGCGGGCGGCGCCGGCGGCACCGGCGGCACCAACGGGGTAGGCGGACCGGGAGGCAGTGGCGGCGGCGCGGCCGGCGGCAAAGGGGTTTCGGGGCCGGCCGGCGCAGGCGGCAAAGGCGGCGCCGGCGGCAACGGCGCACAAGGGGCGTCCGGCACCATCGGCAATCCCGGTGGCAACGGCGGCGACGGCGGCGCGGGAGGCCAGGGCGGCCAAGGCGGCACAGGTACCGCCGGCGGACAGGCCGGCGACCCCGGTGCCAGCGGTGACGGTGGCCGGGGCGGGCAAGGCGGCACCGGCTACGCCGACGACGGCATCAACGGCGCCACCGCCGGCGGCACCGGCGGCAGAGGCGGCCAAGGCGGTCAGGCCGGGACCGGTGCTTTCATGGGCAACCCAGGTTCGAGTGGGGCCGGTGGCACCGGCGGGCAAGGCGGCGCTACCGCGATCAGCGGACACGTGGCCGGCAACGGCGGGCAAGGTGGCCAGGGCGGCCAGGGCGCCAATGCACTCAGCGGTGCGATGGGCAACACCAGTTTCACCGGTGGACAAGGCGGCGTCGGCGGCCAAGGTGGCCCCGGCGGTGATGCCGCGCTCGGCGCGACCAACGGCACCGGCGGCAAAGGTGGCCAAGGCGGCACCGGAGGAACCGGCGGAGCGGCCGCCGCGGACGACGGCGGCAACAACGCCGGCACGGGAGGCATGGGCGGCTACGGCGGCCAAGGCGGCATGGGGGGCGCGGCCGGCAGCGGGCTCGGCGCGTCCGGCAGCGCAGGTGCCGCGGGTACCGGTGGAACGGGCGGCCAAGGCGGTACCGGCGGCGGCACCACCTTCAGCGGCCACAGTAGCGGTTCCGGCGGGGTGGGCGGCTTCGGCGGCCAGGGTGGCACCGGGGCCACGGGGCCGATCGGCTACGTCGGTGGCACAGGTGGGCTCGGCGGCGCCGGCGGAATGGGCGGTTCCAGCGCCGTGAGCAGCGGAGGCTTCGGAGGCGTAGGCGGCTTCGGCGGTACCGGGGGCCGGGGTGGGCTTGGCACCATCCAAGGCGGTAGCGGCGGCAGTGGAGGTATGGGCGGCGACGGCGGCACCGGCGGTACCGGCTCGCAAGCCGCGGGTAGCCCCGGCACTGGTGGATCGGCGGGCGTTGCCGGCACCGGACCATTCGGTGTCAATGGCGGTTTCGGCGGCTCCGGCGGCTTCGGCGGTACCCGCGGCGCGGGCGGCCCCTGAGCAAGTCACCGCTCGTCCATAGCCCGCTGTGTCACCATCGAGTGATGAGTGGAGGCAGCCTCGCTCGCATCTTCGGGGTGGCAGCGGTCACGACGTCGGCGCTGGCCGGCGGGCTCGTCACGGCACGCTACGCAGCAGCCGCCGCCTGCCCCGATGTCGAGGTGACCTTCGCACGCGGCACTGATGAACCTCCCGGAGTGGGCGGTGTCGGACTGTCATTCATCGATTCGCTTCGGTCGCAGGCTGGTAGGCGATCAGTAGGGGTGTATCCGGTCAACTACCCGGCCGCCAACGCGTTCGCCAGCAGTTCGGCGGCCGGCGCCAATGATGCGCGGGCCCATGTGGAATCCATGGCCGCGAGCTGCCCCGACACGAGACTGGTCCTCGGTGGATATTCGCAGGGTGCGGGCGTCATTGATATGGCCACCAACGACCTGGCGGGGGTCGTCGATCATGTCGCCGCAGTCGCCGTTTTCGGTAATCCACAGAGCGCATTTTCGAGGAGACTGGGCGGCGGCCAGCTCCCGACGATCAGCCCGCTCTACAGTTCCAAGACGATCAACCTCTGCGTTCCGGATGACCCGATCTGCTCCGAGGGCCGCAACGGGAACGCGCACGTGGCATATGTTCAAACCGGCATGACCAACCAGGCCGCGGCTTTCGCGGCCAGCCGTCTCTAGCTCTTCGACCCGGCCCCTACCTCATCCGGATACGCGTCGTACTACGGCGCAGCTTTAGAAGTCCCAGTCCTCGTCCTCGGTCACCACGGCCTTGCCGATCACATACGACGACCCCGAACCCGAGAAGAAGTCGTGGTTCTCGTCGGCGTTCGGTGACAGCGCCGACAGGATCGCCGGGTTCACGTCGGTCTCGTCGCGCGGGAACAGCGCCTCATAGCCGAGATTCATCAGCGCCTTGTTGGCGTTGTAGCGGAGGAACTTCTTGACGTCCTCGGTGAGCCCGACCTCGTCATAAAGGTCCTGGGTGTACTCGACCTCGTTGTCGTACAGCTCGAACAGCAGCTCGTAGGTGTAGTCCTTGAGCTCGGCGCGCTTGGCCTCGTCTTCCAGGGCCAAGCCGCGCTGGTACTTGTAACCGATGTAGTAGCCGTGCACGGCCTCATCGCGGATGATCAGCCGGATCATGTCAGCGGTGTTGGTCAGCTTGGCCCGGCTCGACCAGTACATCGGCAGGTAGAACCCGGAGTAGAACAGGAAGCTCTCCAGCAGGGTGGAGGCCACCTTGCGCTTGAGTGGCTCGTCGCCGCGGTAGTACTGCAGCACGATCTCGGCCTTGCGCTGCAGGTTCGGGTTCTCCTCCGACCAGCGGAACGCGTCGTCGATCTCTGCGGTCGAGCACAAGGTGGAGAAGATCTGGCTGTAGCTCTTGGCGTGCACCGACTCCATGAACGCGATGTTGGTGTACACCGCCTCTTCGTGCGGAGTCAGCGCGTCGGGGATCAGGCTGACCGCGCCGACCGTGCCCTGGATGGTGTCCAGCATGGTCAGGCCGGTGAAGACCCGCATGGTCAGCTGCTTCTCACTGGGGGTCAGGGTGCCCCAGGACGGGATGTCGTTGGACACCGGCACCTTCTCGGGCAGCCAGAAGTTACCGGTCAACCGGTCCCAGACCTCTGCGTCTTTGTCGTCTTGCAGACGGTTCCAGTTGATCGCCGAAACGCGGTCGATCAGCTTTGCATTTCCACTCACCGAAACCCCACTTCACCAGGCCGATTTGGCTGCCGGCAGCGCCGGACGTGCTTAGGCCTCAAACACTACCCCTGGTGTCCGACATGCCGGCGCAACACAATAAGTTGTGTTTTGCGGCGTGTCGCTATGTCGTCGCCAAAATCAGCTCGGCCGCCTGTTCGGGCTGGTCCCAGTGCGGAAAATGCCCGCAATCGCCGAACCAGTGCACAGTCGCATCCGGAAAGAGTTGCTGGGCGCGCGGGGCCTGGCGGGGCAGCGTCACCCGGTCATTGCGACCCCACCCGATGACCGCCCTGCCGCGCAACGACCCGGCGGGCGCGCCCTGCTGCTTGGGCCCGTGCACCAGTGCGTCCAGCGCTTCGTCGAGCCGTGTCGCCCGGGCGAAGCTGCGCAGTTCCTGCAACACCAGATCGGCCGGCAACCGCCACGGCTTGGCCGAAAACTGCAACAGCAAGGCCGTACGCCCCGCGCGGCTGCGGGTCAGCGTGGGCAACAACGGCTGGATGCGGCGCACCAACCCGATCGAGGCGCCGACCGTCAGGCCGAAGGCTTTCAGTTCGCCGTCGGTCCAGAACCCGCCCGGATCCAGCGCCACGACCGTTCCGCCATGTCCGCGCCGGGCCATCTCCAGCACCATGCGCGCACCCATGGAACTGCCCACGATGTCGACATCGCCCAACCGGTGTTCGCCGATGAACGCCTCGACGGAATCGGTCAGCGACGCGATGGTCACCGGCCCCGCCATCGGCGCGCTCTCGCCGAACCCGGGCAGATCCACCGCGATCACCTCCCGCTGCGCCGACAACGCCGGCAGCACCAGATCCCAGTTGCGCCAACTCGATCCTAGTCCGTGGACGAGCAGCAGCGGCTTGCCCTGACCGCGGCGAACGAAATGCATTCCCGCGGGTACCCCGACGCCGCCGATTCAAGCGCCGGCGTCGATGATCTGCACCACACCACCGGTCACCCCGGCCACGAACAACCGCCCGGTTGTCGCGTCGACGCCGACGGTGTACGGATTCTGCACCGTCGGAAAACGTTGCAGCTCATGAGGATTCGCATCGCTCATGTCGTATCCGACGACCTCGTTGGTTCCTGACGACGCGACCCAGAGCCGGTCACGTGTCCCGTCGTAGGCGATGCCGTACGGCCCGCCCGGCTGCGCCACGACAGCTACCTCGTGCGGCGTGGACAACGGCAGGAACACCCGGACCGCGTCTCCGCGGGTGTCGGCGGCGATCATCCGGCCGTGCCGGTCTGCAACCAGGTGCGTCGGTCCCGCACCGGCCGGTGCCGACCCCACGATCGTCAGCCGTTCCGCGTCGTAGACGGTGAGGTCGTTCTTGCGCACGTCCAACACCCCCATCGATGTCCCCACCGGCGCCGTCCCGGCCGGCTGGACGCTGTCGGCGAACACTTTGACGATCTGATCGCCGCGGAGCACGGCCACCGTCCCGCCGTGTTCGTTGGCGACGAAGACCGTGCCGTTGGATGCGGCGGCCGCGTCGTGGGGATGCGCACCGGTATGAATGGCCGGCCCCGCCTTGCCTTGCGGCAGGTCGACGCGGATCAAGACGTCGGCGGTTTCCACCGGCACCAACACGGGACCACCGGGAGCGGCGAGTTGCAGATGGCGGACTGATCCCGGAAGTGGCACCCGGCCGGTGACGGCGCCCGAGTCGGCGTTGAGCAGCACCAACTCGTCGGGGCCGCGCACGGCGACGGCGACGGTCCGGGTCTGCGCGTCGACGACGATACCTTCGGGCGATCGTCCCACCGCGACAGTCCGGCCCACCGGGCCCGCAACGGGTGGCGGGGCTTCACGCGGTTCAGCGGCCGAGGGCAGTCCCGCGTCGGGCGGGCGACTGCCCTCGGTTGACACGGACGCCGAACCCGCCTGTGGCGCACTGCCTGGATGACCGCAACCGGTCACCAGCAGCAACGTCGCGCCGAGTCCGCCCACCAAAGGGATTGCCCTGCAACGGTTTCCAGACCTCACGTATCTCCCGTCGCGGCCGAGAGCATGGCGATCATGGTGTCGACGAGTTCTTCCGCGTTGGTGTGCCACTTGTCGAGATCCAGATGGCCGCTCAGATCCAGGCCCGCGATCCCGTGGGCGCTGGCCAGCAGGAGCGCGCCGTAGCGCCTGGCCTGTTGCGGGCCGGTGACGCGACCGACGATGTCGAGAAACAGATGTTGCGTGCGCTCCCCCGCCTGCGCCGCGGCGGCGATATCAGCCGGCGGCGTGGTGAAAATCAGGCGATACAGATGCGGGCGTGCGCGACCGAGATTGATCAGCGACAGCAGCGCGGACCGCAACGCCTCCTCGGGCGAAGGGTCACCGGCGGCCAGCACCTCGAGTGAATCACCGAGTTCGTTCAGTGCATTCATCGCGATCTCCGCGAGCAGCGATTCCTTGGCGTCGAAGTGGCGATAGGCCGCCGAACGGGACACACCAGAGCGGGCGCCGACCTCACGCAGTGTCACTGCCTCGACTCCCCCGCGGTCGAGCAACGCCCCCGCGGCCTCGAGCAGCGACCGGCGCGTGGCCGCCGCACTCTCCGCTCGTGACATCACCCGCCGAGCATATGCCGCACTTGAGTTGACAACGTCAACTTAACTGCTAGTTTGAGATGACAGCGTCAACTCAAATTACAGACTCAACGGAGGCCGCCGTGACATCATCCGAGCAACGCAATGAACTGATCGTCGTGACCGGCGCGTCCACCGGCATGGGGGCGGCCACCGCAAAGGAACTGGCGCGCAGAGGATTTCAGGTTCTGGCCGGAGTGCGACGGGATATCGACGCTGACGCGCTGCGCGCGGACGGGATCGAGCCGCACATCCTGGATATCACCGTCGATGCCGATGTGGCCGCGATCGCCGATCGGGTCGAGCGCGACCCGCGCCCGCTGCGTGCGCTGATCAACAATGCCGGGATCGCGATCAACTCACCGGTCGAGACGCTTCCGCTGGCGCAGTGGCGCCGCCAGTTCGAGGTCAATCTGTTCGGCCACATCGCGATCACCCAGGCGCTGCTTCCCGCGCTTTTGCGCAGCTCAGGAACCGTGGCGAACATCAGCTCGGTCGGCGGGAAGGTGGTGCTGCCGACCTACGGCGCCTACGCGGGCTCGAAGTTCGCCCTCGAGGCCGCCAGCGATGCGTTGCGGCGGGAGGTCGCCGCACTGGGGGTCAAGGTGGTCGTCGTCGAACCCGGCGCGGTCAAGACGGCGATGCCGGAGCGCGGGATCGCGACGGCGGAGGAACTCACGGCGACCCTGAGCGCAGCACAGCTGGAGCGCTACGGCCGGCTCAATGCGGCAGTGACGGCGCAGGCGCGGTCGTTCATCGAGACCGGCGTGCCAGCCGAACAGGCCGCGCGAGTTATCGCCAGGGCCGCCACCGCATCTCGTCCCCGCACCCGCTACACCATCGGTCGCGACGCCGCCGTCCTGGTGCGGCTCAGCCGGGTGCTACCCGACCGGCTGCTGGACCGTATTGTGCGCCGCAACCTGCGCTCGTTTGCCGACAGCGCGCCCCGCCCGCAACGGCAGTTGTCACGCCACTGACTTGCGAGACTTCTTGCCTGCTCCCAGGAACTGGTACTCCTCGGGCTTCACCGACCGGGTGGCCATCCAGTACTGCCAGGTGTAGCCGCCCCACAGCACGGTGTTCTTGCCGTGCTCGTCGAGGTACCAGCTGCTGCAGCCACCGCTGTTCCATACCGATCCGGACAGCTTCTCCTGCAGTTCGGCGTTGAACCGGTCCTGCGCTGCGCGGGTCGGCGCCAGCGCCTGGGCACCCCTCTTGTCGCACTGGGCGATCGCGTCGGCCACGTAGCGGATCTGCGACTCGATCATGAAGACCACCGAGTTGTGGCCCAGTCCGGTGTTGGGCCCGAGCAGGAAGAACAGGTTCGGCACGTCGGCGACGGTGATGCCGCGGTGGGCCCCGATGCCTTCCCGGTTCCACCGGTCCACCAGGTCCTCACCGCGCTGACCTTTGATCTGGACGTAGGTGTAGGAGTCGGTGACGTGGAAGCCGGTGGCATACACGATCACGTCCGCCTTGTGTTCGCGGCCGTCGGCGGTGACGATGCCGTCGCGGGTGATCCGGGTGATGCCCTCGGTGATCAGCTGTGTCTTCGGGTCGGCCACCGCACGGTAGTAGGTGGACGAGTTCAGGATCCGCTTGCAGCCGATGCGGTACTTAGGCGTCAGCTTGCGGCGCAGTTCGCGGTCCTTCACCGAACGCCGGATGTTCCACTTGCAGTACGCCTCGATGAACTTCAGCGCGTTGGGGTGCTTGGTCATGCCGAAGGCGAGTGCTTCCTGGCCCCAGTAGATCGCCAGGCGCGTCAGCGCGCGCAGTCCCGGCACGTTCTCCATGGCCGCGCGCAGCGTCGGCGGAATGTCGGGGTTGGACCGCGGCACCACCCAGGGCGGGGTGCGCTGGTAGAGCTGAAGTTCGGCGACCTGCCCGACGATCTCGGGCACGATCTGGATTGCGCTGGCACCGGTGCCGATGATCGCCACCCGTTTTCCGGTCAGGTCGACGCTGTGATCCCATTCCGCCGAATGGAAAGCGGCACCGGCAAATTCGTCGCGACCCTCGATCTCCGGGACCGACGGGATGTGCAAAGCGCCGGCTCCGGAGACCAGGAATTGCGCCACGTACTCCCGCCCGTCGACGGTGAACACGTGCCAGCGGTACTCGTCGTCGTCCCAGTAGGCGCGATCGACCAGCGAGTTGAATTCGATGTAGCGGCGCAGCCCGTACTTCTCGGTGACGCCCTTGAGGTAGTCCCAGATCTCGGGCTGGAATGAGAAGGGGTTCCGCCAGTCCGGCTTGGGCTCGAAGGAGAATGAGTACAGATGCGACGGGATGTCGCACGCGCAGCCGGGGTAGCTGTTGTCGCGCCAGGTGCCGCCGACATCATCGGCCTTTTCCAGGATGATGAAGTCCACGCCTTCTTTCTGCAGCGCAATGGCCATGCCGAGGCCGGAGAATCCGGTCCCGATGATCAGGGTGCGGGTGTGAGTCGGCTGGGACTGCGGTTTCTCGGCGGATTCGGTAGCCGAGGTCACGACGTCGGTCATGGTGGATCTCTCCTGTTGTGGCCGCTAGAGGGCGGGCGTGCTCATTGAGACGCAGATACCCAGTACCCGGGGTATCGGATATATCCGAGTGTCATGGAAACCCAGGACGATGTCAACGTTGCTGAGGCTCAGCTCACGGCAGGGCGGCCGGCAGCGCATCGTGGATCGGCTTGTCGGGGTCCATCGCGATGCCGAGCGTTTCGGCGGTGCCGACGATGACGCCCATCATGATGGTGGTCAGCTGGCTGACGAATTGCTCGCGGGTCATCGAGCGTGGGCTGTCGGGTTCGGGACCCAGCCACCATTCAGTGGCCGACGCGGCGCACCCGAACGCCGAAAACGCGGCGAGCTCGAGTGCGGCGGCGTCGAGTTCCATGTCGCGCAGCTCGTTGTTGAACATCTCGGCGATGGTCAGCGTGATCTCGCGGCCCTCGTTCAGGGTCCGGACCGTGGCCTTGGACTGGGCGCTGGAACTGCCCTGAATGAAGACCCGCATGACGTTGGGGTGCTGGTCAAGAAGGGTGACGAACTCTTCGACGGCCCGGTTTATCACCTGGCGGGCCGAGTCGGTGGCCAGGTTGATCGACGGGAAAATCGCCGCCCACAGCATGTCGCGCAGTCGTTCCCCGATGGCCAGAAAGAGGTCGGACTTGTCGGTGAAGTGGCGGTAGATCTTCGGCTTCGCGGTGCCGGCCTCCTCGGCGATCTCCCGCACGCTCAACTCCGGACCGAGGCGGTCGATGGCGCGGAAGGCGGCGTCGACGATCTCGGCCCGCACCTTCTTGCGGTGCTCGCGCCAACGCTCGCTGCGCGCGTCAACTTTCACACCGGGCTTCGCGCTCGGGTGGGGTAAAGCGGGTCGAGGCATTCTCACCACGTCATGCACCTTACCGCTTGGGAGCCGCTGACCTGCGCAGACCGGCTACTCACGGCCCAGCCGAGGGTGAATTGGCCAACGCGACACGCGCATTGGGCGTCGTGGGATTCGCTGTCGGCCGGAAGACACGTAGCGCAGAATCTCCAAATGCACAGAATGCGACTCGCCGCCCGTGAACTCCGATCGCCACGCCGCGCAACCATATCCGCCTGTGTGGTCGTCGCCGCCGCCGTTACCGCATGCCAGACCTCTAACACGGCTACACCTCCCAGTTCTTCGGTGGTGGGGTCGCCCAGCGCTGCAAGTTCCGCGCCCGCGGCCGCCAGAACGCAGGTCATCAACGTAGTGGCGGTCGTCAACGGACAACCCGCCAACGGCTACCGCGACGCGACAACCGGAGAAGTGAGCGGCACCGTCGAGATGTGTGACGCCTCGCCCTCAGCGGTCGACCCCGGCATTTATCGATGCTCACCATCAGCAGCGGGCGCCGACGTGTGCTGGAAATCGACTGCACCGACCCTGTTGTGCGTCGGCGATCCATGGAAAAAGGAACTTCACCGGGTGACCGCGACCAAACCGCCGCCTTCCATCCAGCCGGTGTCGTTGCCGCAGCCGTTCGCGCTGCTGCTGGACGACGGTGTGCAGTGTCGACTGCGCAACGGCGGTGCCTGGGGTGGCCGCGACGACGGCCTGGTCGGCGCCTACGGATGCAGCGGAAAGGACGTCGTCCTGGTGGCAACCGACGACGCTTCGACGCCTATCGATCGGTCCCAGCCGCTGTGGACGGTCAAGGTGGGTCCACTCGGAGCCGGCGACGCGCACTTCCCACCCCCGCAGACGCACTCGGTGACCACGGCTTGGTTCGCCGCGACGAGCAGCCCAGGTGGCTGAAATCCCTGACCCGGATTGCCCTACAGCATGCAGGACACGCAGCCCTCGACCTCAGTCCCTTCCAGCGCCATCTGGCGCAGCCGGATGTAGTAGAGGGTCTTGATTCCCTTGCGCCAGGCGTAGATCTGCGCCTTGTTCACGTCACGCGTGGTGGCGGTGTCCTTGAAGAACAGCGTCAGCGACAGCCCCTGGTCCACGTGCTGGGTGGCCGCGGCGTAGGTGTCGATGATCTTTTCGTAGCCGATCTCGTAGGCGTCCTGGTAGTACTGCAGGTTGTCGTTGGTCATGTAGGGAGCCGGGTAGTAGACGCGGCCGATCTTGCCTTCCTTGCGGATCTCCACCTTGGACACGATCGGGTGGATCGACGACGTCGAGTGGTTGATGTAGGAGATCGACCCGGTGGGCGGCACCGCCTGCAGGTTCTGGTTATAGATGCCGTGCGTCTGGACCGACTCCTTGAGCCGCTTCCAGTCGTCCTGGTCCGGGATGCGGATGCCGGCATCGGCGAAGAGCTGGCGCACCTTGTCGGTGGCGGGCTCCCAGGCCTGCTCGGTGTACTTGTCGAAGAACTCACCCGAGGCGTACTTGGACCTCTCGAAACCCTTGAAGTGCGTGCCGCGTTCGATCGCGATGCGGTTCGAGGCGCGCAGCGCGTGGTAGAGCACCGTATAGAAGTAGATGTTGGTGAAGTCGACGCCTTCCTCGGAGCCGTAGAAGATCTGCTCGCGAGCCAGGTAGCCGTGCAGGTTCATCTGACCCAGGCCGATCGCGTGGGAGTCGTTGTTGCCCTGCTCGATTGACGGCACCGAGGTGATGTGGGTCTGGTCGCTCACCGCGGTCAGCGCGCGGATCGCCACCTCGATGGTCTGCGCGAAGTCCGGCGAGTCCATCGCCTTGGCGATGTTCAGCGACCCCAGATTGCACGAAATGTCTTTGCCCACCTTGGCGTAGGACAAGTCGTCGTTGAACAACGACGGCGTGGACACCTGCAGGATCTCCGAGCACAGGTTCGAGTGGGTGATCTTGCCCTCGATCGGGTTGGCCCGGTTCACCGTGTCCTCGAACATGATGTACGGGTACCCGGACTCGAACTGCAGCTCGGCCAGCGTCTGGAAGAACTCGCGGGCCTTGATCTTGGTCTTGCGGATGCGGCCGTCGTCGACCATCTCGTAGTACTTCTCGGTGATCGAGATGTCGGCGAACGCGGTGCCGTAGACCCGTTCGACGTCGTAGGGCGAGAACAGGTACATGTCCTCGTTCTTCTTGGCCAGTTCGAAGGTGATGTCCGGGATCACCACGCCCAGACTCAGCGTCTTGATCCGGATCTTCTCGTCCGCGTTCTCCCGCTTGGTGTCCAGGAAGCGGTAGATGTCGGGGTGATGGGCGTTGAGGTACACCGCGCCGGCGCCCTGCCGGGCACCCAGCTGGTTAGCGTAGGAGAAGGAGTCCTCGAGCAGCTTCATGATCGGAATGACACCCGAGGACTGGTTCTCGATGTTCTTGATCGGCGCGCCGTGCTCACGAATGTTGCTGAGCAGCAACGCAACTCCCCCGCCACGCTTGGAGAGCTGCAGCGCGGAGTTGATGGATCGCCCGATCGACTCCATGTTGTCCTCGATGCGCAGCAGGAAGCACGAAACCGGCTCGCCGCGCTGCTTCTTGCCCGAGTTCAGGAAGGTCGGAGTGGCCGGCTGGAACCGGCCGTCGATGATCTCGTCGACCAGCTTCTCGGCCAGCCCGGTGTCCCCGGCGGCCAGGGTGAGCGAGACCATCACGACGCGGTCCTCGAAACGCTCCAGGTAACGCTTCCCGTCGAAGGTCTTCAGCGTGTAGGAGGTGTAGTACTTGAACGCGCCCAGGAAGGTCGGGAAGCGGAACTTCTTGGCGTAGGCGCGGTCGAGCAGACTCTTGACGAAGTTACGTGAGTACTGGTCGAGAACCTCACGCTCGTAGTAATTCTCGCGGATCAGGTAGTCGAGCTTCTCGTCCTGGTTGTGGAAGAAGACCGTGTTCTGGTTGACGTGCTCCAGGAAGTACTGACGCGCGGCCAGCACGTCCTTGTCGAACTGGATCTTGCCGTCCGCGTCGTACAGATTCAGCCTGGCATTGAGCGCGTGGTAGTCCGTTTCGTCGGGCAACCCGTGCACGCCGGCGGTTACAGGCTCTGCAGTGACGGTTGGTGGCACGTCTGTTCCTTCCAATATTGAGCCCAGAACTGAGCGAGGCCTGCGCGAACGGCGGCCACGTCGTCCTCGGTACCCATGAGTTCGAAGCGGTAGAGGTACGGAACACCGCACTTGCGGGAGATCACGTTGCCCGCGTAGGCGAATTCGGCACCGAAGTTGTTGTTGCCCGCAGCGATGACGCCGCGGATCAGCGAGCGGTTGTGCTCGTTGTTCAGAAAGGCGATGACCTGCTTGGGAACGTAGCCACCGTCATTGATGTTCGGAGTGGCCCGCCCGCCACCGTAGGTGGGTAGCACCAGCACGTACGGTTCGTCCACCTCTATGCGGCCGTGGAGCGGTATCCGCGTGGCGGGAACACCCAGCTTCTGCACGAAGCGGTGGGTGTTCTCCGACACTGAGGAGAAGTACACCAGGTTGGTACCCGCGATATCTGAGATGTCCATCGGGCACCGCAACCCTTCCTTCTATCTATCCGGTTACGAACTACGCACTCAGCGCCGTTTCGGCGAGTGCCTTGATGCGGTCGGGCCGGAAACCGGACCAGTGTGCGTTGTCGGCCACCACAACGGGTGCCTGCAGGTAGCCCAGCGCCATTACGTAGTCGCGCGCCTCGGGGTCCAGGGTGATGTCGACTTTCTGGTAGTCGATGCCCTGCTTGTCGAGCGCCTTGTAGGTGGCGACGCACTGCACGCAGGCCGGCTTGCTGTAGACGGTGATGCTCATGGGCGTACCGCTCCTTTGCGGATGAGGGGGGTTGATAAGACTGGCAACGACTGGATTGGCACAACCGCGCTATATTCAGCGCCCCGGCGAGCCCCCAGATTCCCATCGGGCGGGCGCTGGTTTCGAGCTGACCCTGCTCGAGCTGCGCCGTCCGATTCCGGGAAGTTCATCACGCCCCGCCTGGTCGGTCGGAACCTGATCGGGACTTGGTGAACCTGGGATCTGCTGGTCCTCGAAACACTACACCTAGGGGGTGACAACATGAAGAGATACAAGATGTTCTGAATAACATTCCTGAAATTCCCAGGTAGCAGGGCACGTCTGGCGTGTCGCCCCGGCGTGTCGCAGATCACAAAATCGCCGCGTTGGTGTATCCGATCCGACATGCAGGCGCCCATGGACAGAGGTATATCAGCGGCCACCGACAACTCCGTCGCGCACGACCTGGCCGGCAGCTACCAGCAAAGCCGCCGGCGAGACCGCCGGCGGCTTTGACGAGAGGGTTGAGCCGGGCGCGGCCGGCTCGATGCAAACGGGTCAGCCGACCTCCGCAGCCAGCTTGCCGACCACGTCGCGCACATTGCCCGACAATTCCGCGTTGTCGGCCGGGGCGCTGCCACCCAAGGTCTGGAACGGCACCGAAAGCTTGATCGCGTCGCTCACCCGCGCACCCGCGATGCCGAACGACTTGCGCGTTTCGTCGTGCGCCCATACCCCGCCGTACTGGCCCAGCGAGCCGCCGATCACGGCCAGCGGCTTGTCCTTCAACGCGCCGTTTCCGAAGGGCCGCGACAGCCAGTCGATCGCGTTCTTCACCACGGCGGGAATGGACCCGTTGTATTCCGGGGTGACCACCAGCGCGGCGTCGGCCTCGGCGGCCGCGGCCCGCAACGCCACCACCTGCGCCGGCGCCTGGTCCAGTTCGCTGTTCATCGCATCGTCGATGTCCTCGTTGTAGAAGGGAACCTCCCCCAGCCCTTCGAACACCGCGACGGTAACCCCTTCGGGGGCCAACTCGGCCGCCAGTTCGGCGATCTGCCGGTTGACCGACCCCGCTCGCAAGCTGCCCACCAGGGCCAAGATCTTGATTCCTGTCACTGTCCGTTCCCTTCGGTCGTTGGTCTCCATCCTTGCATCGTTGAAACGGACTATAGTCCGCTTTATTCCCGCCGCGATAAAGTGCAGAAGTGAGCGGTATTGAGGACCGGGGCGGATTGCGGCTTGCTGCGCACGAAGACCTGGCCGGGGAGCCGCTGCCGGAGCGAAGCGACGCGGCGCGAAACCGGGCGCTGCTGCTGGAGGCCGCGCGTCAGCTGGTCACCCAACGCGGCGCCGACGCGGTCACCATGGACGACATCGCCGCCGCCGCGGGTGTCGGCAAGGGAACGCTGTTCCGCCGGTTCGGCAGCCGGTCCGGCCTGATGCTGGTGCTGCTCGACGAAGACGAAAAGGCCAGCCAGCAGGCATTCCTCTTCGGGCCGCCGCCGTTGGGTCCCGGTGCGCCACCTCTGGAGAGACTGATCGCATTCGGCCGCGAACGCATCGCCTTCGCGCACGCCCACCGCGAGCTGATGTCCGCGGCCAGCCGGGACCCGCACATGCGACACGTCGGCGCCGCCCTGGTGCTGCGGACCCATGTGCGGGTGCTGTTGCAGGCCGCGCACACCAGCGGCGACCTGGACATCCAGACCGACGCGCTGCTGGCGCTGCTCGATATCGGCTATATCGAGCACCAGATCACCGAGGGCGGCCACACGCCGGAGACACTGGCCGACGGCTGGGCCGGCCTGGCCCGCAAGCTCTGCGGACGCTGAGCCCGGGCATGACGCGCTGGGTCCTGCACGTCGACCTCGACCAGTTCCTCGCCTCGGTCGAATTGCGCCGCCATCCCGAACTGGTCGGGCTGCCGGTCATCGTCGGCGGCAGCGGCGACCCGACCGAACCGCGCAAGGTCGTCACCTGCGCGTCGTACGAGGCGCGCGAATTCGGGGTGCATGCCGGCATGCCGTTGCGCGCGGCAGCGCGCCGTTGTCCGGACGCCACCTTCCTCGCCTCCGATCCGGCCGCCTACGACGAGGCGTCCGAGCAGGTGATGGGCCTGCTGCGCGACCTGGGCCATCCCGTCGAGGTATGGGGCTGGGACGAGGCGTACGTGGCGGCTCCCGGTGACCCCGTCAACGTCGCCGAAACCATCCGCAGCGTCGTCGCGGCGGAGACCGGACTGTCCTGCTCGGTGGGCATCAGCGACAACAAGCAACGCGCCAAGGTCGCCACCGGTTTCGCGAAACCGGCCGGGGTTTTCCAGCTCACGGATGCCAACTGGATGGCGCTGATGGCCGACCGGCCCGTCGACGCGCTCTGGGGCATCGGCCCGAAGACGGCGAAAAGGCTTGCTGCCCTTGATATCAGCACGGTGGGGCAGCTGGCCCGTACCGATGGAGAGTTGTTGACGTCGACGTTCGGCCCCCGCACCGGGCTGTGGTTGCTGCTGCTCGCCAAGGGCGGCGGCGACACCGAGGTCAGCTCCCAGCCGTGGGTGCCGCGCTCGCGCAGCCACGCCGTCACGTTCCCGCGCGACCTCACCGACCGTGCCGAAATGGATTCGGCGGTAACCGAATTGGCCCAACGAGCGCTCGACGACGTGGTCGCCTCAGAGCGAATCGTGACGCGGGTGGCGGTCACCGTCCGGACCGCGACGTTCTACACCCGCACCAAGATCCGCAAACTAAACGCTCCGACCATCGACTCCGACGTCATTGCCGCGGCCGCCCTGCGCATCCTGGACCTGTTCGAACTCGACCGCCCGATCCGGCTGCTTGGGGTGCGCCTGGAACTGGAAATGCCGTCCTGACCTCGGGGTCGCATGACCTGTCAGTCGTGAAGCGGCTTCAGGACGGCGGCGCCATATCGCTGAGCGGCCCGCAGGGCGAGTTCGACGCCGCGCTTGTCTTCGATCGGACGGCCCCGTCTCGCGACGGCTCGCTGCACGTCATCCCTGACGGCCTCGAGAGGCACGTGCAGTTCTTCTGCGACCCGGAAGGGCCGACCGAAATGGAGATAGATCCGCAATATCTCACGCAGCCGGGCGTCGTCGTCGGTATCGGAGGCCAACGGGCCGAGGACGTCGGTCACCCATCCGCGGATCTCTTCGAGGTCCACGTCCAGCAGCGCCGCGGAGACGATGCCGGCATCGGTCGCCGCGACCACCTCACTCGGCTGACCGATGCGGCCCTCCGCGGCCTTGCGCGCGCGCTGCGCCTGACGATGAGATCGGCGGAATCCTTCGACGCCGCAACCCATCGCCCCGATCGCGACGTTGGGCACATCCGTTCGTAGCCGAACGAATTCGCGAATGTTCATGATGGCGTCACCCGGCACCGAGCGATAGGGCAGCCAGACCCACCAAGCGGCCCGGCCGGCGCCAACCAGCAGTGGGCGTGCCGTCGCGTCCGCGGCCACCGCCAACGCGCGAACGAACTCCCACACACTGGCCAACCGGTCGTGTTCCGCGGCCACGTGCGGGAACCATACGATGAGGGCGAGGTGTTCCCAGCTCAGCGGATAATTGATGGCCGTGGAAACCGCCTCGACGTCAAAGGATTCGGGTCCATCGAGCACGCCTCGAATCTGGGTTTCGGTTGCGATGTGCCGAGCCGTCAGTCGCTCGTGCTCGCCCTGGTAGGCCGCAAGGGCCTGCTGTGACAGCACATCGACGTATTTCGACAACGTCCTGGCGAGGGTTTCCACCACGGTGGACTGAGTTTCGGGCGCCATCCCGGCGGCCTGTAATTCGGCGAACACCGCCTCGCCCAACCGGCGCTGCCCGAGCCGGTGAGCCCGCATCATCGATTTGATCGGAATACCCCGGCGGGCAAGAGTTCTGGCGTACTCGGTATGTGTTGCGGGCACCGCGATCCTGGTGACGTCGATGCCCTGAAGCAGAGCGCGGAATATCGTGTGGAACTGGTCGCGCATTGCGGCGCGCATCAATTCGCTCATCCTGGCGTCGCGGGGAAGTTCCGGAACATCTTCCTGAGCAGCGGCACAGAGGGCATCACTGATCGCGGCGGCCTGCTCGTCGAGTCGGGCAACAATCCTTGCGACGTCGCTGTCCACGCCAACCTCCGCCGATGTGTCGGCCCCCACTGAGAAGGTAGATCGTCAGGGCACGTGACGGGAAGTCAGAATCGCCGCAGAGCCGAAATCGTGAAGCGGCGAACGTGCCTGTGCTGCAGGCACTGCGGCCGGAAATGGCGGCCTAACGCTTCAATTGCGGGGGCGCCGGGCGCAACGCCCGCGTGAAGATCGTGTTGACCTGCCGCATCGCCACACTGTACGGCCACCAGGCCAGCCGCTTGAACGCATACAGCGCCCTGATGTCCTGCGAGGTGTAGATCAGGTAGCGCTTCTTCGCGACCCCGGCCAGGATTTTCTCGGCGGCCCGTTCCGGTGACACGGCGTGGCCGCTGAAGCGGTCCACCCAGCGGGCCACTTTCGGGTCTTCCCGGTCCACGCCGGCGATTTCGACGGTGTTGACCAAGGGAGTCTTCACGGCGCCAGGCACCACCACCGACACCGCGATGCGGTGCCGGGCGAGGTCGAAACGCAGCACCTCGGACAGCCCGCGCAGTCCGTACTTGCTCGCACTGTATGCGGCATGCCATGGCAGCGCGACGATTCCGGCCGCCGACGACACGTTCACCACGTGCCCGCCCCTGCGCGCGGCGATCATCTGCGGAACGAAGGATTCGATCACGTGGATCGGGCCCATCAGATTGATCGAAATCATCTTGTTCCACTGCTCGTGGCTCAATCGGTCGACCGTCCCCCAGGCCGACACACCGGCGATGTTCAGCACCACGTCCATGCTGGAATGCCCGGCATGGATGTCGGCGGCGAACGCGGCCACTTCGTCGTACTTCGAGATGTCCAGCACCCGGTGCGCGGGCACCTGCGCGCCGAGCGCCCGGGCGTCCGCCACGGTTTGCGCCAAGCCGTCGCCGTCGCGATCGGTCAGATACAGTTCGGCGCCGTGTGCGGCCAGCCGCAGCGCCGTGGCCCGGCCGATGCCGCTGGCCGCGCCGGTCACGAAACACCGCTTTCCCGCGAAATACTCCGTGGAGCCGCTCTGCACCATGGTCGGAACGATACCGGCGGTACCGGACCTACCGCGCCGGGCCGCCCCACAACGCGTTGAGCCACATCTGCTCGAGCACCTTTACCCGGCGCTCCAGATCACTGTCCCGCCCCACCATCAGCGGGTCGCCCGTCAACGCGAGCGCGGTGGTCCCGGCCAAGGTACGAACGAGGGTGGGTAGGTCATCACTGATCGGCCGAGCGGTCCCGGCCTTCATCTCGGCGTCCACCACACTGACGATCTGGCGAAACAACACGTCGAACTGCCGATCGAGAATCTCTCGGATCTCAACGTCGCTGTGACGGGCGGCATTACAGGCGTTGACGACCGGGTCGTTGTCGGTGTAAACCGCCGCGGCGCTGCCGACCATCCGCTTGGCGAACTCTTCCGGAGACTCCCCCGGCTGCCGCGGGGCGAAGTACTGCGTCAGTTCCTCGAGCTCTTCGGCCGCCTCGGCCAGGATCTGCGCGAGTACTGAGTACTTGGAGTCGAAGTAGAAGTAGAAGCCCGAGCGGGCTACCCCGGCTCGCAGGCTGATAGCGCTGACCGAGAGCTCTGAGAACGGCATCTCCTGCAGCAGTTCGCGAACCGCCTGCATGATCGCCTGCCGATGTTTGTCACCACGACGGCGCGACGCCGGCGCTCCCTGCCCCTCGTCGGCGGCTGGACTACTCACTGGTGATCACATCCTGACCTTGCACCACATCAATCCAAAAAGAAAACTTGACAGGCGTCAAGTCGTCCGAAATATTGAGCGTTAGTGACGGTGACCACAACCGGTTAGGAGCGCGCGTCAATGACGACGACCATCAGCACCCCCGACTATCTCCTCGACCAAGCGAGGCGCCGGTTTACGCCGTCGTTCAACAATTTTCCCGGCATGGGCTTGGTGGAGCGCAGACTGCGCAACACCCAATTCGCGGAGAGAACCCTGGCCGATCCACCCCCGGGGAGCGGACTCAAGCCGGTAGTCGGTGACGCCGGCCTGCCGATCCTCGGCCACATGATCGAGTTGTTGCGGGGCGGCCCGGATTACCTGATGTTCCTGTATGAGACCAGGGGCCCGCTGATCTTCGGCGACTCGCCGTTCCTGCCGTTCGTCACAGCGCTGGGACCCGATGCCGCGCAGACGATCTACACCAACCGCAACAAGGACTTCTCCCAACAGGGTTGGGTCCCGGTGATCGGCCCGTTCTTCAACCGCGGGCTGATGCTGCTCGACTTCGAAGAACACATGTTTCACCGCCGGATCATGCAGGAAGCGTTCATCCGCTCCCGCCTGGTCGGCTACCTCGAACACATCGACCAGGTGGTGCAGCACGTCATCTCCGATGACTGGGTGACGAACGATTCGCGCTTCATGCTGTATCCGGCGATGAAGGAGATGACGCTCGACATCGCCTCGATGGTGTTCATGGGGCACGAACCCGGCACCGATCGGGAGCTGGTCACCAAGGTGAACAAGGCATTCACCACCACCACCCGCGCCGGCAACGCGGTGATCCGTAAGGGCGTTCCCCCGTTCACCTGGTGGCGCGGTCTCAAGGCGCGGGAGCTGCTGGAGAACTATTTCGCCGAGCGGGTCAAGGAGCGCCGCGGGAAAGAAGGCAACGACCTGCTGACCGTGTTGTGCCAGACCGAGGACGAGGACGGCAACCGGTTCTCCGACCAAGACGTCATCAACCACATGATCTTCCTGATGATGGCCGCGCACGACACTTCCACGTCGACAGCGACCACGATGATCTACCACCTGGCGGCGCACCCTGAGTGGCAGCAGCGCTGCCGCGACGAGTCGGACCGCCTCGGCGACGGGCCGCTGGACATCGAGTCGCTGGAGAAGCTGGAGTCCCTCGACCTGGTGATGAACGAGTCCATCAGGTTGGTGACGCCCGTCCAATGGGCGATGCGGCGGACGGTGCGCGACACCGAACTGCTCGGCCACTACCTCCCCAAGGGCACCAACATCACGGCGTTCCCCGGTCTGAATCACCGCCTGCCCGAAATTTGGACCGATCCGTTGAAATTCGATCCAGAGCGGTTCACCGAACCGCGCAACGAGCACAAGCGGCACCGCTATGGATTCACTCCGTTCGGCGGCGGTGCACACAAGTGCATCGGGATGGTGTTCGGCCAGTTGGAAGTCAAGACGATCCTGCACCGCCTGCTCCGGCGCTACCGTTTGGAGCTGCCGCGCCCCGACTACAAGCCACGCTGGGACTACAGCGGCATGCCGGTGCCGATGGACGGCATGCACATCGTGCTACGTCCGCTGTAGACGGACCGTTCTCAAGACCCGGCCATCAGTCGGTTGGCGCAGGCAACCACCGCACGCAACGCGGACTCGGTGGAGTTCTGAGCCCACCCCATGGCCCATTCGGTGCGCACGCCATCGGTACCGCGCACGAAAGTAGCCGTGTCGCCTCCCGCGCACATCTGGTGAAAGTTCAATGTCTCCACGCGGATTCCGCGGCCGTGCAACATCGCGGTAAGCGCCGCGACTGCTCCACCGGCCGCCGCTGTCGACGTGCCGATGCGGTCGCCGACGGCGATCACGGCACGAAAGTTGCGCGCCTGCGGACCCATTCGAGTGGCCGGCCGCTCGGCGTCGGTACACGACCAGTGCCCCAAACGCACCGGGCCGGCGGTATGGCCGTAGACAGAGACGAAATGCTCCCACGGCATTGCGTCGCCGGGGTCGCCCAACCCGCGCGGCAGTGCCACCCCGAAGTGGTGAGCGAACCACGCGTTGGCGGAAGCGGATTCGCGGAATCGGTAAGTGTCCTGGCTGGGATTCGTCTTCGGGTTCGTCATTGTGCCGGTCTTCTCTGGCTCGAAGGAGCGACCGACGGTAGTAGCTTCCGACCCACAGCGGGGGGTCGGTCTGGATCAGACCCCGCTGCGGGTGCTGGCTACTACGGCACGCGGTGAAGGACGCACGAGGGCAGACATTAGACGGCGGGGGCCGCCCGGCGCAACTGCATTTTATGAGTTCTCGATATCGGAATCTCATTCGAAATTCGCTGATTCAAGGCAAAACTGCTCGCGATACACATTGCCGGAGTTAGCATCCAGATAGCGATGCAAATCGCTAACCGGGGAAATCAGCGAATGAAGGGGGTAGCCGATGAACGTACGTAAATCTGGCAGGGGGATTCAGGCCGTGAAGGTGGTGGTTGCCGTGCTGGCCGCCGCTTTCGCCCTGACGACGGCGGGTTGTACAGCACAAACCGCAGGTTCCGTCGGTGGCACGATCGGCAACCCCGTCCCGCCTGAAACTCAGTAGAGACGTTCTTACGAGCGTCGGGGGAACCCGCTGGGAACCGCTGCACCTGCGGTCGGTTCCCAGCGGGCTGACGTACCGAATGAATGCTTAAACCCCCAAAGCCAAAATGGCAGATCACCCCATTCGATTGAATTCATTCAGGATTTTCCACAATTCGCCGAAAATCCTCTCCTTAACCGCTGAGCGGCGATAGCATCGCAGGCGCCAGTCACGTCCAGCGCGCCCCCGGCACGGGGGAGAAAGGCGAGATGAATGCGCACCAAGCGGAGGACCGTCCAGGCGGTGGGAGCCCTGATCCTTGCGGCGTTCGCCTTGTTCGCGGTCGGTTGCAGTCACACGATGGACCAAGTGCGGACCCCGGAAGTCGGTGGCGGAGGCACGGGTCAAATCGGCTGAACACTCCGGCAGCGCTCGGTCGGGACTCGATCAAACCCGGGTCGGGCTGACCCGTGTCCGGTGCGAGGTCGTTGTGCCGCAACGCAACTCGCCGTCCGTTTTAGGTATTCCGTGACGGCGGCCGACCAGCTAGTGTGACACAGGTAACACTCTTACATCGGCGTAAATTTGCCGATGCATCCTTGAGGAGGGCTCAACGATGAGCGCAAGAACCAAGGTGAAAGCCGTTATCGGCGCCGCGATATTCGCCGGGTACGCCCTGCTGTCCGTCGGCTGCATGAAGGCCCCGACTCCCGCGCCGTTGCCGGTGACGGTGCCGGTGGAGTCGCCGGCACCGCAGATGGCTCGGTAGGCCCAGCCGTTCAGCAATCCCGCGAGGGGTTCAGCCTCAGGTACGCCTGAATGGTGGTGCCGTTGGCGCTCGTGTGCGTGCGCACCAGGTCAGCCATCGCGTTGACCAGGAAGAGCCCGCGGCTGGCGGTGCCGCGGGCACTCGGTCGCCGGTGTCCGATGAACCGGTCTTTCAGCCGCCCGCGGTCGCGTGCCTCGCACACCAGGTGCTCGTTGTGCCGCCAGAAGGCCAGCCGGCAAGAGCCCCCGGCGTACTGCAGGCTGTTCGTGGCGAGTTCGGTGGCGATCATTTGCAGGTCGTCCAGACCGTCTCTGGACAGACCGACCCAGCCGGCATAGTCGGCGGCGAATGACCGCGCCGGACGCAGGTCCGCGCTGCCTCGGACCGTGTACGTCACCGCGCCCGGGTTCGTATCGAGCGGTTGGTTGCATCGCGCCAGGACATCCTCGGGCGCGTAATCCGAACTGGGGCAAGCCGATCCACCCTGCCACAGCATCGGGTGGGTGCGCCGGGCATCCGCCAGCACATCGTCGGGCAGGTGGGTCGCGTCGTACAGGCACAGCCCCATGACGTTCGGGTTCTTCAGCACGCCGTTGATCAGCGACTCGTGCTCCATACAGGCCAGACACTCGTCAGCGGTGCGCCCGGGCCAGACGAGCTGTCGCACGATCCGGACGGTCCGATCGGCGTGTTTGTCGGCAAAGGAACTTTCCATCGCCGCGAACCGGCCCGGATTGCGCGCCACTTCGCTTATGTCGGTCAGCCGAAGTTCGGCGTCAGATCCGGCGCGGGCTCCATAGAGGGCCGGTCCCAGCATCGCGAGCTTGTCACCGGGCACGGCCGCCAGCACCGGCTCGTCGAGCGCGAAGCCGTCGGCGGCGAACCGCACCACAGAATCGAGGTATTCCCGTTCGCTTTGGAAGAACAGCGCCGAATGCACGAATCCCCTCGTCGAGCCCAGGGGCCTGATCTCCGTGCTCGTAGTCATAGAGACTCCCACCCAACGTCGGCCGGCACGCCTTTGTGTCGCCATCACTTGAGTATTCCTGTACCCCGGGCAGGGCTTTGCTATGCGCGGCGTTGCCGCTCAGCGTGTCGCGCCTACAGCCACCACGACGCGGCGGCGTCCAGATGGCGCCGGATGCGGTAGCGCGCCAGGCTGTCATCACCGGCGTCGATCGCTTCCAGGATGCGCAGGTGAGCGTTCTCGACGGCCATCGTGTCCGCGGGCGTCAGCTGGGCCTGCCCGGTCGTGGACCAATGCCGGCGGAAAAGTTCGACGATGATTCGCAGAAAAAGATCAAGCAGCGCATTCCCGGCCAGATGCGCCAGGCCGACGTGAAAGCGGAACTCCTCGACGGCGGCGGTGCGCGCATCGTCACTGGCATTGCCGGGCGCACTCGCCCAGTCATGAGGGTTCAGGAAAGCCGCCACCTCCGGATCGGAGCGACGGGCGACCACCTTTGCCACGTTGTCGATCTCGATGGCATCGCGCACGCAACGCAGGTCTTCCCGGGTCGGCTTGCGGTACTGCAGGTAGAGCGCGATGGTGTCGATGCTGGCCTGGGCGCGCGGCCTGGCGACGACCAGCCCGCCCCCGGGACCCCGGCGCATGTGCGCGACCTCGTGATACTCGAGTAGTCGCACGGCTTCGCGCAGTGCCGCCCGGCTCACCCGGTAGCGCTCCAGCAACGCCGTCTCGGTGCCGAACACCGACCCGACGTGCCAGCCGCTGGCGGCGATGTCGTCGGCGATGTTGGCCGCCAGCACTTCGGCGAGCTTGCCGCGCGGCGCTTCCGAGGTGAGCCGCTTGCGGCCTGGCCTTCCGCGAAGTGACGGGTCGCGGTGTTCGGCCAGCCAGGCCGTCACGCGCTCCACGTGTCGTTCGCTCAGTGTCTTGGCCCGCGCGGAATCCCCGGCGGTGACGGCGGCGACGATGTCGGCGTGCGCACCGCGCATCTTGTGCGCGGCATCGGCCGCTTCGGCCGGCGACCCGGTCCGCGAGGCGCGCGCATAGCGCTTCGTCAGCCTCGTCAGGACATCGATGAACAGTTGCAGCACAGGGTTTTTTGATTGCTCGGCCAGTGCGATGTGGAATTCGTCGGGCGGCGCGGGCAGGCCGGGACGCCACTGTTCTTCGGCGCTCAGCACCGATCGCAGCCGGGCGATTCCGGCTTCGTCGATGTGTTCGGCGGCCAGTGCCGCTGCCAGTGGCTCGAGCACCAGGCGCGCGTTGAGCAGATCGCCCAGGGTGGTGCCGCGATATTCGAGGTAGATCACGACGGCGCGCGTCGCCGGCCCGGCGTCGGGCTCGCAGATGAGCAGGCCGCCGTTGGGCCCGCGCCGCATCCGGGCGACTTGGTGGTGCTCGACCAGGCGGACGGCTTCGCGCAGCACCGACCGGCTCACGCCATAGCGTTGCTGCAGAGCGGCTTCCGAGCCCAGCGATTCCCCCACCGCCCAGCCGCGCCGGACGATGTCCTCCTCGATACGACGCGCGATCTTCGCGGCCCGCTTGTCCGCCCGGACTTGTACCGCTTCGACGGTCACTGCCGGCTCAGCACGTGAGCAGCATGCATCCTGCCACCGGACCGCCGCCGACGGACACAACGCCGACCTCGGGGCGGCACTCGACCTGCCGCTCCCCGGCCTCGCCGCGCAGTTGCAGGCAGCCCTCGTGCAGCGCCCAGTAGCCGTGCATGCGACCGGCCGAGAGCTGTCCGCCGTAGGTGTTCAGCGGCAGCTCACCGTCTCGGGCGATGCGGGCACCCCCCTCGACGAAGGGCCCGGCCTCGCCGTCGCCGCACACTCCGAGGGCTTCCAGCCACGAAAGGGTGAGGTAGGTGAAGCCGTCGTACAGCTGCGCGACGTCGAGGTCCGCGGGTGTCAATTCCGTCCGCGACCACATCTGCGCCGTCGCGTCCGACATCGCCATCTTCGGGTAGTCAGGGCGGTGAAACCACCCGCCGGCACCGTCGGAGCCGCCGATGGCCTCGACCTTCACGGCGCGGTGCGGGCAGTCTGCGGCGTAGTCGGCATGGGAAACCACCACGGCGATCGAACCGTCGATGGGCACATCGCAATCCAGCAGGCCGAACGGTGTCGACACCGGGCGGGCACCCAGATAGTCGGCCATCGTCATCGGATCCCGATATACCGCAAGGGGATTCAGCGCCGCGTTGCGGCGGCCGTTGAGGGCGATCCAGCCCAGCTGCTCCTTGGTGGTGCCGTACAGTTCCATGTGCCGACGACAGTTCAGGGCAAGCCAGTTCGCCGCCGAGTAGGCGTGCGCGGCGACCAGATCGTTGATGTCGTCCATGGCACCGACGGCAGGACGCTCGCCCTCGGGTGCATCGAACATGCGCGCCAGCGGTGGTGCGGGGGCGTCCTTGTCCTGCAGAACGGTGCCGCCCAACATCTGGATGGTGCGATAGACCACGACATGGCGTGCCCGCCGCTCGGCGACGGCACGGCAGGCGGACATCACCGGGCTCAGCAGACCGCCGGTGCCGAACCCGCTGCCGCAGTCGGCGGCGTCGATCCGGAGTTCGGCGTTGACCTCGGCCGCCGGAGTGTCGCCCAGTGTTGCGATGCCATCGATATCGGCTGCGCGCAGGCCGGCGTCGTCGATGGCGGCGCGCACCGCCTCCATGGTCAGATCCCGCCCGGGAATGCCGGTGCGACGGCCTATACGCGAGATACCGATGCCGGACAGGATCGCGTCTTTTTCGAAGTAGTCCATCTGCACCGTCCGTTGACCCGAACAAATACCAGTTCGAAATGAGTGTACTGTATTCGTCGTGTCGACTTCCCCGTTGCTCGTCGAGCACTGCGACAGCTGCGCACACTGGGTTCATCCCGCCGCAGGCGAATGCCGCGACTGCGGCGGGCCCCTGAGCGCCAAGCCTGTCTCCGGCCACGGGACGGTGTTCACCTACACCGTTAACTACCACCCCTACAACCCGGAGATCCCGACACCGTACGTGATCGCCCTGGTCGAACTGGCTGAGCAGAGCGGCCTCCGTGTCGCGGCCAATATCGTTGACTGCGAACCGGATTCAGTGACGTGCGGGATGCCTGTCGCCATCCGCCCGGAGCGGGGCACCAGCGGAGCCCCGCTGTTCGCGCCCGTCGCCTAGTTGCGCGAGCAGACGCAAAATCGCACAAAATCTAGGATTTTGATGCGATTTTGCGTCTGCTCGCGGGTGCTCCTCGCCAGCTCGGCGCGCCCCTCAGTTGATCAGCGGGTCGCGCGGCATGCCGAGAATCCGCTCGGCGATCTGGTTGCGGGTGACCTCTGAAGTGCCACCGGCAATCGCCATGCCGCGCGCGCCCATCACCATCCGCCCGGCCAGCGCGGCAGGTCCGTCCAGCAGAGCCGTCTCCGGACCGGCCAGCGCCGTCGAAATGGCGGCGCCCTCGATCATGTGGTCGGCCAGCTTCAGCTTGGTGACGTTGCCTTCGGGCCCCGGGCCCGCGCCCTCCACGCTGCGGGCCGCACGGCGCAGGTTCAGCAGCCGCAGCGCGTTCTCCTCGGCCAGGTAGGTCCCGACCCGAATCACCGCGCCCGCCAACTGATCTGCACGACGCTGCGCCTGCTTCACCAATTCGCCGGCCAGCCCCTCGTAGAACGAGCCGCTGCCCCCGATGCTGACCCGCTCGTTGCCCAGCGTGGCGCGCGCCACCGTCCACCCGGAGTTGGGTGCGCCGACGACGTCCTCGTCGGGCACGAACAGGTCATTGAAGAACACCTCGTTGAACTCCGCACCGCCAGTGATCTGGCGCAGCGGACGCACCTCGACCTCGGGTGCCTTCATGTCCACAATCACGGTGGTGATGCCGGCGTGCTTGGGCGCCTCCGGGTCGGTGCGCACGGTGGCCAGGCCGCGTGCGCAGTACTGCGCCCCACTGGTCCAGACCTTCTGCCCGTTGATCTTCCACCCGCCGTCCACCCGGGTGGCGCGGGTCTTGACCGACGCCGCATCCGAGCCGGCCTCCGGTTCGGAGAACAGCTGGCACCAGATCTCGTCTTTTCGCAGCGCCTTCTCGACGAATCTTTCTATCTGCCAGTCGGTTCCGTGCTGGATCAGGGTGAGGATGACCCAGCCCGTGATGCCGTAGTCGGGGCGTTTGACGCCGGCCGCACGGAACTCCTCTTCGATGACGAGTTGCTCCACCGCATCGGCGGCCCGGCCCCACGGCTTGGGCCAGTGCGGCATCACGTAGCCCGTCTCGATCAGCTTGTCGCGCTGGGCCTTCTTCTCCAGTGCGGCGAGTTCGGCGGCATCGGCCCGGATCTGGGTCCGCAGCTCCTCGGCTTCCGGTGGGAGGTCCAGACTGTTCTCCCGCACGACGCCGGCAGCGGTGAGATCGAAGACATCGCGGGCCGGCCCGTCGCCGCCGAGCAGGGCCGAGGAAACCAGAGCGCGCCGCAGATGCAGATGCGCGTCGTGCTCCCAGGTGAATCCGATGCCGCCGTGCACCTGGATGTTGAGCTCCGCATTGCGCGCGTAGGCCGGGAACGCCAGCGTGGCGGCGACTGCCGAGACCAGCCGGAACTGATCCTCGTCTTCGGAGGCCGCCCGGGCGGCGTCCCACACTGCGGCCAGCGCGGACTCCGCAGCCACCAGCATGTTCGCGCAATGATGTTTCACCGCTTGGAAAGTCGCGATGGTGCGGCCGAACTGCTTGCGCACCTTGGCGTACTCCACCGCCGACTCGACGCAGTCGGTCGCACCGCCGACGGCCTCGGCGGCCAGCAGTATGCGCGCCCGGGCCAGCGCCGACGCGGCGGCGCCGGACAGGATGTCGTCGTCGGTCACCTTCACGTTCTGAAGGCGAACGCGCCCGGAGCGTCGCGTCGGATCGAGGTTCTCCGGCACCTCGATGGTGATGCCGGACCGTCCGCGGTCCAGTACCAGCACGTCGTCACCGGCGACGAGCAACAGCACGTCGGCCAGTCCGGCACCGAGCACCACCCCGGCCTCGCCGTCGGCGACACCGTCGGAAACCCGTACGCCGCCGGCCAAACCGACGCCGGCGGTGACGGTTCCGTCGATCAGGCCGGGCAACAACCGCGCCTGCTGATCGGCGGCGCCGTCATGGGCGATCACCGCTGAGGCGATCACCGTCGGCACGAACGGGCCCGGCGCGACGGCCCGCCCGAGTTCTTCGATCACCACCACCAGTTCGGGCAGTCCGTAGCCGGACCCGCCGTGCTCTTCGCCGATGTGCAGGCCGAGCCAACCCAGTTCCGCCAAGCCCTGCCAGAACGACGGCCGCGTCTCCTCCGGCGCGTCGAGCAGCGACCGCGCCGCCGCCCGCGCCTTCTGCGAGGTCAGAAACCCGCGGGTCACCTCGGCGAGTTCGCGATGGTCGTCGGTCAATGCGATACCCATGCGGGTCCTCCTCGCGGCGCTGCTGATTCCCTAAAGAGTGTACTCAATGCGCCGTGAGGAGCGCCGGGGTGCTACTTGGGCGCGAAGCGCTGCCCCGCGTCCAGCCGCAGGCACTGGCCGTTCAGCATCGGGTTGTCCACGATGGCGGCGACCAGCTTGGCGTACTCTTCGGGCCGGCCGAGACGCTTCGGGAACGCCGCGTCCTTGGTCAGCGCCGCGGCGAACTCGTCCGGGATGCCCTGGGTCAGGCCCGTGGCGAACAGGCTCGGCGCGATCGCCAGTACCCGGATCCCCAGCGACCCGAGGTCGCGCGCCATGGTCAGGCACATGCCCGCGATGCCGGCCTTGGCGGCGGTGTAGGCGACCTGTCCGATCTGGCCCTCGAACGCCGCGATGGACGCGGTGTTGATGATCACGCCGCGCTCCTCATCCTCGGGGTCGTTCTTGGCCATGTGCGCGGCGGCCAGTCGGCTGATGTTGAACGTGGCGATCAGGTTCAGGTCGATGACGGACTGGAAGGACTCCAGGTCGTGCGGGCCGGACTTCGTCATGGTCCGCTTGGCGATGCCACCACCGGCGGTCGTCACCGTGACGTGCAGGCCACCGAGATCGTCGACCGCGGCCTGCAACGCCTGCTCGGTGCCGGCGAAGTCGGTGACATCGACCGGATAGAACTTCCCGTCGATCCCGTCGGCTACCGCCTTGCCGTCCGAACTCTCCCGGTCGAGCACCGCCACCTGGGCACCGCGCTGGTGCAGAAGTTCGGCGCTGGCACGTCCCATCCCCGAGGCGCCGCCGATGACGACGACCTTCTTCCCGCTGATCTCCACCCGAACCTCCAATATCTGGGTTGTCACTTTGACTGAGATTTGTAACGTTAACCCGTCACGGTAGCGGGTTGGCTCCGACACCTTGTCACCGAGCCATGCCAAGCTCGAAACGTGCTCCTTGTCGATGTAGCAAGCACTTCGCTTAATGTGGGCGCCACCTCGTCGCGGCTGACCAAGGTGGCCCACATCGCCGACCTGCTGCGCGGTGCTGCCACCGATCCCGAGCTGGTCGCGACTGTGGTGTCGTGGCTTTCCGGTGAGCTCCGACAGCGCCAGATCGGCGTCGGCTGGGCCGCGTTGCGCTCACTACCCCCTCCGGCACCGGAAGCCACGCTCACCGTCGGGCAGGTGGACGCCACGTTCACCGAGATCGGCTCCGTCGCGGGCAAGGGGTCCCAGGCGCGGCGGGCCGCCCTGCTCACCGGGCTGTTCGCCGCGGCAACCGAACCCGAGCACACCTTCCTGGCCCGTCTGCTCGGTGGCGAACTGCGCCAAGGCGCGCTGATCGGCATCATGACCGACGCCGTGGCCAGGGCCGCCGGGCTGCCCGCCGCCGCGGTGCAACGAGCGGCGATGCTGGGCGGGGATCTGCCGGCCGTGGCGGCGGCGGCCCTGACCGGCGGATCACTGGACGCCTTCACGCTGCAGGTCGGCCGACCGGTCGGACCGATGCTGGCGCAGACCGCGACCGATGTCGCGGGTGCGCTCGAACGCCACGACGGCACAACGATTTTCGAAGCGAAGCTGGACGGCGCGCGAGTGCAGATCCACCGCCGCGGTGATGATGTCACCGTCTACACCCGCAGCCTCGACGACGTCACCGCCCGGTTGCCCGAGGTCGTGGAGGCCACGCTGGCCCTGCCCGTGTCCGACCTGATCGCCGACGGGGAGGCGATCGCGCTGCGCCCGGACAACAGGCCGCACCGCTTTCAGGTCACCGCGTCGCGATTCGGGCGATCGGTGGATGTGGCTGCCGCGCGCGACAAGCAACCGCTCTCGGTGTTCTTCTTCGACATCCTGCATCGCGACGGCGCGGATCTACTCGATGCGCCGACCACCGAGCGGCTCGCCGCTCTGGATGAGCTGGTGCCCGCGCAGCACCGGGTGGATCGGCTGGTCACTTCCGATGCCACGGCCGCGACCGCATTCCTGGACGCAACTCTGGCCGCAGGTCACGAGGGTGTGATGGCCAAGGCGCCGGACGCCCCGTATCAGGCGGGGCGGCGCGGGGCGGGCTGGTTGAAGGTCAAGCCGGTGCACACCCTGGACCTGGTGGTGCTGGCCGTGGAGTGGGGTTCGGGACGTCGCAGCGGCAAGTTGTCCAACATCCATCTCGGCGCCCGCGACCCAGAATCCGGCGGCTTCGTCATGGTCGGCAAGACTTTCAAGGGGATGACCGACACCATGCTGGAGTGGCAGACCCGGCGGTTCACCGAGTTGGCGACCGACGGCACCGACGGGTACGTCGTAGCGGTCAGACCCGAGCAGGTGGTCGAAATCGCCCTGGACGGGGTGCAGGGCTCGAGCCGCTATCCCGGCGGCGTGGCTCTGCGGTTCGCGCGGGTGCTGCGCTACCGCGACGACAAGAGCCCCGCTGAGGCCGACACCATCGACGCCGTGCGCGCCATGTACTGATCCCGCCGCTGTTCCGGCGCCGAGTGGGAACCTCACGACGCGACACGCCGCGGAGGCGTCGGTAGATTCACAGTCGCTATCGGCCGCTGGAAGGGAGCCCGGGTGGACAGCGACATCAGCTACATCCGCACCGAGCCTGACCTCCCACCCGTCGCCATCGTCGACCGCTCCCCCATCAACCTCAGACACAAGGTCGTCTTCGGTCTCATCGCGGTCATCGGCGCGACCGCCTGGACGATCGTCGCCTTCGTCCGCGGCGAGGCGGTCAACGCCGTGTGGATCGTGGTCGCGGCGGTGTGCACCTACATCATCGCGTTCCGGTTCTACGCCAGGCTGATCGAGGCGAAGATCGTCCGCCCCAGGGACGACTTCGCGACACCGGCGGAAATTCTCGACGACGGCACCGACTATGTGCCGACCGACCGGCGGGTGGTGTTCGGCCATCACTTCGCCGCGATCGCGGGCGCCGGTCCACTCGTCGGCCCAGTGCTCGCCACCCAGATGGGTTTCCTGCCCAGCAGCATCTGGATCGTCGTCGGCGCCGTGCTCGGCGGATGCGTGCAGGACTACCTGACGCTGTGGATCTCCACACGTCGGCGCGGCCGATCACTGGGTCAGATGGTCCGCGACGAACTCGGCGCGACCGCCGGAGCGGCAGCGCTGCTGGGCATACCGGTCATCATCACCATCCTGATCGCGGTGCTTGCGCTGATCATCGTCCGCGCGCTGGCGCAGAGCCCGTGGGGTGTCTTCTCGATCGCCATGACCATCCCGATCGCCCTGTTCATGGGTTGCTACCTGCGATTCCTGCGTCCCGGGAAGATCTCGGAGGTGTCGGCGATCGGGGTGGGCCTGCTGCTGCTCGCCGTGATCTCGGGTGACTGGGTCGCCGGTACGTCCTGGGGCGCAAGGTGGTTCACCCTGTCGCCGGTCACGCTGGCCTGGCTGCTCATCGTCTACGGCCTCGCGGCATCGGTGTTGCCGGTGTGGCTCCTGCTGGCACCGCGTGACTATCTGTCGACCTTCATGAAGGTCGGCACCATCACCCTGCTGGCAATCGGCGTCTGTGTGGCGCATCCGGTCCTCGAGGCGCCGCCGGTCTCGCGGTTCGCTCTCAGCGGCGATGGTCCGGTCTTCGCCGGTTCGTTGTTCCCGTTCCTTTTCATCACCATCGCCTGCGGTGCGCTGTCCGGCTTTCATTCGCTCGTCTGCTCCGGGACGACGCCCAAGATGCTCGAAAAGGAAGGGCAGATGCGCCTCATCGGCTACGGCGGAATGATCACCGAGTCGTTCGTCGCCGTCGTCGCGCTGCTGACCGCATCAATTCTCGACCAGCACTTGTATTTTGCGATCAACGCGCCGTCGGCGCAGACTCACGACACCGCCGCCACCGCCGCGCGGTACGTCAACGGGCTCGGGTTGAGTGGGCCGTCGGCGACCACGGAGCAGATCAATCAAGCCGCTGCCGGTGTCGGTGAAAAAACGATCATCTCGCGCACCGGCGGTGCCCCGACCCTGGCCTTCGGGATGTCGGAGATTCTGCACCGGGTGTTCGGCGGCACCGCCCTCAAGGCCTTCTGGTACCACTTCGCGATCATGTTCGAGGCGCTGTTCATCCTGACCACCGTCGACGCCGGTACCAGGGTCGCGCGATTCATGGTCTCCGACGCACTCGGAAACCTGGGCCCCGCACTGCACAAGTTCCGCAATCCCAGTTGGCGCCCGGGTGCCTGGCTGTGCAGCCTGGTGGTGGTCGCCGCGTGGGGCAGCACGCTACTGCTCGGCGTGACCGACCCGTTGGGTGGCATCAACTCGCTTTACCCGCTGTTCGGAATCGCCAACCAATTGCTCGCGGGTATCTCGCTGACCGTCATCACGGTGATCGTGATCAAGAGGGGCCACGTGAAATGGGCCTGGATTCCCGGTGTTCCGCTGTTGTGGGATCTGGCGGTCACGCTGACGGCATCGTGGCAGAAGATCTTCTCCGGGGACCCCAAAGTCGGTTACTGGACGCAGTACTTCCAGTACTCGGCGGCCCGCGACGCCGGCAAGACATCCTTCGGTTCGGCGGCCACCGCGCAGCAGCTCGACGACGTCATCCGCAACGCGTTCGTGCAAGGCACCCTGTCGATCGTCTTCGCAGCAGTGGTCCTGGTCATCGTCGCCGCCGCGATCCTGCTGTCAGTCAAGGTGATTCGAGGCGCCGGAAGGCCGTTGACCGAAGACGATCAGGTGAACTCCCGGCGCTTCGCGCCGTCCGGGCTGATCCCCACCGCCGCCGAACGTGAGGTGCAGCGCCAGTGGGATGCGGTGGCCGCTAGGGACCCCAGCTAGTCAGATCCCTTGCCGGTATTCCATTTTCGGCACAGTAGGTGTGGTATCGCTGAAGCGATGTTTTGTGGTTTTCCTGCCACAGGATCCTGTTGTCCTCGTCGAGGAACAGCAACTCACCGACCAGAATGAAAAAGACCTCGGTGTCCTCGAAGCTCTCGGGAGTGTGCGACGAACCCGCCACCTCGTACAGGGTGTCGCCGGCCCGCGCGATCCAGTCGCTCTCCTTGTAGCGCCACGCTCCGCTAATGGTATGCGCCACAACGATTCCAGTGTGATAGTGGGTTCCCAGTTCGACCCCGGCGGGGATCTTCATCGACACGATAGACTCCGCGCGCACCGGATCGATCTTCCAGTATTTCAAGAAGACCTGGTCGCTCAGGGGCGTGAAGGGTACCCACGGGTTGTCAGACCCGTGCATGTAGTTGACGTCGAGTTCCTGTAGCGCTTGCATCTGCTCCTCCTCGTCCGGGATCGGCATGGGCGCCGATGCCGCAAAACGGTAAGCAACGGTCGCGACATCGGCTCGGGGCGGGGCGACAGAGTTCACCAACGCATTTGTGTTGCCGCCACAAAACCACCGTGCTCGGTGAGCCCACGCACCGCGGGCAGCAACGCCAGGGCCACCGACAGCTCCAGGGTGTTGTTGTCGATCTGGCGGCCGAGCAGTTGCTCCGCCTGGTGGACGCGATAGCTGACGGTGTTGGGGTGCACCGAAAGCCGTTGCGCCGCCTTGCCCGGACTCCGGTTTTCATCGAGGTACACCGCCAGGGTGGCCGCGATACGGTAAGTCGCTTCATCGTCGACGGCCAACGGCCCGAGGACGCGCTTGACGAATGCCACGGCATGCTCGTCGTCCGCGCTGGCCAGCGCCGCGACCGCCACGTCTCGGTAACGAGTCACGACCGCGGCACGCTCGCCCAGCAACGAAGCGAGTCGGTGGGCGTGCGAGGCTTCGCGATAGGTGCGCCGGAAGCCGCCGATCCCCCATCCCGGCTCACCGACCGCCACCGAGACCCCGTCGGGTGATCGAGCGTCATCGCCCAGTGACGCCAGCTCGGCCGCGGTGAACGCCTGCGGCCGGCTGAGCCAGGCTGTGACTGCCATCGAACCGGCGGGAAGGATCATGGGACTTTGCGCCGACAGCGCCTCGGTGAGCTGCCACAGCGCCGCCGTGAGTGTGCTCTGCAACCCGGGGTCGTCACTCGAGCTATCGAGCCAGGCGCGGACACCGAGGTGGTGGCGGTTGATGTCATAGCGCATACGTTTCGAAGCACGTTGAGCGTCGACTTCGGTTCCGGCGAGGATGTCTTCCACCGCCGCTGCCCGCGCGGCAGCCGTCCCTCGCAGCCACGCTTCACGCTCGATTTCGTAGTGGTGCTCGGCCTCGAGCAGAATCACGTCGGCATAAGCGAAGAAGAAGGTGCTCACAAGCTCGAGGCTCGCGGCCTGTTCGGGTGTCGGCGCCCTCGCCACGATCTGCTTGAACGTCCACTGCCACGCTCTCTCGTGCGCCAGGCGCACCGATCGAAAAAGATCGTTGAGAGGTATCCCTCGTTGCACACCGGAGCGCGCAATGACGACGGTGGATGGGGTGAGTTCGAGCCCGCGCGGGTCGTCGCCCATATCGATGCACTGGGCTACTTGGCGCAGACTGTCTTCGACGCTGATCAGCTGCTCGGACACAGCCGGTGGGTCGGGCACTACCGTGGGCACTACGGCCTGGTACCGCTCAACTATCTCCGCAGCCAGTTCTGTTGCTTCCGAGCGCAATTGGGCAGCGACCGGCCGCAACACCTGTTCCCACACGCGCCGGGCGGCCGGCTCCCGAAGCGACCGCCATTGAGGCTCCATAGGGGCAGAATCTAATCCCGTTGTGCCGCTGCCACAATGCTCGGCCGATGTGCGTGACTGCCCCGATCAACTGCCGGGCGGCAGCAGCATCGACTGCCAGGTGCGCTGCCCGCCGGCGATGGCCAGATCAGACTGGGTGTGAACGCGCCCGTCGGGGCCGAGGTAACTGCCGGTGGCGGGGTCGTACTCGGCGGCCGGTACCGGTACCGGCGGTGGCAGTTGCGGGACGGGCTGACCCGACAGCGTCGCGTTCGGGTCGCCCTTCCAGTTGTAGCCGTCGTTGAGCGGTACATAGGTTTGATCGCTCTCACACATCGCGACCGTGGGCGCGCGTTTGCCCGGTTGTGCTACGCACGGTGTATTGCGAACGCCGCGAACGTTGTTCGGCGAATCTTGCGGCACCCGGCAGTACAGATCACCCGGCGGCCGGTCCGGGTGATCCTCCCAGGAAGGCACCCGCTGCTGTTGGGCCGGCAGGTAGCCGGTGGTACACGGCGGCGGCAGGTTGAGCCGCAGATTGAAACTCAGGAAGGCGCCCCGGTAGGCCTGTTTGGTGTTTCGGTTGGGGACGCCGATGGCCTGAATCGTCGCCACGGCCTGGGGAAGCAGCACGAGCAGCTGCTCGATTCCGGCGTGATACGTCAGGGCGACCTGGCCGACGCCGACCAGATTGGACAGCAGGATCGGCAGCGTCGGGTTCACCCGGTCCAACAGCCGGCGCACCTCGATCGCCGCGGGTCCCGCGGCACGCAGCACGTCTTTCAGGGCGCCGTCGTTTCGCTGCAGCCCCGAGCTGATGTCGGACAGATGGGCGGCCCACTGCGTTACCGCGTCCGGGGACGCCGCCTGGCTGTCCAGTACCGGCCTGGAGTGGTCGATGAGCGTCAGCAACGGCCCCAAATTCTTCCGGGCGTCACTGGACAGCGCGCTGGTGCCCGTCACCAGCCTGGAAAGCTCCGGTCCCAGGCCACCCACGGCCGTGAAAGACTCGTCCACAACGGTTTTCAGGTTGTCGCGCGGGATCGCTTCCATACCCCTGTTGACCGAGTCCAGCAAGGTGTCCAGATCGGGCGGCACCGACACACGGTCCCGGGTGATCACGTCGCCGTTGCGCAGCGGCCGGGAATCGCGGCGCGGCAACAGCGCCACGTACTGCTCCCCCACCGCCGACTGGCTGTGCACCTGAGCATCGAGATCGGAAGGGATGTCAACGCCCGATTTGAGCGAAAGCACGGCCGCGACACCGGTGTCGGTGAGCCGCACGCTCTCGACGCGGCCGACCTCGGTGCCGCGATAGGTGACGTTCCCACTGACGTAGAGACCCGCGGCCTGCGGCAACTCCACGGTGACCTGGTAGCGTCCCACGCCGAACATGGCCGGCAACTGCATATAACCCAGGGCCATCGCGGCGCCACCCACCAGCGCGACCACCCCGAAGATCGCCAGCTGGATCAGGATTCGTCTTGTCAGCGGCGGCATGTCAGGGCCCCTGATCCCAATGATAAGGCGCCACAAGGGGATTGCCGGCAGTAGCCGGGCTGGGCATCTGGCCGATGGTGCGGCCCCACTGTAGTTCGAGCTCGGTCAGATTGCCCTCGAACCGGGTGCCGGTGAGGAAGGATGCGTCGAGCCGGCTCAGTGTCAGGTCGATGATTGCGGTCAGGTTCGCGTAGTCGCCGCGGGCCCACTTGCTGATGGTGTCCTTCGGGAAAGGGTAGGTGGGCAGCAGTCCCAGCGAGCGCGTCAGTGCCGGACCGGCATTGGCGAGTGATTCCAGCACCGGCCCCAGGTCTTTCAGCTCCTTGACCAGAGCGTCCTTGGTCTGGTTGGCGGAGTCGGCCGCCAGGGCACTGAATTTGCCGATCTGATCGAGGGCTTCGACCAGTTGCTGGCGCTCCTGTTTGAGGGTGGCAAGCGCATTCGGCATGGTCGCAAGCGCCCGGTCCAGTACCGGACGCTGCTCGGCGAGCTGGCCGACCAGGTTGTTCAGGTGTTCAGTAGCGGCCAGAATGTCACCGGTCTGATCGTTCACGGAGCCGGTGAACCGGTCCAGCTGCCCGATCAGGCTGCGCAGGTCGTCGGCCCGTCCGGACAGAGCCGTGCTCAACGACTCGGTGATGTCCTGAATCTGGCCGATGCCACCGCCGTTGAGCAGCAACGAGATAGCTGCCAGGGTCTGCTCGGTCGACGGGTAACTGCCGGCCGACGCCAGGGCGATCAGCGATCCCTCTCTCAGCTTCCCCTGCGGCGGGACGTCGGCCGGCGGTGCCAGTTCGATGTGCAGCGAACCGAGCAGGCTGGTCTGTCCGATCGTCGCGGTCGCGTTGGCCGGCAGGTCGACGTCACCGTTGAGCCTGATGGTGAGCAGCGCATGCCAGGCCTGTCGCTCGATCCTGGTGACGTTGCCGACGGTGACATCGCCAACCTGGACGCGGGAGTTCTGCTCCAGGGTCCCGACATCGGGCATTTGGACGTGAATCATGAACGAGCCGGGGCCGTTTCCGACGCTGCCCGGCAGTGGCAACGAATTGAGACCGCGCCATCCGCAGCCACCCAGAACCAGCACAACCATCCCCAACAACAGAGCTGCCGTCGCACGGCGAATCATCGGTTACCCCCCTCCGGCAGCAGCAGTCCCGGCAGTCCGTCGGCGGGATCGGTGGCGTGGATCTCGGCCGGCAACGGCACAAGTCCGGCCCCGAATGGCGTATTCGGTTGTGGTGGAACGTAGTCCGGCCGCAGCCAGTCCTCGCTGTAGGTCACCTCATTGGGTCGCGCCGTGGCACCGACCACCGTGTTCTCGCCCAGCGGCGGGAAGTTGTACTGACGGTTCTTGATGATCGGCGCCAGGTACCGCACACACAACTTCGCCGACTGCTGGTACCCCAGCCTCGACGCCGCCTGGATGGCTCCGCAGAGAAAAGCGATGGGATTCGCGAAGTTGTTGAACGCCGGCGCTCCGCTCAACGTGCCCTGCGCCGGCTGGTAGATGTTCATGAAGTTCTGCAGTTCGGTCGGGGCGATGTGCAGTGCCTGCTTGATGTCGCCGAGACTGGCGTTGAGCACCTGGGACACCGACGCGAGCTGGTCGGCCGAAGTGCCCAGCGCTTCCCGATTCTCGGCCACGAATCCCGTGACGTCACGGGTCACCTCGGCAAGGGCAGCCACGGCACTGCCGACTTCGTTGGGATCGTTGGCCAGCAGTCCGGTCACCGCGGCGAGGTTCTCGTTGAGCTGCCTCATCAGGTCCGCGCTGCTCTGCAGCGCCGAAACCAGGATCGACAGGTTGCGCACCGTGCTGAAGAGGTCGTTGCTGTGGTCGGCGATCGCCGAAACAGCCTGGGAGAGCTCGAGAAGGGTGTCCCGGATGGTTGCGCCCTGGCCCCGCAGGTTGGCGGCGGCGGTGTTGACGACCGCGCCGAGGGGGCTGACGTTGCCGGGCCGGGTGGGCTGCAGCATCTGCGCGAGTCTTTCCAGATCCGAACGCAGGTCGTCCCACTCCACCGGTACGGCGGTGCGCTCCAGGGGGATCACGGCGTCGTTGGGCAGTTGCGGGCCGCCGGTGTAGGCCGGCGTGAGCTGAATGGCCCGCGATGTGACGAGTGACGGCGACAGGATCACCGCTTTGGCGTCGGCGGGCACCTGGTACTTGGAGTCGTAGAAGAAGGTGATCTTGACGCGTCGGGGTTGGGGTTCGATGGTGTCGATCTTGCCGACGGCTACCCCCAGGATGCGCACCTCGTCGCCTGCGAAGATGCCGTTGCTGTTCTGGAAGTAGGCGACCACCCTGGTCTTGCCGGAAGCCGCCAGGCCATGCCAGGCCGCCGCCACTCCGGCGATCAGGGTGAGCACCAGCACGGCACCCAGTCCGAGGCGAATGACGTTGCGTTTCATCGCTGTTCCCCCGGGGCCGGCACGAACACCGGCGGGTGCGTCGGCACCGGCGGCGGGGACGTCTGACCGGGCGCCAATGCCGGTGGTCCCGGGGGCGGCCCGCCTGGCGGTGGTGCGGGCGGCGGTTCGCGGTAGGGATAGCGGGGATCGCCGGGGTTACCGGTGATGGCGTCCGGCAGGGTCAACTGTGGCTCGCCGCCCTGGCCGGTGCGCGGGTACGGCATCGGCAACGCCGGTGTACCGGGCTGACCGACTTCGGGGTCCGTGAGTTGCGAGGGCAACAGCACATTGGGGTCCAGCCCCAGGTCGGAGAACGCCGCGTCGATGAAGGGCTGGATGAACTGGCCGGGGATCAGGTTCGCGATGTAGAAGTTGAACCACGGCCCGGTGGACATGGACTCGCCCAGCGACAGCGCGTAGTCGTCGAACTTCTTGATTGCCAGGGCAATCCGCTCCTTGCGGTGGTCGACGATCGCCAGCGCCGCATTGAGTCTGTCCAGCGTCGGTTTGAGCGTCTGCCGGTGTTCGGCGATGAAGCCTTTGACCTGACGACTCGCTGCCTCGATGTTGCCGGATATCTGATCCAGGGCCCGGCTCTGGCTGCGCAATTGGGTGAGGACGGCATTGCTGTCGGCAACCAGACGCACAATCTGGTCGCTGCGCCCGGCCAGCACCGTTGTCGCTTTATTGGCGTTGGACAACAGGTTTCGCAGTTGCGCGTCCCGGTCGGCCAGCACCGCGGAGAACCGGGCCACGCCGCTCAGCGCGATCTTGAGGTCGGGTGCGGTGTCGGAGAAGGTGTCGGCCAGCACCCCCAGCGATTCGGACAGGCGGTTGGTGTCCAGTCCACTGATGGTGGCCGCCAGATCCCCGAGTGCGTCGGGAAGCTGGTAGGGCGATGTGGTGCGCTCGAGCGGAATCGGCCCGCGCAGCCGGCCGTCGCCCCGGGGTGTCACCTCCAGGATCTTGGCGCCCAACAGGCTTTTGGTCTTGATGGACGCCTCGGTTCGTTCGCCGAGCCGGATGTGCTTGTCGACCTCGAAGGTGACCAGCACGCGGGGCCCGTCCAGGGCGATACTGTCGACCTTGCCCGCCTTGTATCCCGAGACCTGTACCGCGGTCCCGATCAACAGCCCGCCCGCTTCGGCGAAGTAGGCCGAATACTCTTTCGCGGATTTGAAGAACGGCAGCTTGCTGTACGTCAGGGCGGTCACCACCGCCGCGGCGACGACCACCACGCCGACTGCGCCGACGACAAGTGGATTGCGCTCGGAGAAATACTTCATCGCGGCGTGCACCTCCCCGACGGCTGACCGATCACCTTGACGTAAACCGGTTGCCCCCCTTTGCCGTTCACCTTCAAGATCAGGTCACACAAATAGAAGCTGAAGAAGTCGCCGTGCAGGCCCTGGCGATTGAGCATCTGATAGGCATCGGGCAGCGTGTTGAGCAGATCGTCGAAGTAGTCGTGGTCGTCCAGGGCGAGACCCGCTATCCGGTCCGACTCGTGCAGGGCTTTCCCGAGCGGCTGCCGTCCCCGTGCCAGCAGATCGGTGACGGAGCCGGCCGCCGCGTTGCTGTAGGCCAGCGAGGTGCTGATGTCCTGCTTTCGGTCGGCCAATGTGGCGAGCAATTGCGCCAATGCGTCTACGGCCTTGGCGAACTGGGTGCTCTGGTCGCCCAGCGATCCGAGCACGGTGTCCAGGTTCCCGATGACCTGCCCGATCAGCGTGCCCCGGTCGGCAAGCGTGTTCGTCAGTGCCGCGGTGCGCACCAGGACCGAGCTGATGGTGGCGCCCTCACCCTGGAAGGCCTTGATCAGCTCGCTGGACAGCATGTTGACCTGGTTGGGATCCAGCGCGTGGAACAGCGGCCGGAAGCCGCCGATCAGCGCGTCCAGGTCCAGGGCGGGCGCGGTCCGGGCCAGCGGAATCGTGCCGCCCGGCGTGAGTTGCCTTGCGCCGCCCGGTCCTTCCTCCAGGGCGAGATAACGCCCGCCGATCAGGTTCTGGTACCGGATGACCGCCCGGGTGCCCTCGGTCAGTACCACGGAATCGTCAGCGCTGAAGTCGACCAGGGCGGTGCCGTCGTCCTGGATCGAGATCTTCTTGACCTGGCCGACCTCGACTCCGGCGATGCGCACGAAGTTGTCGGCCTCCAGCCCGGAGACGTTGCTGAACGTCGCGTGGTACTGCTTCTCCTTCCCGAACCGCAGGTCGGCGAAGATCGCCAGCATGGCAACCAAGCCCAGCACGCACACGGCCATGAAGGCAGCGAGCCGCCAGATCGCCCCTAGCACAGTCATTCTCACCTGGTCTGCTCCTGGGTACTAGTGGCCGCTCGGGGTGGGCTGCACCTGAGCGGGCGCCGGTGGCACGAACGGTTCGGATCCCGGTGGCGCGGGCCCGGGTTCGCGCGGTGCGCCCGGCGGGGGCGCCGGCGGTAAGCCCGGGTAGAGCGGAGTTCCGTCGGGGGCGTACTGCGCGGCGCCGTAGGGCGGTGCCCCGGGATACGGGATCGGTCCGGGCGCCGGGCCGCCCGGGTAGCGGATGCTGGGCGGCTCGGGGATCCCGCGGGTGACCGGGAGGTAGTCGGCGTAGGCGGGGAACGCGATGCCGGGGTTGGGCCGGATGTCGAGTCCGGTTCCCCAGCCGGTGTCCGTGATGAGTTGGCGCAGCGGCCAATTCGCTGCTACGTCGGGCAGGGATCCGCAACCCGGCTTACCGCCCGGACCGCCCTTGGCCCCGACGATCGGCAGGTTCTGCGGATAGCGGTATTGATCGGCGCCGAACAGCGGAGTGCTGTCGATGACCAGTGAGTAACCGTTCGCGCCTCCGGTCGCGTCCAGGTAGCCGGTGTCCAGGGCGAGCTTGGCGCCGACCAGCATGCACGTCAGTCCGGGGTTGTACTTCATCAGCAGGCCGGTGGTGGGCTCCAGCAGGTTCACGGCTTTGATCAGGTTGTCCCGGTTCGCTCCCAGAACCTGGGTTCCGCTGCGCGACAGCCCGATGACGTTGGTCAGCAAGGCATCCAGGTCGGGTGCGTCGGAGAGGGTCGAGCTGGTGACGCTGGCTGTGTCCAGCGTTCGCAGAATGTCCTGTGCCGCAGCACTATACGTGTCAGCGACGCTGCCGGCCGCCCGGGTGTCGCCGCGGATCGTCTCCGCGCGCGGGTTGACCGCCCGGAGCACCTCATTGGCATCGGTGACGCCCTGACCGATGGCTGCCCCGTGTCCGCGCAGCCCTTCGGCCAGCGCCGACAGCACCCCGTTCAGCTTGGCCGGGTCGATCTGGCTGAGCACCTTGACCAGGTTGGCGAACATCGTGTTGACCTCGGTGCCGACGCTGTCGACCCTGATCGCAGCGCCGGCGGCCAGGTGTCGGCCGCTGGGGTCACCGGGGTAGACCAGGTCGACATATTTGGCGCTGAACAGCGTGGTCGCCCGGATGCGGGCCCGCACGTTCGCCGGGATGTGCCTGATCTCTGCCGGGTAGATGTCCAGCCGCAGGCGCACCTCGTCTTTGCCGGTGCTGACGGCGCCGACCCGGCCCACTTGCACGCCGCGCATCTTGACCTTGCCGCCGCGGTCCATCACCAGGCCGGCCCGGTCCGAGATCAAGGTGACCGGAACATAGGATTTGAACGACCCACTGAACAACGCCGAGGTCGCCGCGACGACGCCGATCGTCGACACGAGCAGTATGAGGGTCCACCATGCGGGATGCATTCCCCCTGGTCGCGGCTCCTGCATGCCGACTCCGATCCGCCCGCTAGCCCGACAAGTTGAAGTGACCGGACTGGCCGTGGACGGACAGCGAAATCGCAAGCACCACAAGGGTCAACACGATCAACGAAGTGCGCACGGAGTGGCCCACCGCCTCCCCCACCCCGGCGGGACCACCGCGTGCGGTGTAGCCGTAATAGGTGTGCACCAACATGATTGCGATCGCCGCGACGATCACCGTGACGAACGACCAGAGCAGATCGATCGAGTTGAGGAAGGTGTGGAAGTAGTGGTCGTACACGCCGGTGGACTGTCCATAGAGCCTGGTGGTTCCGAATCGCGCGGCCTGAAAGGCGCACACCACAGCCACGCAGTACAGCGGGATGACCACGACGACACCGGCCACCACCCGGGTGGAGACCAGGTAGGCCACCGAGCGGACCGCCATGACTTCCAGCGCGTCGATTTCGTCGGCGATGCTCATCGCCCCCAGTTGCGCGGTGGAGCCGGCCCCGATGGTGGCGGCCAGGCCCACACCGGCCACCGCCGGGGCGATGATCCGGACGTTGACGTAGGCGGAGATGAAGCCGGTCATCGCTTCCACGCCGATGCCCGACAGCTGGTTGTAGCCCTGAACGGCGATCACGGCTCCGGTCGAGAGGGTCAGGAAGCCGACGATGACCACCGTCCCGCCGATCACTGCCAGCGCTCCGGTGCCCATGCTCATCTGGGCGACGAGTCGTATCATCTCCCTGCCGTACCGCCGGAAGGCGGTGCGCATCTCGGCGAATGTCCGGGCGTAGAAAGCCACCTGGGCGCCAACGTGATTCCAGCTCGCCACCACGTTCATTGCGGCCCCGTGTAGAAGACCGCGGTGGCGACGATGTTGATCAGGAACAGGGCGATGAAAGAGTAGACGACCGTCTCGTTGACGGCATTGCCCACGCCCTGCGGCCCCTTGCTCACGGAAATGCCCTTGTAGCAGGCGATCAGGGCCGCCGCCATCCCGAACAGCGCACCCTTGACCAGGCCGAGGATCAGATCGGGCAGGTGGGTGATCAGTGTCAGACCGGCGGCGAAGGCCCCGGGTGTGACGTGCTGAACGAACACCGAGAAGACGAAGGAGCCGGCCAGACCCACCAGGGTCACCAGCGACACCAGGGACACCGCGACAACGGTGGCGGCCAACACCCGGGGCGCCGCCAGCCGGCGAATCGGGTCCACGCCCATCACCCGTAACGCGTTGAGCTCGTCGTGGATCGCGCGGGAACCGAGGTCGGCGCACATGGCGGTGGCCCCGGTGCCGGCGACGACGAGAACCGTCACCACCGGGCCGATCTGGGTCACTGAGGCGGTCGCTGCGCCGGTGCCGGAGAAGTCGGCGGCACCGAATTCCACCAACAGGATGTTGAGGGTGAAGACCACCAGCACCGTGAACGGAATGGTCAGCAGCAGCGTCGGAATCAGTGAGACCCGTGCCACGAACCAGCTCTGCAGCAGGAATTCGCGCCATGGAAACGGCAGCTTGAACATGGCCACGAACGTGTCCAGTGACATCGCGAAGAATTCGCCGACGGATCGCAGCGGCTTGGTGACCCTCTCCAACTCAACTGAAACCATCGGCGGCTTCCTCTACTTTGCGCAATGCCGGCGGGTTCAGCTTGCGCAACGCGCACGCCGTCCCACTAGGGACTTAGGTCGCCAACTTACGTTCCCGAAAACACTTGCGTATCGGCTGGCCAGGAACGATTCGGCGCCGCGTCATCGCACCGGCCGCGGCGCGCTGGTGGCGGGGTGGTGCCGAACTGCCTTGCCGGGCCCTAGAATTGTGCGGAATGAGAGTCGGTATCGACTTCGGCACCACCCACACCGTCGCAGCGATCGTCGACCGGGGCAATTACCCGGTCGTCTCCTACGACGGCGTCGACACGTGGCCGTCGGTCATAGCGGCCGATCCCGGCGGCGAGTTGCGTTACGGCCTGGACGCGGCGGCGGTGCGCCACGAACCCGGCTGGGAGGTGCTCAGGTCGTTCAAGCGTCTGCTCAACGACGCCGGGCCGCAGACCATGGTGCGGCTGGCGGGCCGTGAATACCGGTTGGCCGATCTGCTCACCGGGTTTCTGGCCCAGCTGAAAAGCGATCTCATCGAGCGCTCGAATGCCGGCGCCGCCAGCGGTGAGGCCGTCCAGGCGGCCGTCAGCGTGCCCGCCAATTCGTCTAGCGCCCAACGCTTTATGACCCTGGATGCCTTCGCCGCGGCGGGGTTCGAGGTCGTCGCGCTGCTGAACGAGCCGTCCGCCGCGGGACTGGAATACGCCCACCGGTACCGCTCCACGATCACCGCCAAACGCGAGTACGTGCTGATTTACGACCTGGGCGGTGGCACGTTCGACGCCTCGCTGCTGAAAATGGCCGGGCACGTCAACGAAGTCGTGGTCAGCGAGGGAATTCAACGACTCGGCGGTGACGACTTCGACGACGCGATCGCGCAGTTGGTGCTTGCCGACTCACAACTGCCCGGCGTGCGGGGCGCACCCTACGAACTGCTCGTAGAGGAGTGCGCCACCCGCAAGGAGGCGGTCGGTCCGCAGACCCGGCGCTTCCTGGTGGACCTGACCGTCATCGACGGCGCTGACCGCCCGCCGTTCTCCTGCCCGATCGACGATGTGTACGCCGCGTGTGCACCGCTCGTCGACAAGACGACGGAGCTTCTTTCGCGCGTCCTGCACGACCCGGTCGGTGACGGCAGAGACGTCCCGTGGTCGGAGGTGGCGGGTATCTACGTGGTGGGTGGCGCGGGCAGCTTCCCGATCGTGTCGCGGATGCTGCGCGCGAGCTTCGGCGACAAGCGGGTCAAGCGCTCACCGCACCCGTTCGCCGCGACCGCCATCGGACTTGCCGTCTTCTTGGACACGGAGTCGGGTTTCGTTCTCTCCGAACGCTTTTCGCGGCATTTTGGGGTTTTCCGGGAGGCGCAGGCCGGCGCCGACGTGGTCTTCGACCCGATCGTGCCCAAAGACGCCGCGCTGCCCGCCGACGGACGCACACCGCTGGTCGTCAGCCGAAAGTACCGGGCGGCGCACAACATCGGGCACTTCCGGTTCGTCGAGTGCAGCCGCGTGGTCGACGGGCGCCCCGACGGCGACGTCACGCCCTACGATCCGGTCCTGTTCCCGTTCGACCCGGCGCTGACCGACCGGGACGATCTGCGGCGCCAGCCGGTGGGCCGCTGGCAGGAGGGGCCCGACGTCGAGGAGATCTACACCGTGGGCCCTACCGGCGCGGTGGAAGTCACCCTCACCACCGAGCCGACCGGCATCCAACGCACCTTCCGGCTGGAACGGCGGGGCCATGGAGTTCTATGACGTCCTGCGAAGCACCTTCGCCGCAAGGGAATTCACCGATGACCCACTGCCCGACGCCGTCCTGTACCGCATCCTCGACAACGCCAGGTTCGCTCCCAGCGGTGGCAACCGGCAGGGCGCGCACATCACGGTGGTGCGCGACGCCGGTACCCGCCGGCGACTCGCGGAACTGGGGGCACCCGCCGCCCGTCGCTATTTCGCCCAGCTGACCGCCGGTGAAAACCCTTGGAATCCGGTGCATCCCACCGCGGTGCCGCAAGACGTCATCGATGACACCGAGGTTCCCGAGACGTTCATTGCGCCGATGGTCAACGCTCCCGTCGTCCTGGTCGTCTCCGTCGACCTGAACGTGGTGGCCGCCTTGGATCAGGAGTTGAACCGCGCCGGACTCGCCGGCGGAGCCTCGGTGTACCCGCTGGTGTGGAGCATCCTGCTGGCCGCCCGCTACGAAGGCTATGGCGGCACCATCACGACAATGGCGATTCCACGCGAAGACGCGGTCCGCGAGCTGCTGGAAATTCCGGGTTCGCACGCGGTCGCGGCGCTGGTGCCGCTCGGAAAGCCACCGCGCCAGCTGACGAAACTGCGCCGCCGTCCGGTCGCGGAGTTCGTCACCCGGGAACGTTTCGACGGCCCGGCGTTCACGGGCTGAGACCCGGTCAGACGGCCTTGGTTGTGCCGACGTAGGACACCACCACGTCAGATTCATCGGTGATGCGGGTCAAGGTCGAGTACGAGCGGATGAACGACTGTCCCACGCATCCGTCGATCTTGATGTGGAAGTCGCTGATCATGATCCAGGGGTTCGGGCCTTTGAACTCTTTTCGCACGACCGGCACCACGACGACGAAGCCGGGCTTCATGCCCACGCTCACCACCCCGTTGTACGAGCCGGTGATCAGCGGCAGCAGCACCGGTGGCTGGCCCGGCCCCAGCGGCAACTCCGCGCCGAGCGACGGGGCGATACCGCCGCCGTTGGCCATGGTGACGCCGTTGGCGGTGCTCATGTCGATGCCGCAGCCGATTTCATAGCCGACTTCCAGGATGCCGTGCGGCGGTTCCGGACCCTGCAACGACGCGACGAACACTCCGCTGGACAGGTATTCGCGCGACGACGCCGCAGTGGTCAGCGGCGCGACGGGAACCTGTTTCTCGTCTTTCGCACCGAGGGCCAGCGTCCAGCCATCGGGGGTGTTGACCCGCGCGGGTGTGCCGGGCGGCAGGACACCGTCGGCCGGTGACCCCGTGCCCGACACCGGTTCGGCGCCGGGCTGCGCAGTCGCCGCGGCGGCGGGCGTCACCAACAGAAGGCACACAGCGAATACCGCAGCCCGGCGAACAACCGCGGAAATCGGCATCACGGCCTACACGCTAGGCACGGCGGGATCTCAGTCCGGGTTTGCGCGAGGCCGCAACTCGAAGTTGTTGCGCGTTTGTAGCTGGTTCGCGATGCAAAGACGGGAGGCTGGACAAACCGTGTCGCGAGTAGACTCCGCAGTTGACCGTTCGCGCCAATCGGCAGGGAGGGCGACCATGACACGTCACAGGTTCGCTACCGCCCTGTTGGCCGTCCTGATCGCGATGTCGGCCCTGGCGGGCAGCGCCGGCGTCGCCCGCGCCGATCCGGACGACGCGGCGCCCCAGATCATCGACGACCTGCTCGTAATCGTTCCGGGATTGACTCTCGATCCCCGCGACCGGGACTCCACACAGCACGGCGCCGGGCCCAAGGAGTGGACCGGCAGCGGAATGTACTGTCAGAACCAACACGTCAAGTGCCAGAAGATGGGATTCTAGGCTGACCGAGACACGTCGCGAATTCCGTTCCGCCTGCTGGCTTTAACGCCTCTGACCGGAAGGAAGGTCGCCGATGTCCACCTGGCTCATCACGGGTTGTTCGACCGGCCTCGGCCGCGCTCTCGCCGAGGCGGTAATCGACGCCGGCCACAATGTCGTCGTCACCGCACGCGACGTCGCGAAAATCGCCGACCTGGCTGACACCGCATCCGAGCGCACGCTGGCCGTGGCCCTCGATGTCACCGACGCCGAACAGGTCGGCGCGGCCGTCCAGCAGGCACAGGATCGGTTCGACGGCATCGACGTCCTGGTGAACAACGCCGGCTACGGATATCGCGCCGCCATCGAAGAAGGTGACGACAAAGATGTGCGCGCCCTGTTCGAAACCCACTTCTTCGGCGCCGTCGCCATGATCAAGGCGGTGCTACCGGGCATGCGGGAGCGCCGCTCCGGTGCGATCGTGAACATCTCCTCGATCGGCGTGCAGCTGACGCCGGTCGGATCGGGTTACTACTCGGCCGCCAAGGCGGCCGTGGAGGGCATGAGCGGGGCATTGCACGGTGAGCTTGCGCCGCTGGGCATTTCGGTCACCGTCGTCGAACCCGGCGCTTTCCGAACGGATTTCGCCGGGCGTTCGCTGACCCAATCCTCTTCCGTCATCGACGATTACGCCGACACCGCCGGGCGCCGCCGGATCGAGAACGACACCATGCACGGCAGTCAGGCCGGTGACCCCGCCAAGGCGGCCGGGGTGATCATCACCGCAGTCGAGTCCGACGAGCCCCCCGCCTTCCTGCTGCTCGGCGAGGATGCCCTGTTCTCCTACCGCCACATCGCCGAACGCAGAGCGGCCGAGATATCGGCGTGGGAAGAGTTCACTACCAGCACCAATCTGGACAACTAATGCAGGGAGCGGTGTTGGCGGCGGGGGTCCTCGGCGCATTCGTCTGCACCGCCATGGGAGTGACGCTGCTGATCATCGGGTTGCGGAGGCGTTCGGCGCGGCGCATTCAGGCCCAGTTCCCGCCGGGCCACCTGCCCGGCTATCCGGGCGGGTACCCGCCCGCATTCCCGGGCTACCCCGGTGGCGGCTACCCGCCGTTGCCGCCTCCACCCCACAAGTCGGGCGCAGGCCTGATCGTCGCGGGTGTCGTGTTGCTCGCCGTGAGCGCCCTCGGCGTCGTCGGTACGGTGGCCCTGGCCGCCGGCCGGAGCACCCGACTGGCGGTGGGCGACTGTTTCACCAACGAAATCCTGGACAAGCAGCGCTGGAAGTCCAAGAGTTGCGGCAATCCCGAGGCGGTGCTCGAATACGCCGCAAAGGTGGACTCCAGGGGCAACTGTCCGGACGGCAAGCTCGACAGCAGCTCCTACCTATCCGTCGAGCACGACGGTTTGCGACGCTGCTTCATACCCAATCTGCTTGTCAGCCATTGCTATTCGTCCGATCACAACGGCGAGACGATACGCGCGGTGAGCTGCGGCGCCGGCGGCACCGTGGTGCGGATCACCACGCGGCTGGACAACACCGTCGACACATCGGCCTGCCCATCGGGGGCGCGCACGGTCACATTCCCTCAGCCCAAACGGACCTACTGCAGCGAACGCGTCAGCGGAATCATCTGAGCCGCAACCGACTACCGCCCAGCGCGTACCGACCGGGCCCTGTGAAAACCAGCAGCAGGAAGCCGAAGCAGAACAATATTGCCGGAGTTCCCCCGTTGCCGTCGGGTGGATTGCTGATCGGCCAGAGCGCCAGCGGTTGATGCATCCAGAAGTACGCGACCGCCATCTGGCCGGAGGCCACGAAGGCAGCGATACGGGTGAACAGTCCCGCAGCGATCAGCAACCCGGTGACCAGTTCGATCACGCCGGCGTACCAGCCCGGCCAGTCCCCGACCCCGACGGGTTGCCCGGATGGGACCGGCCAGTCGAAGAGAATCATCGAGCCGTAGCCGGCGAAGAGGAAGCCGTAGACCAACCGGAACAGGCTCAGAACTGCCGGCGACAAGCCGGCCACGCGGTGGTTGAGGTCGTTTGTCATGGCGCCCACGTTACGGTCGCGGCCCGACATGGCCGAAATCGTGGGATCGGTGTCTGCTGCGCCACTAACGATGACACCGCCGCGGCTCGTACAGTCGTGTTCATGCAACCGGTACCATCACTCCTGAACTCTGAAGTTTCCTGTGCCGCAATTGAATTAGCCCGATCGACCGAATCGGAGTCCGTCTTCAACCACAGTGTGCGCAGCTATCTTTTCGGCGAGCTGCTCGCCGCGCACGAAGGCCTGAAACCCGGCTCGGATTTCGACAGCGAGACGCTGTTCCTGGGCTGCGTCCTGCATGACCTCGGCGCCGGTACGGCCGCCGCCGGCAAGGAACGCTTCGAGATCGAAGGCGCGGACCTGGCGGCCAACCTGCTGACCGAGCAGGGTTGTGAACGTGCGGTGATCGATGCGGTGTGGGAAGCGATTGCGTTGCACAGCTCGTTCGGAATCGCCCAGCGCCGCGGGCCGATCTGCTACCTGGTCAACGGTGGCGTGGGGATCGATTTCGGCCGCAACGCCGACTTCATCGACGACCGGGCGGCCGCGGCCATCCATGCCCGCTACCCACGCCTGGCCATGGCGAAGTCTCTGATGGACGCGATCGCCGCGCAGGCGCAACGCAGCCCCGAGGCGGCGCTCCCGTACACGATGGCCGGCGAGGTGTTGCGCGAACGCCGCGACGGTGGAATCACCCTGCTGGAACAGATGGCCGCCCTCGGCCGATGGGGAAATTGACCGCCGATCGGTGGTGACCCGCCACGATGGTAGTGTACATTTGTACATGTACATCTGTACACAAGGGAGAGTGTCGTGGCATATCTATTCCTGTTGGTCGCCATCTTCGCGGAGGTAGCGGCGACGAGCCTGCTCAAGACCACCGAGGGTTTCACCCGGCTGTGGCCGACCGTCATCTGCCTGGTCGGTTACGCGGTGTCATTTGCCCTGCTGGCGCTGTCCATCTCGCGCGGGATGCAGACCGATGTCGCCTACGCGTTGTGGTCTGCGATCGGGACGGCCGTGATCGTGTTCATCGCCGTGGCGTTTCTCGGCTCACCCCTGTCGGCGGCGAAGCTGATCGGTGTCGGACTGATCATCGGCGGGGTCGTCACGCTCAACCTCGGCGGTGCGCATTGAGCTCCGCGCCCGAACGCCGGCCGCGCGACCCGGCCGGCCGCCGTCAGGCGATCGTCGAAGCGGCTACCAGGGTGATCGCCCGCCGCGGCCTCGGCCAGCTGACACACCGCCTGGTGGCAGCCGAGGCGGACGTCCCGGTGGGGTCGACGACCTACTATTTCAGCGACCTGGGCGAGCTGCGGGAAGCAGCTCTGGCGCACGCCGCCACCACCTCGGCCGAGCACCTGGAGCAGTGGCGGCAGGAACTGGACGCCGACCCCGACCTGCCGGCCGTGCTGGCCCGGCTCACCGCCGACTACCTGGCCGACCACGACCGGTACCGGACGCTCAACGAGTTGTATCTGGCGGCGAGTTACCGGGACGAATTGCGGCCCCTGGCCCGGGTGTGGAACGAGGGCGTCGTCGCACTGCTGGAGCCGCGGGTCGGACGGCGGGCCGCGGACGCCATCGCGGTGTTTCTCGACGGCGCCATGCTGCATCCGCTGGCTACCGGCACCCCGCTGACCACCGACGCGCTGGCCGACGCCATCGCCCGGCTGGCGGCGACTGACTACGAGACGTGAGAGCCCAGCCTGCCCAGGTAGGACAACCAGAGCAACCCACCGAGGACCGTTCCCACGATGGCCCACGTCTTGGCCGTGTTCGCGGACCTGCTCGCCTCCGCCCATCGCCCCTGTGCCCACAGCCCGTCGACCTTGCTGGAATACACCGTGGCAACGATGCCCGGGATCATGCACAGGAAGATGGTGATGATGGACCACACCAGGTAATTGTTGGGCTTCATCGGCTGCCCGTAGGGCCCCTGCGGCGAGAACCCGCCATAGGGCTGCGGCGACGGCGGTGGGTAGCCGCCGTAAGGTCCTTGCGGTGGCGGCTGGTACCCGCCGCCCTGATACGGCGGATATTCCCCGGGTGGCTGATAGCCACCGTACGGGTTGTCGGGCGGCGGTCCGGTCATGGGGACTCCAGACGACGAGGTTGCGCGCAAAGCCTTTTCAAGCCCTTATCACCTTATAACGGCCCCGGGGGCTTGCGGCAAGGCCCGGTTCATGCCGCACAATTGCTGGCCGGACGCCGCCGCGTGGGTCGGGGTCCATGGATTGGGGGGTGAATTGCGGGAGTCAGCTACCAGCTTCGATGACGAACTGCGGTTCGAACAGGACTACGTCACCGGCCTTTATGCCCGGCTCGACGCCGAACGGGCGCAGGCGAAATCGAGGTACAGCGCCGCCTTGCGGGGCGACGGCGAAACGCCGATGGATCGCGATGTCGAAGTCCGGGCGCTGGCGCGGCGGATGAAGCGCCTCGACGTCGCCGACGACGGGCTGTGTTTCGGTCGGCTGGACGGTATTTCGGGAAACCGGTCCTATATCGGGCGCATCGGCCTGCTCGATGAGGACAACGAGTACCAACCGGTGCTGATCGATTGGCGCGCGCCGGCGGCGCGTCCGTTCTACACCGCGACGGCAGCCAACCCCGAGGACATCCGGCGGCGCCGCCAGTTCCACACCCGCGGGCGTCGCGTCGTCGACTTCACCGACGAGGTGCTCGGCCGCGCGGACGACGGAGACAAGCGCGAAAGCTCAAGCGACGCAGCCCTGCTCGCCGCGATCAACGCCCCCCGCGGTGATGGAATGCGCGACATCGTGGCCACCATCCAGGCCGAGCAGGACGCCATCATCCGGCTGGACCACTCCGGGGTGCTGGTGATCGAGGGTGGTCCCGGCACCGGCAAGACGGTGGTTGCGCTGCACCGTGTCGCCTATCTGCTCTACACCCAGCGCGAGCGGATGGAACGCCACGGCGTGCTCGTCATCGGTCCCAATCCGGCCTTCCTGGACCACATCAGCCGCGTCCTGCCCTCACTCGGCGAATCCACCGTGGTGTTCATGACGGTCGGCGATCTGGTTCCCGGTCTGCACATTACGGCCGAGGATGAGCCAACCGCCGCGCGCCTCAAGGGTTCACTGCAGATCCTCGATGTGCTCGCCGCCGCGATCGCCGACTACCAACGGCTGCCGGAGGATCCGCTGCTCATCAAGCTGTCCGATGTCACCCTGCGCATCGACGCCGAGACGGCGCAGTGGGCCAGGGAGGAGGCGCGCGCCACCGGGCTGCCGCACAACGCGGCCCGCGCCGCGTTCACCGACATCGTCACGTGGGTCTTGACCGAGCGGGCGATCGGCAAGATCGGCCGCGGCTGGCTGACCCGGTCGGACCGCAACGCGTGGGAGAAGCTTCGCGAGGAGCTGATCGAAGAACTCGCGGACAACGCCGCGTTCGCCTCCGCGCTCGATGAGCTCTGGCCGATCCTGACCCCGGACGCGCTGCTGTCCGCGCTGTACGAGTCGCCCGAGAGGCTGCTTGCGGCGGGTGCCGATTCCGCGCTGTGGCGCGAGAGCGGTGACGCGTGGACGGTGTCCGATGCGCCCCTGCTGGACGAGCTGGTGGATCTGCTGGGCGTCAACAAAGAGGCCGAGGAACTCGCCAGAAAGACTGCCGCACAGGAACAAGCCGAAGAGGCAGCCTACGCGGCGGGCGTCCTGGACCTGATGGTCAGCCGCGAAGACCTGATGGACGACGAAGACCAGTTGCTCGCCCAGGACCTGCTCTACGGCGAGGACCTGGCCGACCGATTCGTCGAACGCGATCTGCGTGAACTCTCGGAACGCGCCGCGGTGGACCGGAATTGGACATATCGGCACGTGGTGGTCGACGAAGCGCAGGAACTGTCCGAAATGGACTGGCGGGTCTTGATGCGTCGCTGCCCGGCCAGATCCTTCACCGTGGTGGGCGATCTCGCGCAGCGACGATCCGCGGCCGGTGCGACGTCCTGGGATGCGATGCTGCGGCCCTACGTGCCCGGCCGTTGGGTTTACCGGTCGCTGACGGTGAACTACCGCACGCCGGCGGAGATCATGGCCGTCGCCGCCGCATTGCTCGCCGAGTTCGCACCCGACGTCGTGGCGCCCGAGTCGGTCCGCGCGTGCGGCGTCCGGCCGTGGTCAAGAAGGGTAGATGGAAGTCAATTAACTTCTGCCATAGACGATTTCGTGCGTGACGAGGGATCCCGCGAGGGCACCAGCGTGGTGATCGGGCCACCCGGAGTCCCCGGCGCGGTGCTCCCGTCAGCGACCAAGGGGCTGGAGTTCGACGCCGTTCTGGTGGTGGATCCGCAGCGGATCCTGGCCGACGGCCCTCGCGGCGCCGCCGAGCTCTACGTCGCCCTCACCCGCGCGACTCAGCGCCTCGGCGTTGTCCATCAGGAACCGCTGCAGCCGGTGCTGGACGGTCTGGCGACGACGTCTCCGTCGATGTACCGCTGAATGTTGGGCGCGACGGCGGCTACCACGTCTTCTTCGGACATCGAAGCCACCGGTTCGATTTTCCAGATGAAGCGGATCAGGGCGAAGCCGATCAGCTGACTGGCGATCAACCCGCTGCGCCGCAGCCGATCCGTCTCGTCGGTACCCAGCGTCGAACCACCGATGAGGCTGCGCTCGACCACCGCGCGCAGCTTTTCCCGGGTGCGGTCGTCGTGCGCGGCCGTGAGCACCACGGCGCGCAGGACCGGACCGATCTCGTCGTCTGCCCAGGCGCCGAGCACCGTGCGGACCAGGCGGGTGCCCAACTCGTCGCGGGGCGTGGCCCACGTCTGCGCGACGGTTTCCAGCCACTTGGCCGGCGGGTCCGTCGCCGCGTCCAGCAGGCGCTCCTTGGAGCCGAAGTAGTGATACACCAGCGCCGGGTCTACGTCGGCGGTGCGGGCGACGGCCCGGATCGTGGTTCCAGCCCAGCCGTGCGTGGCGAATTCCTGCCTGGCGGAGTTGAGGATTCGCGCCTGCAGCACCCCGCGCTCGTCGCGCGGCCCGGGAGTCACCGCCTTCTTGGCCATCTGTTTCATCGTAGCGTGAGACTAATGCATAACGAGTACATAGCCAGCTGTTCATGTGTTCGGACGGCATTCCCGTGCCAGGTGTGCAAACATCGCTGCAGGCCTCTTTGCCTGTTTCCCCCCGTGCGCCGGCGAGATTTCCAGGGATAGGACCCACCATGACTGATCTTGATCAGACACCCTCCGACGAGATTCCTGCCACCGGCTCAGGGCGGGCCGAACTGATCGAGCACTCCCGAACGGGCATGGGCGCCGCCGCGTTGCAACGTGCGATCACCGATCATCTGCGCTATTCGATCGGCCGCCCGGCGGCCGCGCTGCGGCCCGAGCATTACTACCGCGCGCTCGCGCTCGCCGTGCGTGATCGCATGCAGGACCGCCGGGTTGCCTCGACGCAGGTGTCCCTCGATCTCGGCCGCAAGGTGACCTGCTACCTGTCGGCCGAGTTCCTGATGGGACCTCAGCTCGGCAACAACCTGCTGAACCTGCGCATGGAAAGAGCGGCCAAACAAGCACTCTCCGCGATGGGCCAGAACTACGACGAGGTGCTGGCCTGCGAAGAGGAACCCGGTCTGGGCAACGGCGGTCTGGGCAGGCTGGCCGCCTGCTACCTGGATTCGCTGGCGACCCTGGAGCGCCCGGCGATCGGCTACGGCATCCGCTACGAGTTCGGCATCTTCGATCAGGAGATCCACGACGGCTGGCAGGTCGAGCAGACCGACAATTGGCTGGATAGCGGAAACCCTTGGGAAATAGCAAAACCCGACGTCAACTACCTGGTGAAGTGGGGCGGCTACGTCGAGCGCTACACCGACGACGCGGGGCGCGAACGCGCACGCTGGGTGCCCGGGCTGATGCTCAAGGGCGTCGCCTACGACACCCCCATCCAGGGTTACGGCGTCAACACCTGCAACGTGCTGACGCTGTGGAGTGCGCGCGCGGTGAAGTCGTTCGCGCTGGAAGCGTTCAACACCGGCGATTACTACAAGGCGGTCGAGGACGAGGTCACCTCCGAGACGGTCACCAAGGTGCTCTACCCCAACGACGAGCCGGAGGCCGGCAAGCGCCTGCGACTGCTGCAGCAGCATTTCTTCGTGTCCTGTTCGCTGCAGCACGTGCTGCACATCATGGACGATCTGGCCGACGTCTCGGTGCGTGAACTTCCCCAGCGATTTGCGCTGCAGCTCAACGACACTCACCCGTCGATCGGGGTCGCCGAGTTGATGCGGCTGCTGATCGACGAGCGTCAGCTGGACTGGGAGGAGGCGTGGGACATCACCGTTGCCACGTTCGCCTACACCAACCACACGCTGCTGCCCGAGGCGCTGGAAACCTGGCCCCTGGAGATGTTCGGCGAGTCGCTGCCCCGTCACCTCGAGATCATCTACGAGATCAACCGCCGGTTCCTCGACGAAGTCCGCATCCGGTTCCTCGGTGACCACGACCGGGTCCGCCGGATGTCGCTGATCAGTGAGGACGGTGGCCGGAACGTCCGGATGGCACACCTGGCCACGGTCGGCAGCCATGCCGTCAACGGGGTCGCCGCGCTGCACTCCGAACTGCTGAAAGACAGTGTGCTGAAAGACTTTTACGAGATGTGGCCGGAGCGCTTCAGCAACAAGACCAACGGCGTGACACCACGCCGCTTTCTGGCGCTGGCCAATCCCGGACTACGCGAACTGCTCGACCGCACCATCGGCGACGGGTGGCTGACCGATCTGGGCCGGCTGCGTGGGCTGGAGCAGTTCGTCGACGACTCGTCCTTCCGGGAGCAGTGGCGAGACATCAAGCGCAACAACAAGGCGCGCCTTGCCTCTTTCGTTCGGTCGGCCACGGGCGTGGAACTCAATCCCGAATGGATCTTCGACATCCAGGTCAAGCGGATTCACGAGTACAAGCGTCAGCACCTCAATGTGTTGCACATCGTTGCGCTCTACTACCGGCTCAAGCAGAATCCCGGGCTGTCGATTCCCCCGCGCGCCTTCATCTTCGGTGGCAAGGCGGCACCCGGGTACTTCCTGGCCAAGCGGATCATCAAGCTGATCAACGCCGTTGCCGAGACCATCAACAATGACCCGGAGGTCAACAAGTTCCTGAAGGTGGCGTTCATCCCGAACTTCAACGTGCAGAACGCGCATCTGATCTATCCGGCGGCCAATGTGTCCGAGCAGATCTCCACCGCGGGCAAGGAAGCCTCGGGCACCGGCAACATGAAGTTCATGATCAACGGCGCGCTGACGGTCGGCACCCTGGACGGGGCCAACGTCGAAATCCGCGAGGAGGCGGGCCCGGAGAACTTCTTCCTGTTCGGCCTGACCGTCGACGAGGTCGAAGCGCTCAAGGCGCGCGGCTACCGGCCCGCGGATTACATCGACGGCAATGAAGAACTCAGCGCGGTACTGGACCTGATTGCCGGCGGGACGTTCTCGCACGGCGATCACCAGGTATTCCGGCCGCTGGTCGACAACCTGCGCTACCACGACTCCTTTCTGGTGTGCGCCGACTTCGCGTCCTACGTGGAATGCCAGGAGCGCGTGAGCCAGGCCTGGCAGGACCGGGACGCGTGGACGAAGATGTCGATCCTCAACACCGCGCGCAGCGGCAAGTTCTCCTCAGACCGCGCCATCGCCGAATACTGCGAGGACATCTGGAAAGTCTGGCCGCTGACCGTCAAGATCTGAGGAAGATACGGGGGCTCAATGACTGAGTTCAGCGAGGAATACGGTTACGAGCCCGAACTGAAACGCACCCTGGGTTCCTTCCAGGTGTTCGCCGTCTCGTTCGCCTTCATCTCGGTGGCGGTGGGCATCTTCGGAACCTACGACGACCTGTTGCGCAACTCCGGCCCGGTGGGGATCTGGACGTGGATCGTCGCCGCGGTGGGGCAGCTGCTGATCGCGTTGGTGATCGCACAGTTCGCCGCCCGCATCCCGCTCAGCGGCTCGTCCTATCAGTGGGGATCGCGCCTGGCCAACCCGAAGATCGGCTGGTTCTTCGGGTGGCTGACCTTCTGCTACCTGATCACCGGGCTGATGGCGATCGACAGCGCGATGTCAAGCACATGCCTGATGCCGTTGTTCAACATCGCGCCCGATGAAGACACCGCGCGCCTGATCACCGTGACGGTGATGGTGATCCAGGCTGTACTCGCGATCGCGTCGACAAGGATTGTTGCGCTAATCAATTCGGCGGCGGTGGCTATCGAGTTGTCCATCGTGGTGGTGCTGGCCATCGCGCTCGTCGTTGTCGTGTCGGTGACGGGAAACGGCTCGGTCGGCAACCTCACGTCCCGCGGTATCACCGAGGGGGCGCCGAACTACTTCGCCTTCGGCGGCGGCCTGATGGCCGTCATGATCGTGGGCCTGGGAACGCTGGTCGGCTTTGATTCCGCGGCCAATATGGCCGAGGAGGCCAAGGACCCGTTCCGCAGCGTTCCGCGTGCCATCGTGGGATCGGTGGCCGCGGCCAGCGTGCTGGGCCTGCTGTTCCTGATCGCGTTGACGGTCGCCATCGACGACATCCCGCATGTCTCGGCCGCCGGTTCACCGGTGGCGATGATCATGCACGATCAACTCGGCACGGTGACCGAGCGAATCTTCCTGGTCGCCATTGCGATTGCCTTCTTCGGAGGCGGAATGGTCACGCTGACCAGTTGCTCTCGGATGATTTTCGCAATGTCGCGTGACGACCGTTTTCCCGCCCACCGGCTGATGCGGCGCGTGAATTCCCGGACCCAGACGCCGATTCCGGCGACCGTCGTGCCTGTGGTCATCGGCGTGGCGGTGCTGGCCGCACTGCCGGGCGACGCGCTATTGGAGCTCATCACCTCGGGGACGGTGTTCCCGGCGCTGACCTACGGCATGATCGTCGTGCTGTACCTGGTGGTGCGCAAACGACTGGATCGTCAGGAAGGTGCTTTCGATATCGGGCGGTTCGAGCTGCCGATCGCGGTGGCGGCGCTGATCTGGTCGGTCTGCGCGCTGATCATCCTGCTCTCCCCCGCCTCCGCGGTCGTACCGATGATCATCGTGGCCGGCCTGCTGGGCACGGGCGCCCTGTACTTCGGGTACATGATGATCTTCAACCGCGAGGTGCTCGACAACGAGCCCGGGGATCTGACCGTCTTCTCGCACTGACGGGCAGAAACGGCGACCGGCTAACGGCTCTCGTTGGCGACCCAGACGGCGACGTAACCGATGGGAATGCCGGTTTTGCGTGCGATGCACTGCCGCGCCGCGAGCTCGACCGCCGAACGGCGAACGGCGCGGGCGATCCCGTCCACCTCGGGTATCCGGATCAACCATCCGTCGGCGTCACGGCTGATGTCGATGTCGAAGCACTGGCCAACAGTCACGCAGTTCATACGCTGTGTACGACCTCTGCGCGTGGAGTGTGGGCGGCGCAGAGTGGGCTGAAGAGGCATAGGTGTGTTCCTGAGTCGGATGACGGACCGCGCGCAAGACTAATGCGACTCCGGAGTAAAGCCTAATCGGAACTCGGAAAAGGAGGCAGCGTGTCGATTGTTCTGGTGCATGGCAATCCGGAGACGGATGCGATCTGGGGTCCGTTGATCGACGCGCTGGGACGCGACGACGTGGTGCGGTTGTCCCCGCCGGGATTCGGCGCACCCCTACCTGAGGACTTCCCGGCGACGTATGTCGCCTATCGCGATTGGCTCGAGCGCGAACTGGAGCGGATCGGCGGCGTGATCGACCTGGTCGGTCACGACTGGGGTGGTGGGCACGTGGTGAATGTGGTGATGCACCGGCCCGAGCTGGTCCGCAGCTGGGCCAGCGACGCCGTCGGCCTGTTCGACGCGGACTACGTCTGGCACGACATGGCGCAGATCTGGCAGACGCCCGGCGACGGTGAGCAACTCGTCGACACCATGCTGGGTGGAACCGTCGAGGACCGGGCCGCGCAAATGGGTGCGCTCGGCATACCGGCCGACATCGCCACGGCGATCGCGCGGGAACAGGACGCGGCCATGGGCCGGGCGATTCTGACGCTCTACCGCTCGGCCGCCCAGCCGGCGATGGCCGAAGCCGGACGGGCCCTCGAGAACGCCGCGGCCCGGCCCGGGCTGTCGTTGCTGGCGACCGACGACCCGTATATCGGCGGCGAAGAAACCAGGCGGCGGGCGGCCGAGCGGGCCGGCGCCCGCACCGCAGTGCTTGACGGCCTCGGGCATTGGTGGATGGTGCAGGACCCGGCACGCGGCGCGGCGGCCCTGACCGAGTTCTGGAATTTGCTGGACTGAGCGACGCATCGTCGGAAACAGGCCTTACGCTTCGTCTCGTGGGGAAATATCTCGTGCTGTATTCGCCGGCCCACCGAACCGGCCAGGAGCTGCGGTGGCGCCTCGCCGAAGATGCCGATGTCACGGACGTGCGCCGCCGCCTCGACAAGGCGCAACCGGGCGAATTCGTGACCGTTCCCGTGGTGCTCGAAGACGAATTGGACACCCTGTTGCTGCGCGTGCAACCCCACCAGTTCGGCGCGTGGCTGGTTCTGGACCTGGCCGAGACGCAGCGTCCGACGGCGCCGCTGCCCGCCGCGCGTGCCCGGGTACCCGACTTCGGGCAGATCTTTCGCGATGCGGCCGAAGCGGTGCGCGAATCCACGCGTCAGCAACGCAAGTGAGGCAACCAATTTGGCGATGACGCGTAATTTTGCCCAGTTCCTGGGCTTCCGATACGTGCCGTCGCAAGGGCCGGACGCGATCGTGGAGGCCTTGCCAGCTGCCGAACACTGCAACGAGCGCGGAAGCGTCCACGGCGGATTCCTTGCGGCCCTGTTGGACACCAGCACCGGCCTGGCGGTTCACTCCGCACTCGACGACGAGAGGGCGGCTCCGCATTTCGACCTGATGATCCAGTACCTGCGGCCGGCGGTCGCGGGGACGCTACTCACCTGCAAGGCGCGGACGACGAAGGCCGGTCGCCGCGTCGTCGCCTCGGAGGCGGAGGTGTTTCAGGACGGCAAGCTGGTCGCCCGCGCGGTCGGGAGTCACGCCGTCGTCTGACCTCCGGCGTCGGTCAGCCGAACCGTAACGGTGACCCGGCCCTCGCTGTCCCGGGCGGCCACCGCATGACCGGTGCGCTCGATCCCCTTGAGTTGTAGCGTGACCGGGCCACCGTCGCCGAGGAAGTTGCGCCACCACGTTTTCGTCTCGGGCAGGTTGGCGTTCACGGTGACCTCGTCACCGGTGCGGCGATATGCGACGGGGATGCTGATGCTGCGTCCGGAACGCCGCCCCGTGTAGCTGAGCATGGCGATGTTTCGATTCACCAGTCCGGCGAAACGCGGTGACCTGGCTACTGCGGCGACCGGCGCGTTGATCACCGGAGCGGCGCGCATCAGCAGTCGCCCAAGGGTTTTCGGTCGTGTGGTCATCGGTCCATTCCTTCCGGGTTCGCTTCGGCGCGGGGTCAGGCGATCAGAGCGAGGCACAAGGCGGCCAGCGCGAGACCCTGCAACAGGGCGCGGGCATTGATGATCCGGTCCCAATCAGCCTGCAGCACGCGCACATTCGGCAATACCCGACCCCGATCGGCGGCAGCGGTGAGCTGCCGGTTGATCGGCGCGCTGACGCGGAGGTAGAGCAGCAGCCAGACGAACAACAGTGCCACGGCCACGCCGGCCGAGATCGCCTGGTCCCAGTGCCCCGCGACTGCGGCAAGTGCGGCGCTGGCGGCGGCCGCGACGACACCGACGACTCCTGGCACGGGCATTCGCCGGTCACCGTAGCGGTGCACGAAACCGCTGACCGCCGACAGCGCCTGGTCGTCAACCTGGGCCAGGGCGGGCCGCAACACGAGCCGCAGAACACATCGGTGCCGTAAACCACCCCGTTGGCGACGACGGCGATCAGCGCCGCAAGTTGAGCGAACTGGACGAGGGACATGCGAGGCCTTCCTTTGGTCACTGCTAGATATGCTAGCAACGCTAGACAGTTCCGTCGCACGTGTCAATAGCGGTGCTATTGGAACTAGCAATGCTACTATTGCGCATGCCCGCCGAGGACCGTCGCACCCGTGAACGAGCCGCGCGACAGCAGCTGATCGTGACGACCGCGCGCCGTCTGGCCGAGGACGAAGGATGGGACGCCGTCACCACGCGCCGACTGTCGTCCGAGATCGAATACAGCCAACCCGTGCTGTATTCGCACTTCACCAACATGGACGAACTCGCGAAGGCCGTCGCCCTCGAGGGGTTCGGCGAGCTCACCGAGAAACTGCACACCGCGCGCGCCGGCGCCACCACGACTACCGACGCGCTGCGGCGGGTTGCGCACGGGTACGTCGATTTCGCCTGGGAGAGCCCTGCCCTTTACGACGCGATGTTCATTCGGGCGACCTCCCTGCACTTCGCCGCCGAGGACACGCCGCCAGAATTGGCAGCGGCCTTCTCCGAACTGCGCGAGGTGGTCGCGGCCATTGCCGAGCACCGCGATGCGGACACCCTGACCGAGGTGCTCTGGTCGGCGTTGCACGGATTGGTCAGCCTGTCCCGCACTCGCCGGCTACGCCCGGGCCTCGACGCCGACCGTGTCAATCTGCTGGTTAACCTACTTGCGCCGTGACGTAGTTTCTGAAGATTTCTTCATAAACGCCTTGACTGCCGATTACCTCGTGACTGAAGATATCTTCACTACTCTTTTCGCCGGAGGTCGACCGTGGCAGCTTCTGAACTTAACTACACCGCGCCCCCGCCGCGGGTGGCTGACAAGCTGCAGGACGGCCTCGCTGCCGCGGTGCAGACCGCGCACGAACTCGTCACGGCCCTGGGTGAACAGGAACCGCCCCGCCCCAATCACGACGGTGAAGCCGAGCAACTGGGCGATGTGAGCGTGGTCCACCGCTTCGTCGAAGCCCCGGGCGACAGCGAAACGGTCCGCTGGCACGTCGTGGAATCCGGAACGCCGTCAGATCCCACAGTGGTGTTTCTGCACGGACTGCCCGATTCGTGGTGGCAATGGCACTACGCCCTGGAGGCCCTCAGCCCCCGTTATCACTGCCTGGCCATCGACCTCAAGGGCTACGGTCAGTCCGACAAACGCAGCGGCGACTACCGCCAAGAGGGGGTGGCGCAGCAGCTCGGCGCCCTGCTCGACACGCTGCAAGTCGGCGAACTCACCCTCATCACACACGACCGCGGCAGCCCCGTCGGTGACCACCTCGCCGCGGCGCTCGGCGATCGGCTCCGCGGCTACGGCCGTGGGCAGCAACACTTCTGGCATTTGCACCCCAGTCTGCACCCGCAACAACAATTGATGCAGTCGCCGGAGGCGCCGGCCATGCTCACCGAGGCACGCCGCTTCGTCCTGACCGTGTACTCGTGGCTCACCGAAAGGCCGGTCGCCGAACGGGATCTGCTGCGCTCCAGCGCGGAGTTCAGCTACCCGGGAATCGCGACCTCGGTCCCCCGCTATTTCCACTCGTCGTCGTTTCGTCAGGAATGGGTGGACCGGCGCACCCGGCTTATTCGGTCCTGGACGGCTCCGGTGCTGCTGCTGCAGGGCGCCCACGATCCGCTGCAGCCCCGCGAATTCTACGAGGAATCAGGACTTTTGGAGCTGCTGCCGCCTGGAAGTGGCCTGCATCTGTTCGACACCGGGCACTTCTGGCCGTTCGAGGCGCCACAGGAAACGGTTGACGTGCTGAGCGACTTCTGCGACACGGTGTCCCAAAGCCGTTCGGCGCGTGCCGCCTACGGCTGAACCGCCGCCTGCAATTGGCCAAGTGTGTCGAAATCTAATGGCTTGCAGCATAATTGGTGAGCCTCGTCGGCCGACATCCCGAACATCCTCAGCAGGTCTTCCGCGACCCGGTCGGTGTTCTGCGCCGCGTCACGCTCAGGTTCGGCCTGCAGCAGTTCGCCCAGCCCCAGCAACACTCCGGCGGTGACGGCCATCGCCAGTTTCGGATCCGCGACGTGGAGCCTGCCGGCTGCGGCCGCGGCGGCGATGTCGCGCTTGGCGCGCGGCGCCAGACCCCGGTCGGCGGTGATGGGGGCCAGGCCGTGGTTGAGGACGATGCGGCTTGCCGGCTGAGGAAACATCCGCCCGGTCAGCCGGAAACTGAATGCAAATTTCTCGGCCGGGTCGTCTATCGACTCCGTCAGCGCGTCCAGCAACGCCCCGTGCGCATCGAGGATCTCATTGATGGCCGCTTCGAAGAGATCTTCTTTCGTCTCGAAGTGGTTGTAGAACGAGCCGACGCCGACGTCAGCGGCTTGACTGATGTCTTGGATCGGCACGTTGAGCTTGCCCGCCGCCATGAACTCCTGCGCGGCTGCGATCAGCGCCGCACGGGTGCGCTTCTTCCGTCTTTCCAGGCGGTTGAGTGGGCGGTCATCAGACACGGGCGTTGGCTCCTCGGTTATGAAGCTTTCTTCAAAAATAGCGCCATTCGTGAATGACGATATCTTCAGGCGGGTGTTTCGGAGTTGATCAGCAGGTGCGTCGTGTCGCACGCATACCAGCGATAGCCGTTGCCTATCCTCGGCGCATGGTCGACACCGCCCCGGACATCGTCGTCATTCACACCGACGGCGGGTGCAGACCCAACCCCGGCCCCGGCGGGTGGGGTGCCGTCCTGCGCCAGCGTCACCACGTTCGCGAGATGTACGGCGGCGAACCCGGCCTGACGAGCAACAACCGGATGGAGCTGACGGCGCCGATCATGGCGCTGGAGGCACTGACCCGAGCGGTGCAGGTCCACCTCTACACCGACAGCACCTACGTCCGGAACGGCATCACCAAATGGGTTCTCGGCTGGGAGCGCAACGGCTGGATGACCGCCGCGAAGCAACCGGTGAAGAACGTCGACCTGTGGGTGAGGCTCCAGGCGGCCTGCGCCCGGCACCGCGTCGAGTGGTTCTGGGTGAAGGGGCACGCAGGTATCGACGACAACGAACTTGCGGACGAACTGGCAACCCGGGGTCTGCGGGAAGCGCTCTCCGGCTAGCCTTCGCGCGAGCGGTCCACTCGTTTTCGACTCTGTCCGGTTAACCGCACGGACCGATTTGGTATCAGGTCACATACGCCACTTCTATCTCCGACGGTCACATACATAGCATCACGCGATGCAGGACTGCTCGATCAATCTTTGGACACGGCACGCGCGCCCTGTTGCTCGTCGTGACTTCATGCGCTATGCCGTCGCCTTCTCCGCGCTGCCGGCTTTATACGTGGCCTCGACAACGGCACCTGCGACGGCTGCCGCCGCACCCAAACTGATCGACTTCGCCATGCACCAGATCCCAGCCGAGCACATCAAAGCCGCCGGCTACTCCGGGGTCATCAACTACGTCTCGCTGTCGCGTCCCGGCTCGTCCTTCGGCGCCAAGCCGATCACCCGGTCCTACGCCGAGCAGCTGACCGCTGCCGGGCTGATGATCGTCAGTAACTACCAGTACGGCAAGCCGGGCGGGACGGCATCGTCGGACTTCAAGCGCGGGTTCGCCGGTGGCGTCGAGGATGCCCGCACCGCCTGGAAGTTGCACACGGCGGCGGGTGGCGGTCAGAGTGCCCCGATCTTCTTCACCATCGACGAGGACATCAACCACGACACCTGGAACAACTTGGCGCTGAAGTGGTTTCGCGGAATCAACTCCGTTCTGGGCGTGCAGCGGACCGGTGTCTACGGCGGGATCGATGTATGCCAGTGGGCAGCCGCTGACGGAGTCATCGGAAACTCGCGCACCCCCGGCCATCGGTGGGCCTGGCAGACCAAAGCCTGGTCCGGGAGCAGGATCGACCCCGCCGCGGTCCTCTACCAACGCGTGGTGAGTACGGCGTCGAACCCGGGCCCCAAAGTGGGAGGACAAGAAGTGGACGTCAACGACATCCTTGCCGCGGATTGCGGTCAGTGGCACCTGCATCCGTGAGCCGGTAAGGCCATATTCCCGTCTCTGGCGCTGCTCGCCGACCGGATCGGGTTCCCGCCGACGAGGTCGAAGCGAACATCTGGTCCGTCATCACCTCGGCGGGAATCATCTTCGCCGCCAGCATGTTCGGCTTGATGATCGGATCCGTCGGCATGATGATCCAAGCGGGGTTCATTATCGGTTGCGGGCTGCTGCTGGATACGTTCGTCGTCCGAACCGTCACTGTACCTGCCATCGCCACGCTGTTGCGCGAGAAGAGCTGGTGGCCACATCGACCGAAAAAGATGGACATTCACGGCTCAGGTAGAGGAGCGGTAGCGCCGTGAAGAATTGCATTACAACGCATCTGAAATCTCTTACTTCTTCGGCAGCGGTACCGGTGCATACTTCGACGCCGCGACGATCTTGAAGGTTGCCTTCTTCATCGCATCGCGCCTGTCTCTCGTGACGAAAACGAACATGTCCCTCTGGGCGGCTTCGCCCGGCGCCAGGATGTCCACGAAAGCGGTGTCGTCTGCGATGCGATCTCCGTTGGCGTCCAGAGCTTCAACTTCGACGCTGAAGGATTGGCTGCTGTTGCTCTTGTTGCGCAGGGTCACAACCATTTTGCCGGGCTTGCCCGGATCGCTGTCAGTGACAAATTGGCCCAACTGGACGTCGAGATCGTTGCGCAGAATCACGTCGGTGTCCTGGCCCGTGATGGACTCCATTGGTGGGCGGCTGTCCTTGAAGGAGTTGAGGATGACGACGATCCAGAAGCTCCCGAGGACCAGCGCCAGCACGCAGAGCAATGTGCCGGCAATGGCCCCGGCTCTGCCCGCCCGCACTCCTCTGATCGCGCCGACCAGCGCGATGATGCCGAACACAAGGCCCACGGCGGCGACCGGCAAGGCCATGATCCCGACCACGGGAAGCAGCCCCAGACAAGTACCGACGATGCCGAGCAAGAGGGCCGTCAGCGCAAGGCCCTTGCCCTTTCGTGGTTGTGGCGGCCGCGGCCGAGGGCCGTCGGGTGGCAGTCCTCCCGCTACAGGTGCCAGTTGCCACTCTCGCGGTGGCGGCGGGGAGGACATGCAGACCCCTATCGGTGAAAGTGCCGGAGTTTATAGACGGCACGTTAAGCCGCAGTGCTGCTGCGTAAGTAGTGCCAAAAGTCCCCGACCACCGAGCAGATTCACTCGCGATAATCGGCAACCGGCGTTGTTGGTCGGATAGGCAATCGCTCCCGTTGAGCGCCGGAGCGCCGTAATTCCCCTGCACACCTACACTTTTGCGACTGGCAGCCCAGGGCAGGCGCTGATGTAGCCGATATCTTGTGATACCGAGTCCTGCCACTGCTGGCGGCTCATATTGGTGGAGAGCTTGGCGCACAACCCCGACGTGGCATCGCGGTAGTTGAGCCACAACCGCACGCTGTGGTCGACACTGCCGGACACCAGATAGCTTCCATCGGGGCTGAACGCCACGCTCTTCACCGGCTGCGTGTGGCCCCTGAGCGGAGCACCGACGGGTTGCCCGGTGTCGGCATTCCACAGACGCACGGTGAAATCCTCACTGGCGGAGGCGATCCGCGTGCCGTCGGGGCTGAACGCGACGCTCAATACGCTGCCCGTGTGGCCAGTCATCGGCTGGCCGACGGCTCTGCCGGTCTCCGCGTCCCATAAGCGCACCTCATCGTTCAGTCCGCTGGAGGCGATCCGCTTGCCGTCGGGGCTGAACGCGACGCTGTATACCCAGCCGGGGCCGGGCATCGGCTCACCGATTTGCTTGCGGGTGGCCATGTCCCACAGGCGCACAGCGCCGTCGGTGTCACCCGAAACGATCCGCGTGCCGTCCGGGCTGAACGCGACGCTGACTATCCAGTCCGGGCCGGTCATCGGATCACCGATCTCTTGGCCGGTCGTTAAGTCCCACACCCGCAACGTTTTGTCGCCGGCGGAAACGATCCGCGTTCCATTCGAGCTAAAGCCGACAATGTCCATTTTGGTCCCGATCGGGGCACCGACGGGTTGGCCGCTGGCCACGTCCCACACCCGTACCGTGGAGTCGTCGGCGCTCATCGCCGCGATCCGCGCACCGTCTGGGCTCCACGCCATACCTCCCCCGCCGTAACCGGTGATCGGGACGCCGACGGGTTGGCCGGTGGCTGCATCCCACACCACGATGCGGTCGCGACTGCCGGAGGCGATCCGCTTGCCGTCGGGACTGAACACGGCGCTGTTTACCGCCCCCGGGGACCCGGTAAGCGGCTGCCCGACCAGCGGGGTGGGTTCGCCACTCCAGATACGGACCGTGTGATCCTCACCGCCGGAGACGATCCGGTGGCCGTCGGGGCTGAAGGCTAGGGTATGAACTCCGCGCCGGTTGCCCACCAGGGGCGGGCCGTCGGCCTGGCCCGTAGCGGCATCCCACAACCGCACGGTCGTGTCGTCACCACCGGAGGCGATCCGCTTGCCGTCCGGGCTGAATGCCACGCTGGCCACGGGCCCGGTGTGGCCGGTCATCGGCGGGGCGAGGGCTTGGCTTGCATCAGAGTTCCACACCTGAATGGTGCCGTCCCCGCTACCGGAGGCGATCCGAGTGCCGTCGGGGCTGAACGCGACGCTGAACACTCTGCCGCCGGTCAGTTGCAGACCGACGGGTTGACCGGTGTCCGTGTCCCAAACCCGCAGTGTCTTATCTGCGCTACCGGAGACGATTCGCCGACCGTCGGGGCTGAAGGCCACGGTACTCACCGAGTCCTGGTGCCCCGCCATGTAGCGCCCGACCGTCCGGCCGGTGTTGAGGTCCCACATCTGCACGGTGCCGTCCCGCCTGCCGCAGGCGATCCGGGTACCGTCCGGGCTGAAAGCCACCGAATCGGTAATGCCGACGAGATTGAGCTGATCACCGATCGGATTACCGTTCTGCGCGTCCCATACCCGCGCGACACCCGCACTGACCGCGACGACCCGCGCGCCGTCCGGGCTGAACTGCACCGCACGGACAGAAAAGAGGCTCACGCGGTCGACAACCGGCTGGCCCGTGTCGGCATTCCAGAAAGACACACCATTGGCGCCGCCTGAGGCGACCCGCCGCCCGTCGCGGCTGATAGCCACACTGTCCACTGACTCACGTGTCTCGATGATCTTCAACGTCCGCGAGTTGTCTTCCAGCGCGCTCCGCAACGGACCGTCGTCAGGCGTTTGCGCAAGTCGCGCCGCCGTAACCAGTCTCTGGAAGGCCATCACGTCCGACCCGGGTCGGGTGCGGGCCAGAATCGACTGCGCCTCGGCGACCAGGCGAAGGCTCGTCGCCTGGCGAAGGTCCCGCTCCGCCGCATGTTTGGCCCGGAATGCCATCACGAAGCCGGCCGCGGCGGCGACCAGAGCTACGAGTGTGGCCACCGCCAGCGCGGCTATCAGAACCCGAGGACGCTTTGTAGTCACGGGCGAGAGCCGTTGGGCAGCATCCTGTTCAGCGACAACCTGTGGGTCGGCCTTGTCTCCCACGGAACATCTCCTTCACAGCAATGTGCATACCCCGTCGCATGCGTCTGCCTCGATGACTACTTCGGCTTTGTCGTCGATGTCTTGTCGGGCACGCATGTCTCGGGATTGTGCTCGCAGTGATAGCCGGTCCCAGGGCAGGAAACGCAGTAGGGCGTCGGCTCCGGAATCGTCGTCGATCCCGCGCTTCGCGAATTGCCACAGGCAGCCACCAAAATCGTTGTCACGAAGACGAATAGCCAGCGCCGGAACATATTCCGCTCCTCTCAGAAGCAACCGATTCGCGGATTCCACGGGTTAGGTCACCGCTGTGCACAACCCGGCAGCCGCCCCCAATCTTTCTGGTGCCGGCCGTGAATTCCCGAGACGCCACGTTCCCGCATCCCAGTGCTGTTCGAGAAGAGCCTTTTGAACCGACCGTGCAGAGCCTTAAGACCCCAATATCGGCCACAGGTCCGCGGGGCCGACCTCGCCGTGGGGTGGACAAACGAATCGAAACTTGTTCTCGTCGAAGACTGGTGGACGGCCATTCTGCTTCTGATCAAAGTAACGCCGACGCCCCATCAGGGACGAAAGGCCCTAGCGGGACATCACCTTAACGAGAAAATTCGCTCCTATGATTCGCTCATTACTTGCCGCAGCGGCCGTCGCGGCGGCCGCGCTGGGATTTGCTCCCATAGCCATCGCCGACCCTGACCCCGACCGGCCCTGCAGTGAAGAAAGTAGTAGTTGCAGCGACACCTGTTACGAACGCTGTTGCGGGGACGTCTACTGCCGCACCTCCTCACAGCTCTCGTGCCTGACCAATTGCCTGAAGAACTGCTAGTCCAGTCCCGACTAGCAGTTGCAGATAATGGATTTCGCGATCTCGCGCCGCAACCCGTCACAGCGAGATCGCCCCACCGGTTGGACGGGCGCGATTCCACAGAGAATGGCTCGTACCGTGTGGAAAGCATCTAATCCATTGCGGGGTTTGGCAATCCGAGCCCTTGCGGTGGTGGGAGCCGTTGCGACGACCGCCATTGGTGCCGCTTCCACGGCCGGTGCCGGCCCCGAAGAACAGCTGAGAAGCGTGCTGCCAGCTGGTTATGACCCCGCCTCGTGCCAGTCGCCGAACAATCAGTCGTCACCCACGGGAGTGGCGCAGTCGATGCTTGCCCTAGCCGCCCTTGAATGTCGGGACAACTCCCTGCCTGGCGGCCCAACCTACGCCTACTACAGGCTCTACGCGGATAACGAAAAGCTGGATAAGGCGTTCTCGGGGGAGAAAAATGCCAGCCGCCAGGCCTATTGGTGGTTCCTACCGTGCCCTGGCCAGCAGGGAACCGGTCCCGCGGCCGCGGCGACCTGGCATGAGAATCGCGCGCCAGACAAGGTTGCCGGCTGGATGGTGTGCGGCAAGGTCTACGGCCCGGTGCACGGCAACGCCGAGGCGAAATCCATCATGTGGACGCGGGACTCCGACCGGCTCCTCAGCATCGCCGAAGGACCCGATCTCGCCGGTTTGTATGACTGGTGGACGCGCAACAGGTGAGCTTCCTACGGCGATACAAACTACGATCGATGTTCGATCACCAACACTGTGGCGCTGCCTTGGTTGGCGCCGTACACAGGGCTGCTGACGTAGACAGTATGGGTGCCCGGGTCCACTGCCAGCATGTGCAGCGTTTCCTTGCCGGTGTGCAGCTGCAGGGTGGCGGTGACGGTGCGCGTCGCTCCGTCAACCACGGACAATGTGTCGTTGTAGCCGTAGGTGACATAGAGGGTATGGGTGCCTGGGTCCACCGCCAGGTCGTACGGGTACGAGTGCATCGAACCGCTGTCGACGTGCAAGGGCATGTTGGCGGTGACGGTGTGTGTCGCCCCGTCGATCACCGACACGCCGTCGCCCGCGGTGCCGTAGACGGTGTGGGTTGCCGGGTCCACTGCCAGGTTGTCCGGATGAGGACCTTCGATGGGAACGGTCGCGGTGACGGTGCGCTTCGCGCCGTCGATCACTGCCACGCCGCCGAACGTGCTGATGTAGACGGCATGGGTGCGCGGGTCCACCGCCACGTCGGTTGCGTCACCATTTTCGAGGGACACGGCGCCGACGACGGTTCGCGACGCCCCGTCAATGACCGAAACTGTGCCGTCGCCGTAGCAGAACCCTGCATTGCCGCACATGCGTCCGGTTGTGACGTAGACGGTGTGGGTGCTCGAGTCCACCGCTAAGTCGACAGGGCTCTTGCCGAGGGGCACGGTGGCGGTCACGGTGCGGGTGGCCTCGTCGATCACCGACACCGTGTTGTCCAAGCTGGCGACATAGAGGGTGTGGGTGTTCGAGTCCACCCCCAGGTCGACTGGGCTCTTGCCGACGGGCACGGTAGCGGTCACACTGCGCGTCGCCCCGTCGATCACCGACACGGTGTTGTCAGCGTTGGCGACGTAGATGGTGTGGGTGCCCGGGTCCACCGCCAGGCCGAACGCGCCGCCTTCGACGGATATGGTGGCCGCGACGGTGTAAGGACCTGCCCCATTGGGATCGGGCTTGCTTGTCGACGGCGCAGCCGGCGGGGAACTCGCCGACGAAGCCTGGCCTTCGGTCGAGCCCCGGCATCCGGCCAGGACCACCGCGAGCACGACGGCTGCGATGAACGCGAGCACGCCGGAGCACAACGGGTGGTGTTGGCGAGTGGGTCGGCGTTGCAGCCTAACGAGGCTGGGGAAGAGGGCCGGGCTTTTCACAATTCATTCTCCAGTGCGTTCGAATTTGTCGTCGAAGTCGTAGACGCTGTCGCAGGGGGTACCGCCGGTCACCTGTTGGTGGGCGCGCCCCGTGAGGACGGGAATCGGATCCTGCGGCGCAGGGGGCAACGGGAATTCCCGGATGTCCGTATAACGCCCCGCGCCACCACTCGCACATCTCATGCCGCGTTCAAAATTCACGGTCCATTTTTGGCCCGCAAAAACCAGCGGCGTAAAGTCGAGGGCGGTGTAGACGAGGCTTATGCAGTGGTCGCCGGTGCGGACACAATACGTCTTGACAGTATTGCTGCGGGTGTAGGTGCCCGTTTCTTGTTGCATTGTCTCCAGGTATTGACCGTGTAGTCCCTGGGCAGGGGACGCGTGTCGCGGTGGTTGTGTTTCGTTGTCACCTACCTGAACATTCGAGTCGACGTTTCCGGTGCGCCTGAGTGTCAGGATTTGCTTGGCGGGCAGGCTCGATCCCCGAATACCGGGGACGCCGCATTGGATTTGAGGGACCTCGAGATATTCGCCGGCCAATGTTCCATCGGGACGGGGTTGCAGCGTAAAGATCAGCCAAACATCGGTGCCGACCGTGTCACACGTGCCCGGCGTCACCGCGACCGCCAGCCATCGTCCGTCGATCTCGTCGAACACCAAACTCGACAACTTGGAATTCTGCCGACCATAAGATGCGGTCGCCAGACAGCCATTAGCACGACACATGGACCGGATTGACCATGGCCCGTCATAATTTTCAGTCACCACATTCCCCTGATAGGCGTTGCCGAAGATGTCAGTCCGCGGGCCGAATTCAGCACTAAAAGTGCCATCGAGGGGGCCGATGGGTTCGGCTGTCGATTCTTCTGCGGACCGGCGCGAGTAGACGATGACGGCCACGATCGATGCGAACACCACGACGACCAGCACAGCGGCAAGGATGCCGGCGCGACCGGCCCGACGGCGCGGTGGCGCGGCGGACTCTGGGTAGCGCTCACACGAGGTCTCGGCCATCGAGCCCTCCCGACTGTCCAGCCCATCAGCCGACTCACCATAAGGCGCGCCTGGCCACACTTGATAGGCACCTTCGGCACCAAAGAAGAGGACAAAGGTCCATTCGCGGCGGGCGCCTTCACCCGTGCGGCACGGCGCCCGCTTTCACCCTGACGACCGGCGACGGCGTCATCGGCGCCGGGCCGTCGCACCACTCAAATCGATTCCCCTGGTGGACGTTTGGCCGTCAGCGGGCCTGGCCGGTTCGCCGCGCACAAAGAACAACATAAGGACCCCGATCAGTCCTCGATACGGCCGTGTGTACCGCCTTAGTTGCGCAAAAAGCATCTCGTTACGCGGCCGCGGCCTGATAACCGTTACCGGACAATGGTTTATGCTCAGCGCAAACCCGGATGCGAACATCGAACTGCAGCGGCCTACCTACCACTCGTACTCCTTCTTGATCGGAAGTCCCGGGCAGGCCTCGGTGTAGTCGATATCGGGTGACACCCAGGCCTGCCACAGCCGGCGGCTCATGTTGGTGGAGAGTTTGGCGCACATTGCCGATGCTGCGTCGTAATAGTTGAGCCACAACCGCACGGTCCCGTCCTCACTTCCGGACACGAGGAAAGATCCGTCGGGGCTGAAAGCCACGCTGGTCACGTCCTCCACGTGGCCTCTGAGCGGAGCACCGACCGGTTGTCCGGTGTCCGCGTTCCATAACCGCACGGTGCGGTCCCACGCAGTCGAAGCGATGCGCTTGCCGTCGGGGCTGAACGCCACGCTCATGTTGTACAGAACCAGGCCCGGATAACTCGTCAACGTGTTCGCCGTCATCGGCCGGCCCACGGGCTTGCGGGTAGCAGCGTCCCATAGGCGCACCGTGTCGCCTGTGGTGAGAACCTCGCCAGAGGCGATCCGCCTGCCGTCGGGGCTGAACGCGACACTCTCGACACCGCGCGTTTCGTGGCCGGAGATGTTCATCGCGTCACCGATTTGCCGGCCGGTCGCCACGTCCCACAAACGCACACCGTCGCTACTGCCCGAAGCGATGCGCGTGCCGTCCGGGCTGAATGCAACGCCCTTCACGTCAGAACTGTGGCCTGTCATGGGGTTTCCGATTTGTTGGCCGGTCGCCACGTCCCACAGCCGCACGGTCTTGTCGTCACCGCCCGAGACGAGCCGCGTACCGTCCGGGCTGAAGGCGACGCTTCGCACGTCCCAGCTCTCTATGGGCCTGCCGACGGGTCGACCGGTGGCCACCTCCAACACATGTGTCTTTCCGTCACCGCTCGCGGCGATCCGCTTACCATCGCGGCTCAACGCCACGAAGCGCCCGTATTCGGTGAGCGGGGCGCTGACGGGTTGACCAGTGGTTGGGTCCCACCGCGCGATGCCGTCACCGCCGGAGGCGATCCACGCGCCGTCGGGACTGACCGCGACTTTGACCTCCGTTACCGTTCCTGGGGGCAGCGGGGTCCAGCCGGGCGGGGTCAGCACCTGGCCAACCATCGGAACTGGTTCGGCATTCCAAATTCGGATGGTCCTATCGCCGCTGCCGGAGGCGACCCGCTTGCCGTCGGGACTGAACGCCACTGTCCCGACGGTCCATTGGTGGCCGATAAACGGGCGGCCGATGGGCTGGCCGGTGTCGGCATTCCATAACCGCACGGACATGTCCTCGCCCCCAGATGCGATCCGCCTGCCGTCGGGTCCGAACGCCACGCTGTACACGTTCCCCTTGTGGCCGGTCATCGGTAAGCCGACCGCCTGGCTCGCATCGGCGTTCCACAACTGGATGGTGCCCTCGCTGTTGCCGGAGGCAATTCGCGTGCCGTCGGGGCTGAATGCCACACTGCGAACCGAGCCCGCGGTCATTTGCTGACCGATGGGCTGGCCGGTGGCCACATCCCACACTCGCAGGGTCTTGTCCGCACTGCCGGAAACGATCCGGCTACCGTCGGGGCTGAATGCCACGGCGAGGACCGAATCCTGGTGCCTTACCAGAGGTTTGCCGACGGTTTGACTGGTGTTGACATCCCAAATCTGAATGGTGCCGTCATCGCCGCCGCACGCTATCCGCGCATTGTCCGAGCTGAACGCCAGCACAGGACTCTTGACCTTCAGCGGATCGCCGATCGGATGGCCGGTCTGGGCGTCCAACACCTGCGCGGTGTTCCGAAGGACGGCGACGGCGCGCGTGCCATCAGGGCTAACCACCACCGCTCGGACGTCGTTGAGGTTCGACCGCTCGCCGACTGGTTCGCCGGTTTGGGCGTTCCACAACGACACGCCAAGGTCATCGCCCGCGGCAATCCGCTGGCCATCGCGGCTGAATGCGACCGCGTTGACTGCATTGGGCGGCTCGAGCAATGTCTCGATGATCTTTATGGCCCGCGAGTTGTCCTCCAGCACAACGCGTAACGGGCCGTCATCGGGCGTCTGCGCAAGTCGCTGCGCAGCGACCAGCGCTTGGAAGGCCGTAGTGTCCTTCCCAACACGGGCGTGGGCCAGGATCGACTGAGCTTCGTCGACCAGGCGAAGGCTGGTCGCCTGGCGAAGATTCCGATCCGCCCTTCGCTTGGCCTGGGCTGCCATGACGAAGCCGACCACGGCGGCGACCAAAGCGATGACAGTCGTCACCGCGAGCACAGCTATGAGCGCGCGGCGTCGCTTCGACTGCGCAACCGCGGCGGGTCTGATGGCGGCGTCCGGTTCCTCACCGCCCCCTTGGCGTTCGGGCGTGCCCTCCACCGAAATCTCCTTCGCTGCGGCCCTTCTCGGTTTCGAACACCACGGACCCGAGTTGTCGCCAGCCTTCCAACCCTGGCTACTCAGTGTCGGCGGTCGAAGAGTCACGGAGCTAGTGCCTTTTGACCCTCGTAGTCGGGCCCAATTTCCCGCCCGGACCGTTATTGAGTAGCTCGGTAAAACACGCGGGTGATGTCGGCCATGAGGGCAGAGCTGTCTTCACTGTTGGTCATCCCTCGGACGAGGATCACAAGTACGAAGGGTTGCCGCCCGTAGACGATTGCCGCATCGTGGTGAATTCCTTTCAGGGTGCCGGTCTTATGGGCGACCGGGATGGTGGGGTCCAGGCCGGAAGGAATGCCGTCGTTGATGTGCTGGCGTTTGAGGATTTCCACCATTTGGCGTGATGAGTCGGGGTCGACGACTTTGCCCTGGGCGATTGCGGTGAGCAGGATCGCCAGTCCGCGCGCAGTCGTGGTGTTGTTGAGACCCAGGTCGTAGGCCTTATTGTCTTCGACGCCGCGCAGCACGTTCATGCCGTCCGCGCCGAGGAGATGAACCGTGGCGCGAATGTTCTCTATGCCGAGCTTCTTGATAAGCAGATTCGTTGCGAGATTGCTGCTCATCGTAATCATCAGTTCGCACAATTCGCGAAGGGTTCGGGTCTGACCTTCGGACCTGTAGAGGTCGCCGTCGGAATCGTTGCCAGGATCGAGGTAAAAGGCAGATCCATCGACAAGCGAAAAAAACTCATTGTGGATGAGGAGCGGATCATCGAGGGCGAGCTTGCCTTGTCGCGCCTGATGGAAGAGTTCGATCATGACGGGCACCTTCATGGTGCTGGCGGCGTGGAATGTGTCGTCGGGTTTGTAAGACCACTCCGATCCACCACCGAGGGGGCGGAAGAAAACAGCGACATCGGCGTGCGCGGCAAGGATGCGTCGTTCGACCTGTCGTTCGGCACCGGCCAGGGAGTAGATCCGGGGCGAGGACGACGGTATTGCCATGGACGCCAATAAGACGAAGACGAGGGCAGCACGAGGCTTCCGGAGAACGTCTCGGCAGTTTCGCCAACAACCTGCCACCGGTGGCCCCACCTGGCGTTTCTAACCAGCGGTGCAATTAACGCTGGTATGAGAAGGATCGATTGGACATTTGCTGCCTTTCGTGGAACCAGTCCGCGACACCGGGTTCTTCGGGCAGAGGCGGTGCGTGTAATTCATGCATTGTCGCCGGGTGACGGTGCGGACGAACTGCTTCATCGTTTCAGCCATATCTGCTTAAATTTCCGCGGCGTCATCAGACCGCGACTGCCTTCCGCGCCTTGATGAACCGTTTTTCAAACCGACCCCGGCTCCCAAGTCATGGCTCGGCCGCCGTCGCTACGACGCCAATCATCGGGCCTGAAGGGGAAATGCGGCAGGGACTTTGGACCCCTAAATGCGCGGCCTTCGTATGTAAGACCCGGGGACGGATGTCATGTGGACACACGTCCGGTTGGACGCGATGTTGAACACGCAGGCGGTGAAGTGGTTTCGCGAATCCCGCGCTGTTCTCTCCAACGCGAGGCGAACTGGCTAAACCCCGCGTTCAACTGGCAGCAAACCTCGATCGACAGCGCTGACCAGTGCGGCGTGGTCTTTTTCGGTCTGATCGGCGTAGCGCCGCGCGAACGTGCACAGCGCCTTGTCAACCCGGCCGGAACTCCCCAGGTAACCGGCAATCATCGAGGCGCCGCTTGTCCTGGCGTGCCCCTTGGCCAGAAGCTGACCCACCACTCCGGCGTAGTCAGCCAGCGCGGCCGCATCGATCGCCTCTAAAGGTATGCTTCCCTTCATGTTTCGGAACTGCCGCACGTAGTATTGCAAGCCGTCGATCGTGGTCCAACCCAGCAGTGGATCGCTCACCGTCTGCAGTGACTGCTGGTATTCCACCACCCGCTGCCCCTGGTGCGCGTGCCATGCCGATTCACCGTGCACGTAGCGCGCAAGCACCGATCGCCGAGCTTGTTTGAGCTGTAGGAAAATTACGTCCTTCTCCGATGAGCCTTCCAACAGCGCCACGTAGGCACGCAGGCCGACACTGCCCACCCCGACGACCTTGTGTGCAACGTCGACCAATGTGTAGCCACCGAGCACGCGTCGCCAGTACGACGGCAGGGTTTCGACATACTCGTCGAGTGCTTTGGCCAGTGACGCCGATTCACCGGAGGACAACCGGGTGATCAGCGGTGGCTCCTCGACAATTTTCCGCTCGCCATCCACCTCGTGGGTGAAGCGCGGCAACGCCCGGTCGCCGGTGCGATGGCGCGCCCGCTTCGCCGACCTCACGACCTGTTTCTTGAACCGGCCTGACGTCTCGGCTGCCAGCCTGTCGACATCAAGCCTGACGAAAGACCTTGTGAACAATGGCAATTCGGCAAGCCGCCGCAATTCCTGACGATACGACGCCACACAGGACCGCACCGCATCGCAGCAGTCGTCTTCCGACGTCCCGTTCTGGCGCCCCGCCACCCAGATGCTCGCGGCCAACCGCCGCAGGTCCCACTCCCAGCAGCCTGGGTGGGCCTCGTCGAAATCGTTGAGGTCGATCACCAGATCCCGCTCAGGAGATGCATAGAACCCGAAATTGCCGAAGTGCGAGTCGCCGCACACCACGGGTGAGATACCAGTTGCCGGCAGGTGCGCGACGTCCTCGGCCATCACCACCGCGGACCCGCGCAGAAAGCCGTACGGCGAGTCGACCATGCGGCCGACCCGGATCGGGATCAGCCGGTCATCCCTCCCCTGGTGACTGATGTTGATCAGGTCCACGGGGTCGGGACGGTTGGAAGGCGCCGCCCAGTCGGCCAGCGACTTACGCGGCACCCGCTTACGCAGACTCTTGCCAAGCGCGTAGCGCTCGGCCCGTGTCACCGGTCGCTGCCGCAACGACCGATACGGGGCGGCGTCGGCGTCGGCGAGTACGGTGTGCCCGCCGGCCCCTGCATCGCGATCCATATCGGCTAGATACCCCGATCGTTACCGGGTAAGTCCAGGGAAACCTGGCGAACCCCTGACCCCCACACTGCCAGGAGCGTGCAGATGCCGTTAACACAGCCTGGTCCGGCAGCAGATCGACCCCGAGGGGCCCGAGAAGTCGACGTCAACGACGTGCTTACCGAGGAATGCGGCGGAGCTACACGCCATTGGGGGCTGCATCATCCACGTCGGCCAAGCTAACCTTCAACGTCGTGGAACCGCCGATGCGGGCAAAGCTGGCCGATGGCCGTGACTTGCTGTTCTTCTCGTTGCCCGGGCACCGTCCAGCGCCGGTTCCGGATCGCCGGCCGTTGCTCGAGCATGACGGGTACCAGTCGGAGTTGCGCTTCGACCGGTCAACCGGACAGTGGGTGATCGTCGCCGCGCTACGCCAGGACCGCCCCTACAAGCCGCCCGCCGACCATTGCCCGCTGTGTCCGGGTCCGACCGGACTGACCAGCGAGGTGCCCGCCCCCTACTATGACGTGGTCGTTTTCGAGAACCAGTTCCCGAGCCTCTCCGGCGCCGCACGATCGACCCTGGCGTCAAGTCCCGCACCGATCCTGGCGCCTGCGGATGGCGGCTTTGTGTCCGCGCCCGGATACGGCCGCTGCGAGGTGATCTGCTTTTCCAGCGAACACTCCGGGTCGTTCGCGAATTTGGAGCCGGCCCATGCCCGGTTGGTTGTCGAGGCGTGGCGGCATCGCACTGCTGAACTGATGGCCGAACCGGGCATCGAGCAGGTGTTCTGCTTCGAAAACCGTGGCGAGGAAATCGGGGTGACGCTGACCCATCCACACGGTCAGATCTACGGCTATCCGTTTCTGACGCCACGCATCACCACGATGCTGGGGCAGGCGCGTGAACATCGGATGCGCCACGGCGGCAACCTCTTTGCTGACCTATTGGCGCGCGAGGTGGCCGATGGCAGTCGCGTGTTGGCGCGCACCGAGCACTTCACCGCATTCGTGCCGTTCGCGGCGCGCTGGCCGGTCGAGGTACACCTCTACCCGAACAGGTTCGTGCGCAGTCTGGTCGATCTTGAGGACGACGAACTGGACGGGTTCGCGCGGCTCTACCTCGATGTCCTGAGGCGATTCGACCGCATGTATGCCCCCACTCCGCTGCCCTACATGTCGGCCCTGCATCAGTTCACCGCGACCGACGCCCAGGCCGACGGCTACTTCCACGTCGAGTTGGTGTCAATCCGGCGCGACGCCGACAAGCTCAAATACTTAGCCGCCTCCGAGTCCGCGATGGGCGCGTTCATCAGCGACGTCACGCCCGAAAGCGTGGCCCGGCGGCTGCGGGAACTCGGATGACGGTCCGTTTCGCCGCACCCGGTCGGATCAACCTGATCGGGGAGCACACCGATTACAACCTCGGCTTTGCACTGCCGATCGCGCTACCGCAACGCACCACCGTCACTTTCACCCCCGACCACAGCCGTGTGATCACGGTCAGCAGCGATCGCGCGGACGGCTCCGTGCGCATTCCGCTGGGCACCGCACCCGGTGACCCCGACAGCTACATCGAGGGCTGGGCCGGCTACGTCGCCGGGGTGATGTGGGCCCTGCGTGAAGCCGGCCATCCAGTGCCCGGCGGCGCGATGTCGATCACGAGCGACGTGCCGATCGGGTCGGGCCTGTCTTCGTCGGCCGCGCTGGAGTGTGCGGCGCTGGGCGCGATCGCGTCGGCAGCCGATGCACACATCGACCGAATGGAACAGGCACGCCTTGCGCAGCGGGCGGAAAACGACTATGTCGGCGCGCCAACGGGTTTGCTTGACCAGCTGGCATCGCTGTTCGGTGAACCGGCCACGGCGCTGCTGATCGATTTTCGCAGCCTCACCGTCACACCGGTCGCATTCGACCCCGACACTGCCGGCGTCGCGCTGTTGCTGATCGACTCCCGCACACGCCACCGTCATGCCGGCGGGGAGTATGCCGCCCGACGCGCATCCTGCGAGAAGGCGGCTGCCGATCTGGAGGCGTCATCACTGCGCGACGTTCAAGACCGCGGCCCGTCGGCCTTGGCCGCGGTGACCGACCCGGTCGCCGCCCGTCGTGCCCGTCATGTGCTGACCGAGAACCGCCGGGTGCTTGACTTCGTTGCTGCGCTAGGTGATTCGGATTTCACTCAAGCCGGTCGGATCATGAGCGCCTCGCACGCCTCGATGCGCGACGATTTCGAAATCACCACCGCGCACATCGACCTGATCGTCGATGCCGCCATCGATGCCGGGGCTCTGGGTGCCCGGATGACCGGCGGCGGCTTCGGGGGCTGTGTGATCGCCTTAGTGCCGATCGACCTCGCGGATAGGGTCGGCGAGGCGGTGCGCCGGGCAGCGTCTGACGCCGGCTTCGCGGGCCCGGCGATCACCCGAACCCGGGCTGCCGGAGGCGCCCGGGCGCTCGGGTGAGTGATCTGGAAGCATCGGCGCCGTAACCCCGTCGCTGCCAGCGCAACTCAAACGGTTGCAAATCGATCAAAGACGCGCAATGACCTCAGTCGGGGAACTATCGTCAATAGGTGCGGCGTCGAACTGTGCTGAAGTTACCGGTGCTGCTGGGGGCAGGGTCTGCGCTGACGCACGTGCCGCGCGCCGCCGCACAGCAGAGCCGGTGGTCGGCTGACCGAGCCAACCGTTGGTATCAAGCGCAAGCCTGGCCCGTCGGCGCCAACTACATCACCTCGAACGCCATCAACCAACTCGAGATGTTTCAGGCCGACACCTTCGACCCGCACCGCATCGATGTCGAACTCGGCTGGGCCCAGCAGCACAAGCTCAACACGGTGCGGGTATTCCTGCACGATCAGCTCTGGGCCCAGAATCCCTGGAGCTTCCGGATGCGTCTGGCGGAGTTTGTCACCATCGCGGCGAATCATCGCATCAAGCCGATATTCGTCTTCTTCGACTCGTGTTGGGATCCGTTTCCGAAGCCGGGTCCGCAGCGGGCGCCGACGCCCGGCGTGCACAACTCCGGCTGGGTGCAAAGCCCGGGGGCTGAACACCTCGACAATCTGGACTACCGCCGCACGCTGCACGACTACGTCACGGGAGTGTTGAAGCAATTCCGCTCCGACGATCGCATTTTGGCTTGGGATCTGTGGAATGAGCCCGACAATCCAGCGCGTGCGTACCGCAAGGTCGAGCGGAAGGACAAGGTGGAGCGGGTCGCCGACCTGCTCTCACTGGCGTTCGATTGGGCACGTTCGGTGGATCCGATTCAGCCATTGACGAGTGGAGTATGGCAAGGCGAGTGGGGAAGCCCTAACCGCCGCAGCACAATTGCCAACATACAACTGGACAATTCCGATGTGATCACATTTCACAGCTATGACCGACCAGCGGCATTTGAGGCTCGGATCGCCGAACTCTCCCCGCTGGGGCGGCCAATGATCTGCACCGAGTACCTGGCCCGGACGGTCGGCAGCACCGTCGAGGGAATATTGCCAATTGCCAAGCGCTACAACGTAGGTGCGATCAATTGGGGTCTCGTCGCCGGGAAGACCCAGACCTACCTGCCCTGGGACTCATGGGATCATCCGTACAAGACGGATCCCGAGACCTGGTTTCAGGACCTGCTCCAACCGGATGGAAAGCCTTACCGGGACAGCGAGATTCAAACCATCGGCAAACTGAGCGGTCCCGACGGCCCGGGATGACTCCTACCTCAGTCGGGGCGGTGGCGGCGATAGTGCCGCGCCACTCGAGTCCGGTTGGCGCAGATGTTCTGGGTGCAGAACTTCCGGCGGGCATCGGAGGCCACGAAAAGCATGCTGCAGGCCGGGTTCTGGCATCGGCGCAGGCGGCCGCGCGCGGGCCCCACCAGCAGGTCGATGAGGCTGTCGGCGACCACCGCAAGTGCGATGTCGTAGGGCTGGTCGGTGGCGGCCCGCCATCGGGTGAGGGCGCTCCATCCCGAGGGTGACCGCGCCAACCGTCGCGTCGCGGCGGCCCGGGAGGCGACATCGTTAACGAGTTCGACTGTGTCCACCCTCGGTGCGGCCCCCGTCAGATGTGCGTCGAGAATGTCCCTGACGGCACGGCGCAACTCGATCGTTGGCGCCAGGGGTGGCGGCGGTGCGACCTCAGGCAGGCGATCCCGTTGCAGGTCCCACCACCCTCGGCAGGCGGCCTCATCAGGCAGAAGGTCGGTGGGTGGGTCATGGACCGTGATGATCGTGTCCGCCAGGTCCACCGCCAGCGGCTCCCCCGCGACAAAGTAGCCGGCCGCTTGGGCGCGCTTGAGCCGCAACTCGGGATCCATGTCCTAACGATAACAAAAACTTGACACCGTTAGACCGACAGCCCATGATGACTAACGTCAAGCTATTTTCGTTAACGTTAGGATATCCCCAGTGACCGCACTCGACCTCCTCCAGCGTGCCGATCGCCGCCTCGCCGGCCTGACCGCTGGTCTCGAAACCGCCGATCTGAACCGCCCCAGCCCGTGCACGGGGTGGAATGTCCGGTCCCTGCTCAGCCACACCGTCGCGTCGATCGACGCCTTCGCCACCGCCATCGACGGACAGGGCGGCCCCACCGAGGAAGAACTCTTCAGCGGTTCCGACATCCTCGGCGCGGCCCCGCTCGCGGTCGTCGAGCGCTCGATCGCGCGGTCTCATCGGGCGTGGTCGACCATCACCGACTGGCAGTCTCCGGTCGCGACCGTACTTGGCGAGATGCCCGCCGAGCAGGCCATCGGGATCATCACCTACTCCACCCTGGTGCACAGCTGGGATCTCGCGGTCGCCGTCGATGTGCCCGTCGAGTTCGACGCCGACGAAGCGGGATTGGCGGAATCCGTCGGGTCCCAACTGGTCCCGGCCCTGCGGCCGCAGAACCTCTTCGGCCCAGCCGTCGCAACAGGTTTGACGGCAACGCCGACTCAGCGAGTAGTCGCCTTCGCGGGTCGGCATCCGTTGTGAGGACGAACGAAAGCCGGCGCGCCGCTGTGGGATTCCACAGCGGCGAGCTCGCCGTTCAGACGCAGGCCGGTGTGAGCAGTCAGGCCGGACGGCTTTCCGCGATGGTGGGTCGCGGCCAACTCCGTTCGGGAACAGCGGATTTCCTGGGTGCTGTGCGGCTGGCGGTCGTGACCGCCCGCGACCCCGGAGGCACACTGTGGAGCTCACCACTGTTCGGAGAGCCGGGCTTTCTGTCGGCGCTCGACTCGGGCACGCTGCACGTCGACAGCCGCCTTCCCGCGGCGGACCCGCTGAGCAACATGCCCAGCGGTCAGCTTGCCGGCATGATCGTCATCGACTTTGCCACCCGGCGTCGTTGGCGGATCAACGGCGTGGTGAGCGCCAGCCCCTCTGGGGGATTCGATCTCGAGGTCGACCAGTCATTCGGCAACTGTCCGAAGTACATCACGATGCGCAATCTCCCCACCCCTTTTAATTCGCTTGTGCCGCAACGGACTCCGATCTTCGCCGGGTCCACCCTACGTGCACAGGACCGTCTGCTCATCCAACGCGCTGACACGTTCTTTTTGGGCACGTCGCACCCGACGGCGGGGGCCGACTCCTCCCACCGCGGTGGCCCAACAGGTTTCGTGACCGCCGTGCACGATCGGCTGTGGTTTCCCGACTATGCCGGCAACAACCTCTTCAACAGTCTCGGCAACATCGCCGTCGACCCCAGCGCCGCTCTGCTGTTCATCGACTTCGACACCGGGACAACACTTCAGCTGTCCGGGGAGGCAGCTCTGACGTGGGACGGCAGCACGCCCGCCGAGGAGGTTCAGACCGGACGCGGCGTGAGCTTCACTCCACGGCACGTCGTGGTCGCCAGGATGGGCCGGTAGCGCTATTCCGCCGGGCGGAAATACGGTTCGACCGTACCGCTCAGCTTGATGACCATGGGATTTCCGCGGCGATCTTTGGCTGTGGGGACTTCAACACGCACCCAACCCTCGGCAACGTCGTATTCGTGGACGTTGGTTTTCTCGACGCCGTTGAAGCGAATGCCTACGTCGCGGCTCAGGGCCTCTTCGCTGTAGAACGGGCTGCGCGGATCAATGGAGAGGCGATCCGGCGGGACGTCTTTCGTCTGTTCCTCGGACATCATGGCTTTCGGTAGATCCTGCGCTGGGTGATCGGTCGATCTGAGCGTAACCCGACGGGTTGCGGGGAGCGGCTTGGAGGGCTAACTCACGAATTTCGCTGCAGCAAAAAACCCGAAGCCATCTGACTTCGGGTTTCTGTGGGTGGAGCTAAGGGGACTCGAACCCCTGGATTCGGTCTTCGTCAACGCCTCTACCTGGGCTTTTGGCCGTTCTCGATCAATTTCAGGGCCGTTCGTCACCTGCGGTTTTCGGTTCGGCGTGTTGACGGCGTCAACACAGCGCACCGTCTCCATTAACGGCAGGTTCCGCACCATCACGGACCCAGCAGCGCAAGGGGGACCACGCCGATGCCGTCGGGGCATCGGTAGGCATTGGGTCCGGTATTGATGATGATCGCGTCGAGCAAGTCCGCGCGCAGGTGCTCGGCCAGCCAGCGCAGATGCGCGGTGTCTCGATCGTCGACTGTTGCAGCCAGTTTCACCTCGATGGCAAGAACCCGGCCGTCGTCACGCACCACCACCAGATCTACTTCGTGGTCACCGTTGCGTGTCCGGAGGTGACCAACGGTGGCCTCGGCAGCCTGGGCAGCAACCCGTACGCA
>NZ_LKTM01000078.1 GCF_001417955.2 Mycobacterium gordonae | reverse complement strand
ACCTTCATTCATTCGGCTACGACACGCCGGACATCCCGATCAGGCCCGGCTCGTACACCACCCTGCTGGACGCAACCTGCACCTGTTCGCCGCATGGTCGGGGTCCTGCGAGCGCCAGCGTCGCGCCAGGCGCTCAATGCGGCTCAGAGCAGCCCTGTCAATTGCTTCTAGGGGCCAGGCAGCCACAGCCACTGGCCGTAGGGCGACAGTTTGCAATATAGGGTTCCATTCGTGGTGTCTGCCGTTAGGCCCGGCACCATGCAGGAGCTGCCAGCGGGGATGTTCAGGGGCTGATGCAAAGCCGGATTTGGGATGAGGCCGGGTGTCAATGTCCACTCATAGCCGTCCGTGCCCTCGATTCTTTCGCAGTAATAGATCGCGCCGTCCGGGCCGGTGCCAATGGTGCCTCCGGGGGGTGGACATGCCGAACCGAGTTGTCCTGCAGGCGGGTACGTCGGCCGCGGCGCCGTCGACGGGGTTGGGGATGGAGGCAAGGCGTTACTAGTAACCGGTGCCGGCGGCGGAGCACTCGACGGCTCAGGGGCAATGACGTGCGGGGTCGGGTTCGCGGAGTCCGTGGTACGCCGTGCATCTGTACTAGGCGTTGAGATCGCTGGCCCACTGTGGCGGGCCCAGGGCCGAAAGAAAAGCCCGCCGGCGACCAGGACCACCAAGACCGCTGCCATGAGCAGGCCACGGCGGTGGGGACGGCGCCATGTTTCCTCGGTTGCCGGTGCAGTGACCCGAATATGGGCCTGCTGGGTTGTCGCGGTGGGCGAAAACTCGTTGTCGGTCTTTGTTAACCCCTCGCTGAGTGCTTGGGCGAAGTCCCGGCAGGACGGAAATCGATTTTCAGGACCCTTGGCGAGTGCCCGTGCGAACGCGGCATCGAAGCATGCGAGTTCGGCATAAATCGACGAGGGCGCCGGGGCGGGTTCGGTGAGATGTTGGCTGATGACGGCAATTTGGTTGGAATGGGGGAACAGAGGCATGCCAGTGAGGAAGTGGTAAGCGGTTGCAGCCAAAGCGTATTGGTCGGCGCGCCCATCGAGGGCTTTGCCCATGAGTTGTTCGGGGGCGGCGTAGGAGAAGGTTCCCAAGGTGAAATTGGTCGAGGTTAAGCCGGCGGGGTCATCGAGAGGGCGGGCAATTCCGAAGTCGGCGAGGTATGCCCGTCGGTTGCCATCCCGGTCGGGTTGTGCGAGCAGGATGTTGGCCGGTTTCACGTCTCGGTGGAGCAAGCCACGATCATGGGCGTAGTCAAGGGCCTCGGCGATAGCCGTGATGACGGTCAGGGCTTCTTTAACGGGCATCCCTGCGGGACAGCTGTCCCGCAACCGCTTGGCTGCATCAGTGCCATCCACATACTGGGTGGCCAGCCACAGCCGATCGTCATCCTCGCCCCGGTCATGGATGGTGACGATGTTCGGGTGCTCTAGGTCAGCAATGGAGTCGGCTTCGCGGATGAATCGCTGCCGGAAGGTTTCGTCGGCCGAGACGTCGTGCCGCAGGATCTTCAGGGCTTCCCGGCGTGGTAGTCGCGGGTGTTGCGCCAAGTAGACGTCGCCCATGCCGCCAGCGCCTAACAGTCTGATAATCGTGTAGCCAGCGAATACATCGCCCACCCCGAGCGTCATCTCGGGATCCTATCGCCGCGCACGGTACGTCCGGGTTCCGGAGATGGCGGTAGATGCTCAGCCAATAGAGCCGCTGGCGTCGACTTCTCGGCCAGCCGATCGCCGTCAAAAGGGTGCCTACGGCGACGAGACGCGCGTCTCCATATTGACCGGCCTCGACGGCGGCGCGCTCGCGACCGGATGCGAATAGCGATGCCGCCGCGCGGCCGGAAGCCGGTTCGGCCGTCGACGTATTCCCGCGGGTCGTCCTCGCTGGACGGTCAACGCTGGCGAGGACCATCTGTCGGGGGTTCGGGGTAGCACGCCGTAGCGTGGACCATCGGCCGCCTGGCCGGTCCGCTGAGCATTGAGGAAGGCGTCGCACCGTGCCCACACCCCGCGAGATCGTCCGACTGCACTTTCCGTGGGACGTTCCTGTCGATCTGCAGGACCACCCCGTCTACCTCTTGATGCGCCTACACGGCGACTACATGGCGACCGGAGGCCGGGACATGCCCGTCGACGACGTCGCCGCGGTGCACGAGTTCCACGCTCAACTGCGTGAGCACGACTGGGTTGTCGAATACGACCCCAACATCACCGCCCCTGACGGGATCGACGAACGGCCCGGTTTCGTTTACCGGACCCGCACCATCGAGGATGATGACCTGATCATCCGCAATAACGGGCATACCGTGATCACCGACGAAGGCGAACTCATCTGGCGCTATCCGCCTGACCTCAAGTGCTGACCCCGAGATAGCAGCACCATTGAACGCCTGCGAGGTCGATGTCGGCCAGGACCTCCGCCTGCTTCTAGGGGCCTGTGCCCGGGTCAGTGCACGACCAGGCGTGTTGCCGGAAGAGTGATCGAAAAGCCTTCTGTGTACGGCTACCGTGTTCCTCGTGAGACGCTCGGTATCCGCCACTGCTCTTGCAGCTACATTTCTGCTAGTAAGCTGTAGTGTGCAAACGTCCCCGTCGTCTAGCTCGTCGCGCACAGAGGCGCCAGCGGCCACAACGCTCCAAGGTCCGCGCTCGCAAGTCGTCAAGCAACTGACACTGCCAGCAGGCGCAGAACTCCTTGCCGGTGACAGCGGACACGGCTGGGAAATGTGGAGATTGTCTCAGTCAGTGTCTGGCGTGCAGTCGTATCTGGCGCCTCAGCTGCCAATCTCACGAACCTACGACGGTATGTCTTGGTGCAAGACGATCACCAAGACAAACGAAACGAGGTGGCTGTGGGGGTCGCAGGACAACGGGCTCTCGATCGCCGTCTATAAGGGTGCCTACGGCGACGAGACGCGCGTCTCCATCATGACCGGCCTCGACGGCGGCGCGCTCGCGACCGGATGCGAATAGCGATGCCTCCGCGCGGCCGGGACCCAGTTCGGCCGCCGACGAGCTCCCGCGGGTTCTTCAACGCAAGGCGCCGCCGGGCGCACTCCATGATGGGACTCCCGGCGAGGCTCCGGCGAAGCTCGGTTCTTAAACGTGTCGAAGCCGCCCGCTGCCGTTGCGCACTCCACAGACCCGGTCCCCCGGCGGGGGAGTAGCGCAATTTGATACTGAGCAAGCGAACACGCCATTTGGAGCCAGAGCGCTCAGGCTGGTTCATCTGATGAACCGATCGTTTTGCACTCGCTCCAATCGACTGAGGCCAAAAGCGCTCCATACGAGCGCAATACATACTGCGCGGGTTATCGGCACGGGAGTTAGTGTCGAAATACATTACGGTGCAACATGTTAGAAATCATGACGGACTTTACTGGTAACCCGCAGTATTCGAATCCGCCGTATCCCACGCGGCCTGCACGTTGCGGACACCTCGGCATCGAGCAAACTAGATGTCTGGGCATCGCGGCCAGCGGAGTGCCGACGCGCGCCCCGGGCGCACCTGGTGCTGGGCTCCACGACTTTGCTGGCCACGCTAATGGGGCGCAGTTTTCCCAGGACGTTGGACTCAGCTAAATCGGCGTCGTTGGGTTGCCGGTACCGGAACAAGCTGCAGATCCGCAACACGTAGACCGCCGTACAGCAGCGAGTACAGCAAGGCGGTCGATTCCGGGGAACCACCAACCGGGTCCCCCTCAGGGTGGTCTCCTTTCGGTGTTGGGTGTCTTTCATGCGGTAGGACTGGCCCGCCCACTCGTTATTTTCACCTTCACCTTGCGCTGCTGAGCCATGAGGTCTTCAAGCTGGTGCTCTGCCTCCTGTGGTATGGCATAGGCGACCTAAAGGGACGTTCGGCCGTTCCTCAATTAGGTCGGCGAGTTTCTCGTAGCGGCGTACGTCATTGCCCAGTTTGCGGATGACGAACTCTCCTTCCTCGGACGGGAGAGAGAACGTCAGAGGGACAGTCCCGGCTGGACCGAAGTCTCGGATCCGGCGGGGCCCCCACCTTTGGGCAGACCGGTCGGAGGGATCTCGATGCATACGGACAATGGGGCGAAGTGCAGACAAGCTTGGGCCGAGGCGGAACGAGTCGGTCGAGTAGACCAGCTCGCTGGCCGCGATTTCCTCGAGCCATTTGGCGCTGGCCGCATCGGCGGACTCGGGCAGCGGGGCTATCGTTCCGCGGCCGAAGAGACACGCTTCGAGGCCCTCGAAGCCCCGCACACCATGGCGGCGTGCATATTCCACGCGACCAATTAGGTCGTCTTCCGAGAGAATTGCCGATGTCTGCGCCGCGATGCTTTGGGCTCTCTCGCGGGCCTCGGTGCGCGCATCGTTTCGATACCGTTCGACGAGCGCAAGCTCACGTGGGCCCAGTTGGTGGCCGCGGGAAGAGTTGACAGGTGGTTCTGCTGCCAACTCATGGGAGACGGTGTCGCTGCCATCGCGGCGTGTCACGGCGCGTAAGAGATCCAGTCGGGCAAGGACGGTCCCGTCGAAGTGTTCACGTATCCGTGCGATAGCGCCTGGTGGGACGTCGGGTCGCGCCAAGTACGAAGCGACATGCCCGGCCAGCCTGTCCGATGATGCGTTGCAGACGTAATAGCCCGCCTCTCCCTGAGGCACTTTCTCGGCGGATCTCTCCAGCCTGCCGTCCCGCCATAGCAGCGTCCAGGCCTGAGCGTCGGTCACCTCGCGTCGGGTCAGCAGTGCCGTCCATGCTCGGAGCATTGGAGTAACTGAATCGAGGGCCCAGCCTAAGACGTTGGGTGGGATCTCGATGCGCGCGCGGGCTATCGCCAGCTGGAGGTAATCCGGCTCTTCCGGAAATGGAGTGCAGGTGAGCGTGGCGGATGGCCGCGATTGCAGGTCGTGTCGGTGAGCTGAAACGGGCCCCGGTAGGCAGAGGATGCAGGTTCTCACACCATTGCAGACCTGCCACCGGGGAGCCCTGTGACTGACTCTACGTCGTTGCCTGCCGCTGTTGTCGCCGACACGATCATGCGTACCGTCGAACTCGGGGTGACGATCACCGACGCCGCCGTCGACGGCGATGCCACGGTGGTGTTTTGCAACCTGGTCGATGACGGCCGACGGCACTGCCCCGGGTGTGGTGTCGACGGGATCTACCGCGACACCGTGATCCGCCGGGTCACCGATGTGCCGGTGGTCGGGCATCCGCTACGACTGCACGTTCGTGTACCGCGCTACCGCTGCGTGGCCCCCGACTGCGACCGAGAAGTGTTCGCCCACAACACCGATCGCCTCGCTCGGCGCGGATGGTCGACCACTCGGCGCTGTGCCCGCTACATCTGTCGCCGGCTGATGATCGACCGGGCCACCGTCGCCGCCGTGGCGCGGGAACTGGGGCTGTCGTGGGACACCGTCAACACCATCGCCGTCGACGCTACCCAGATGATCGTGGCTGCCGACACCGGCCGGCTCGACGGGGTCCGGGTGATCGGCGTGGACGAACATCGCTGGTCGCATGTCCGGCGGACCGGTGAGGACGGCTATGTCACCGTCATCGTCGACCTCACCGCGGTCCTTGAGGGCACCGGCCGGGCTCGGCTGCTCGACCTGGTCCCCGGGCGTTCGGCAGTCGCGCTCAAGACCTGGCTGGCCGACCGTAGCTCAGTGTTTCGAGACTGCATCGAGGTCGTCGCCATGGACGGGTTCGGCGGCTACAAGACTGCGACCACCGAGCAGATTCCCGAAGCTACCTCGGTGATGGATCCGTTCCATGTCGTCGCGCTGGCGGGCCTGAAATTGGACTTGTGCCGCCAGCGCGTCCAGCAGCAGACGTGCGGGCATCGTGGCCGCACCGGTGACCCGCTCTACGGCGCCCGCCGCACGTTGCGAACGCGCTACCCGCTGCTCAGCACTCGCCAAAAGGTCCGGCTGGAAACGGTTTTCGCCGACGAGAACCACATAGGAGTCGAGATCTGTTGGGGGTTCTACCAGAAGATGATCGCCGCCTACGCCCATCCCGACCGGCGTCGCGGCAAGGCCATGATGACCGCGATCATCACCACGCTGCGCCGTGGTGTCCCCGAACAGTTGGAGGAATTGGCCCAACTCGGCCGCACCCTGCACCGCCGCCGCCACGGAACTTGTCAAGGCGGATGAGTCCATCGGGTGTTAAGCGGCGGTCGTGTCGGCCTCCTGGGCTGGTGGGTTGATC
>NZ_LKTM01000077.1 GCF_001417955.2 Mycobacterium gordonae | reverse complement strand
GGCGGCGTCGTTATCCCTCCCAACAGCTACGCCGGTGGCACCGGCACAGACGGTGCCGGCGGAGGGACGGGCGGCCTCGGCGCCAACGGTGGTGCTTTCGTCAACGCCGGGGGTGACGCCGGCACCACCGGCGCCGGCGGCTCCGGCGGGCACGGCGCGGTTGCCAACAGCAACGACGGGGGCGCCGGTCAGCCCTGAGTGTCGGCGCACGGCCCAATTGCGGCGATTCGGTTCACTACAGTTGGCTAACAGATCGATACCGGTTGCTGCAGAACGGTTTTGAGCCCTCCTATTGATGCACGATGTGGCCAGCAGAAATTGCCGGCATTCAGATGCGGGAAACGGTCCCGCACGCTCATGCCCAAATTGGGGGAACCGTGAAATCCATCAAGTCCATTGCTGTCAGCGCGGCTGCACTGGCCGTCGTTGGCGGTGGCGCCGCGGGGCTGGCATCCGGCGCATCCGGCATCGCGCCTTCGAATCTGCCTCAGGTGCAGCTGGTTTCAACCGGCGCGCCGCTACCGCAGGACCCGCAACCCGCGTCGACGCTGAACCTGCCGACCCCCGATCAGTTGACCGGCATCCTCAATAACCTTTCCAATCCGGGCGTGTCATACCGGACCAAAGACGGTCTGGTCGAAGGCGGTATCGGGTCGGGCGAGGGCCATGAGATGGATCACGAACTGAGAGTGGCTTACCGGAACGGGCAGCTTCCGTTGTCGTTTGCCGTCTCCAACATTCAGCAGAACGGCCCGGCCACGGTCATGTCCGACGTGGCCGTCTCGGGGCCGAAGCTCCCGGCACCGGTCACGAAGCCCCTCATGTTCGTCAACCAGAACGGTAACTGGGTGTTGTCGAGCCCATCTGCGACCATGCTGGTGCAGGCCGTCGCCGGCAACTGAGTTCGGCTTTCGGCGCGACCGGCCGCACAGCGGCTGAAGCGGCCTGTCAGCGGGCCTCGCGCTCCTAGAGCTGGCTGGCCGTTCCGGCCTTGCCGGCTGAGCCGCCTCCCCCGGTACCGGGCAGACCGCCAAAGCCTGCGGAAGCTTTGGCCAGGGTGGTCGCCTCGGCGTCGCCGCCGTCACCGCCGCTACCGCCGTGACCGGGGTTGCCGGTGCCGCCGTAACCACCGTTGCCGCCGGTGGCGGTGCCGCTTCCCCAGTTCAAGGCGTAGGCGGCGTCACCGCCATGGCCACCGGTCGGCCCGGTTCCACCGGTACCACCGCCACCGCCGATGGCATAGCCGCTGCCCCCGCCTGGGCCGTAGTTGTATCCCATGAGTGAGCCGGGTCCCCCGTCACCGCCGGCTCCGCCCACGGTGCTACCGGTGCCGCCGTCACCGCCCTGACCGCCGACGGCGTTTCCGGTGCCTCCGCCGGCCCAGATGTAGGCACTGCCACCGTTGCCACCCGCACCGCCGGCGCCCGCGGTGCCGATGCCGCCGTGACCGCCCTTACCGCCCGCGACGCTTGTGTTGTTGATGCCGCTGGTTTGGACGGTGACACTGCCGCCGTCGCCCCCGCGGCCGCCCGTCGCGCCGACTCCCCCATCTCCGCCGAGGCCCCCGGCTCCACCGTTGATGGTGCCGCTGCCGCCGTTGCCGCCGCGGCCGCCGTCGCCGGTCTGACCGAGGGCACCGTCCTGGCCGAACGGCGATAAGTGGGCCCCGCCGGCACCGCCCACACCCCCGGCACCCCCGGTGCCACCGGTGCCGCCGGTGCCACCGGTGCCGCCGGTGCCGCCGGTGCCGTCGCCGCCGGCGTAGGCGCCGCCGCTGCCGGCGTGGCCGCCACTCCCGCCGGCGCCGCCACCACCCCCGCCGCCGGCGAAGACCGCGTTACTGCCGGCTGCGTCGGTCTGGCCGGAACCGCCGTGACCGCCGGTGCCACCCTGACCCCCGCCTCCGCCGGCGCCGTTGACGCCGCTGCCGCTGGTGTTGCCGCCGGCCCCACCTACGCCGCCGTTGCCGCCGTGGCCACCCTGGCCGGCGTAACCCTTGGCGATCGCGCCGTCGGCGGCGCCGCCGGTCCCGCCAGTACCTCCGCCGCCGCCCGTCCCGCCCGCGCCACCGGCGCCGGCCTGTCCGAGGAACCCTTGAAGGAACCCGCCGACGGATCCGTTCGCGACGCCGCCGGCCCCACCAGCACCGGCATCACCGCCATCGCCACCGACACCCCCGCTGCCCCCGGCCAGGGTGGGTAGGTTGTTGACGCCGTCTGCGCCGGTGCCGCCGTTGCCGCCCTGGCCACCGTTGCCGCCGATGCCACCTGCCCCGCCAACCCCGCCGAGCAGTGCTTGGTTAGCGCCGCCGGACCCGCCGTGGCCGCCGGCTCCGCCATGCCCGCCATCCGCACCGGCCCCGATCACGAGGCCGGAAGGCAGCGTTCCGCCGTACCCACCGGCGCCACCCGCACCGCCGGCACCGCCGTGGCCCCATAAGCCCGCCGATCCGCCGGCCCCGCCGGCTTTCCCGAGCGCGCCGGACCCCCCGTTGCCGCCGTTGCCGACCAGCCATCCGCCGTCGCCGCCGTTCTGCCCGGTCCCTGGCGCCCCATCGGCTCCGTTGCCCAGCAGCGGGCGACCCGTCAGCAGCTTGACCGGGTCGTAATTGAATAGCCCCGTGCTCTGGATTTGACCGACCAGGGATGTCAGCGGGTCCGCCGCCGCCGCTGCTGCATTGGCCGTCTCGGAGGTCGCATACGCCCCCGCTCCCGACGTCATCGCCTGGACGAATTGCTCGTGAAACAGCGCCGCCTGCGCGCTGAGAGTCTGAAATTGCTGGCCGTGGGCTTCGAACAACGCAGAGACCGCTGCCGAAACCTCATCGGCACCCGCCGCCAATACCGCCGTCGTCGAGCCCGACACCGCCGACCGGGCAGCTTGAAACGCCGACCCGATCCTGGCTAAATCCCCTGCGGCCGCACCCAGCAGCTCCGGTGCCACGTTCACAAATGACATCGTTCTAACCCCTCACCTCGGCGCGACAAACACAGATGGCCGACATTTGCCAGCCCGCTAGTGATCTGATGCTGTCGGACCAGCCGCGCGTGCGGCAGAGGCCGAAATACCCAATTGCCGTCGACGGCCATCGCGTGCAATTCGCGAGCCGGGGACGGACGCGGTTAGCGCGCTAGCAAAGCACCTTCGAGTGTTCTGGTGGCCAGGGCTCAGCGCTGGTTTCGAAGCTCCGCGGAGCAGCCGCTACCCCTCAATCTCCACCCGGTCTGCAGCCGCTATCCGTTAAACCCACTCGACACGCTTGCGGCACAAGGCCGGCGGGTGTTGTAGGCCGAGGTTTTAGGTGCCGCCGTTGCCGCCGGTGCCGCCGCCGCCGCCGCTGCCGCCAATCGGGTTTGTGTTTCCGCCGGTCGGGCCGCCCCCGCCGCCTCCCGAGGAGCCATTGCTTCCTAGGCCGCCGTTGCCGGAGTTGCCGCCCTTGCCGCCGCTGCCGCCGCCGCCGCCGTTACCGCCGGTGCCGTAGTAGTCGGAGCTGCCGTAAGTGTTCTGGCCGTTGCCGCCGGCACCACCTGTGCCGCCGTTGCCGCCTTTGGCGCCGAATATGCCCGGTACGGTTCCGCTGCCGCCGGTGCCGCCGGAGCCGCCAGAGCCGCCAGTTCCGCCGTTGCCGTTGTAGGTATTGATCGTGATGCTTACTCCGCCGAACCCACCGCTGCCGCCGGTCCCGCCCGTCCCACCGGCGCTCGGCGTTCCGCCGGCGCCACCGTTCGAGGCGCCGCCGTTACCGCCGTTGCCGCCGTTGCCTGCGCTTCCCCCATTGCCGCCGTCGTAGCCTCCGGAAGCCTGGCTGGCCTTGTTGCCGTTGCCGCCGTTGCCGCCATTGCCGGCGGTGCCGGCGTTGCCACCGGCCGCGCCGTTGCCCTTGCCGCCGCTGCCCGCATTGCCGCCGTTCCCGCCGGTGCCGCCGTTGCCGCCCTTCTGGCCGACTCCGAGGTCGCCATCGCCGCTGCCGCCGTTGCCGGCATTGCCCCCGTTGGCGCCGTTGCCGCCTTTGCCGCCTGCACCACCGCCGAGGCCAAGGCCCGCGTCGCCGCCGTTGCCGCCACTGCCACCCGCGGCGGCGTTGCCACCTTGACCGCCGTTGCCGCCGACGCCGGTTGTGCCGCCGTTGCCGCCGCTACCGCCAAGGCCACCGTCACCGCCGTTGCCCGCATCGCCACTGCCGCCGGGAAAGCTGATGTTGTTGCCGCCGTTCCCGCCCGTACCGCCGCTCCCACCGACAGCGCCGTTGCCGCCCGTCCAGCCGCTGCCCGTGAGGGCGTACGAGGCATTGCCGCCGTTACCGCCGGTGCCGCCGTTGCCCGCGGAGCCGCCGGCGCCGGACTTGGCCCCGTTGCCGACGCCGCCGTTGCCGCCGTTGCCGCCGCCGCCACCGGTGCCGCCGTTGCCGCCGTTGTTGCTGCTGGTGCCATTGCCGTTGCCGCCGTTGCCGCCGTCGGCGCCGTCGCCGCCTCTGCCGCCTTTGCCGCCGCCCGAGCCGCCATTGCCGCCGTTGCCCCCGCTCCCGCCAGTGCCGGCGGCACCGCCGTCGCCTCCCGATGCGAAAGTGGATTCGCCGCCGTTGCCGCCGTTGCCACCGACGCCGCCGTCACCGCCGCTACCGGCGTTGCCGCCGCCGGTCAGGGCGACGGCCGTGCCCGTGGCATTGAACGCACTGCCTCCGCTGCCGCCGACGCCGCCGTTGCCGCCGTTGCCCCCCTTTCCGCCGTCGTCGGCGCTCCCCGATACTGCGTCGGCGCCGGCGCCGCCGGTGCCTCCTGCGCCTCCGTTGCCGGCTTTGCCGCCGGTGCCGGCTATAGCGCCGTAACCGTTGCCGCCGGTGCCACCGTTGCCGCCAGTACCGCCGTTGCCGCCGGGGCCGCCGTTCTGGCCGGCGAAGCCGCTCCCCGAACCGCCCAACCCGCCGGAGTTGCCATTGCCGCCACTGCCGCCGTTCCCGCCCTTGCCCCCGCCGAGTCCGCCGGTGCCGCCGTTGCCGCCGGCGCCGCCGTTGCCGCCGTTGCCCGCGGGTCCCCCGTTACCTCCGAGACCGGGTGTGCCGCCGCCGCCACCGGATCCAGCGTTGCCGCCGTCACCGCCGCCGCCGGCGTTGCCGCCACCGATGCCGCCGAAGCCGTTTCCGCCGTTTCCGCCGCTGCCGCCCTTGCCGCCGTTGCCGCCGAAGCCGCCGGCATAACCGTCCCCTCCGATTGCGAAATCACCCTTGGCGCCGTTTCCGGCGTTGCCGCCGTTGCCGCCAAAGCCGCCGGCGCCGGCGATGCCGCTCAGGCCCTTAGTGCCGCCGGGGCCGCTGCCGGCTTCTCCGCCTAGGCCCGCGTTGCCACCGGCACCGCCGTTTCCGCCGTCTCCGCCGTTGCCGCCGTTGGCTCCGGCCCCGGTGCCAGGATCGTAGGTGGGACCTTTTGCGCCGTCCCCGCCGTTGCCGCCGTTGGCTCCGTTGCCGCCCTGCCCGCCGCTGCCGGCGGTTCCGCCATTGGCGGCGCCGCCCTGGCCGCCTTGGCCACCGTTGCCGCCGGCACCGCCATTGCCTCCGGGTTCGCTGTTGCTGAGGCTGAAGTTGTCGACGCCGTCGGCGGCGGTTCCGGCGTTGCCGCCTTTGCCGCCGTTGCCGCCGGTGCCTGCCGTCCCGACGGTTCCCGGGGCGCCGGCGCCGCCACCGGCCAGACCGGCTTTCCCGGCGCCGCCGCCGGCGCCGCCCTTGCCGCCGTTGCCGCCGTTGCCGCCGGCGTTGCCGGAGTCGGAAAGGCCGGCACCGCCCACGCCGCCGAGTCCGCCGTTGCCGCCTTGGCCGCCGCTTCCGTTGGTGCCACCGGCGTTGGCCTTGCCACCGGTTCCGCCCTGTCCGCCGTCCCCGCCGGCGCCGGCGGTACTGCCGTTGATTTGGACGCCCGCGCCGTCTTTTCCAGCGGCGCCGTTGCCGCCGTTCCCGCCAAGCCCGCCGTTGCCACCGTTGCCGGATGTGCCGGCGCTGCCCCCGGCACCTCCGGACCCCGCGAGGCCGGCGGTGCCGGCGTCGCCTCCGGTACCGCCCATGCCGCCGGCCCCGCCGCTCTTGCCCAGGGTGACGGCGGTTCCACCGGCCCCGCCGGTGCCACCTTTTCCGCCGCTGCCGCTGTCGCCGCCGCTGCCGTTGACCCCACCGGGGCCGCTGTTGCCACCGGCCCCGCCGTTGCCACCCGCCCCGCCCGAGGGCCCGGGGT
>NZ_LKTM01000076.1 GCF_001417955.2 Mycobacterium gordonae | reverse complement strand
ACGGTCACAACCGATTCCTGAGCACATGTCGGCGACGCTGGGCAGCACAGACGTTGAGTTCAGAGAATACGGGTTCGCCCCGGATTTCTGTCACGCCAGCGACCCGCAGTCCAAGGGGATCGTGGAGAACCTGTGCGGCTACGCCCAGGACGATCTGGCCGTACCGCTGTTGACCGAGGCCGCCGTCACCGGGCAACCGATTACTCTGCGCGATGCCAACGCCGCAGCCAAAGTGTGGTGCGCGGAAGTCAACGCCGCGACCCATTCAGAGATCTGCGCCATCCCCGACGAACGCCTGATCGTCGAACGTGAACTGCTGCAACCGCTCCCGTCCCTTCGGTTGCAGATCGGGGCACCCTCGGTGCTGCGCAAAGTCGACCGACTGTCCTGTATCCGGTACGGGTCGGCCCGCTACTCGGTGCCGATGCGGTTGATCGGCACCACGGTGACCGTGGTCGTCGACCACGGCGCGATCGTCTTGCTCGACCCCGCGACCGGGGTGGTCGTGGCCGAACACCAACTCGTCGCCCCCGGTGGTGTCTCGATCCTCGACGACCACTACGACGGACCCCGGCCGGCACCCAGCCGCGGGCCACGCCCGAAGACCACGGTGGAAAAGCAGTTCTGCGATCTCGGTGAGGATGCGCAGGCGTTTCTGGTCGGTGCGGCGGCCATCGGCAACACCCGCCTGGCCTCGGAGTTGGAGATCCTGCTCGCCCTGGGCGCTGCCCACGGCCGCGACGCCCTGGTCGGTGCGCTGCACCGGGCGGTGGCGTTTCGCCGGTTCCGGGCCGCCGACGTGCGTTCCATTCTGGCCGCCGGCACCGGCACACCCCAGCCCCGCCCGGCCGGCGACGCGCTGATCCTGGACTTGCCGGTGGCCCCGACCCGTTCCCTAGACGCCTACAAGATCACCCCGGTCACCTCCGACGGCGAGGTGATCTCATGACCACGCCGCCACCGGTGACCGCCACCGAACCCGTTGCACCACCATCGGTTCCGCCGCTGGCCGCCGATCTGGACGCCGGGCTGCGGCGGTTGAAGCTGGCCGCGGTGCGGCGCACTGCACCCGAAGTCCTGATCACCGCCAAGACCCAACGCTGGACCCCCGAGGAAGTGCTGCGGACCCTGGTCGAGACCGAACTGGCCGCACGGGATGCCTCCAACGTCGTCAACCGCCTCAAAGCCGCGGCGTTCCCCGTCCCCAAGACGTTGGACAGCTTCGACGTGGCCGCGTCCTCGATCCAGCCGAAAGTGTTCGACTACCTGTCGAGTCTGGAATGGGTTCGAGCGCAACACAACCTGGCGATCATCGGCCCAGCCGGCACCGGTAAGTCTCACACCCTGATCGGGCTGGGGACCGCCGCGATCCACGCCGGGCACAAAGTCCGCTACTTCACCGCCGCCGACCTCATCGAAACCCTCTACCGCGGCCTGGCCGACAACACCGTCGGCAAGATCATCGAATCGCTGCTGCGAGTCGACCTGATCATCCTCGACGAACTCGGATTCGCGCCCCTAGACGACACCGGCACCCAGTTGTTGTTCCGCCTGGTCGCCGGCGCCTACGAACGACGATCACTGGCCATCGGCTCGCACTGGCCCTTCGAGCAATGGGGTCGGTTCCTACCCGAGCAGACCACCGCCGTCAGCATCCTCGACCGCCTGCTGCACCACGCCACCGTCGTCATCACCGACGGCGACTCCTACCGCATGAAAGACGCCAAACACCGGAAGGAGCGGCCCACACCAACCTAGGAACTACCGCACGGGGTGGATACTTTCAACTGGCCACCAGCGGATACTCCAACTTGGCCATTGACAGGACTTTGGCGGCAAGGACGATGCCCATTCCCGGCAGTTCGGTGAGCGTAGTTCCGGTGGCGTTCAAAGCATCACGCATCTGCGTTTCGCTGCCTTTGATCAACCGGTCGAAGCGCCGCAGGTCGGCGACAAGGTCACGGACGAGGTCGCGCCGACAGCAGTCGGTCGCGGTCATCGGCCTGATCCACTTGAGAATGTCGGCGGCCTTGTCAGTAGATAGCGCGGTGGGCGCTCCTCCGGGGACCAGGTCGCGCAGCAGGACGTGGAGCCGATTGAGCAGGCGGGTGCGCTCGCTGACCAGGTCATCGCGACGTTCGGTAAGCAGCCGCAAGATGGTGGTCTGGTCTTCAGAGCAGACGCGGCGCAAATCCGGGCGGAACAACGCGACATGGGCGACGTGCAGCGCGTCGGCAGCGTCGGTCTTGCGGTTGCCGCCGGTGGCAAGCATCCGGGCTCGCGCCGACAACGTGGAGGGAACATCGACGACGTGCTCGCCGGCCGCAGCGAGCTGCTGGGCGATACCGCGGCCCAACCCGGCGGCGCCCTCTACGGCGAACCTTCTCTGCGGCCAGTGCTGGCACCAGGAAATCAACTGCCGGAAAGTCCCGGCGTTGACCGGGAGGCGGCGTTGAGCAATCTTTTTGCCCGAGCTGTCGATTGCGACTGCGGTATGGGTGGACTTGTGCGGATCAATACCGATCAGAATCACGGGTTAGCGGCCTTGCGCTCGTTGGGATGGGACGTGCGCGGTGGGCACCCTGACTTCAAGTCGATCTACTTGCATGCCTCTGTCGAGCCACACCGCACGGGTGCCAGACGGCGGCGGCACGCTATCAATGAGCCAGCCCTCAGGCGGCAAGGAGCAGTGCGAGCCAACGCCGTCCGGCACCCTCGGACACTGCGAAAAACAAAGATCTTCGCGGTATCCGGTTGTCATTCAACAAGTCAGGAGCGTGCTCGCCCGCGGCCCATCACTGGCTGTCCACCCCTTTCCGCACGGCCCGACTTACGGAAAGGGGCTACCGCGCACATGGCCGGCAGCAAACGACTCGTTAGCGGCGGCGTGGACACACACTGCGCCACCCATCACGCCGCGGTCATCGATCGCAACGGGCGGCTGATCGCTGATGCCGAATTCTCCGCCACACCAGCAGGTTACGCATCGATGCTCACATGGATGCGGTCGAAGGGGAAACTCGGCCAGGTCGGTGTCGAAGGAACCGGCGCCTACGGGGCCGGGCTTGCCCGCTACCTGCACCAGCAGTCCATCGAGGTACTCGAAGTTCCCCGACCTGACCGACGACTCCGCCGCCAACGCGGTAAGAGCGATCCGATCGACGCCGAAGCAGCAGCAAGAACCGTACTGGCAGGCAAAGCGAGCGGAGCGCCGAAGCTCGCCGACGGCCCCATCGAAGCCATCCGGATGTTGCGCGTCGCCCGCAACGGCGCCGTCAAAGCCCGCACCGCCGCCCTCAACACCCTGCGCTCGATAGTCATCACCGCACCCGAACCCCTGCGCACCCAGCTACGTTCTCTGTCCTCGGCGCAGCTCGTCACCGCCTGCGCACGTCTGCGACCCGACCCGACCAACCTCCTCGACCCCGCCCAGTCGGCCAAACAAGCCCTACGCTCGATCGCCCAAAGGGCTCAGCATCTCGACACCGAAACACGTTCCCTACGAAAGCAACTGGACGAACTCACCCAGACCGCCGCACCGGCCACCACCGCCATATTCGGGCTCGGCCCAGAGACCGTGTCGGCACTGCTGGTCACCATCGGCGACAACCCAGACAGGCTGCGCAGCGAAGCCGCATTTGCCCACCTCTGCGGCGTCGCCCCAATCCCAGCGTCCTCAGGCAAAACCCACCGCCACCGGCTACACCGCGGCGGCGACCGCGCCAGCAACAGCGCGCTGCACATCGCCACCGTCGTGCGACTGCGCTACGACCCCCGCAGCCGCGCCTACGCCGACCGCCGCACCACCGAAGGTCTGTCCATGCCCGAAATCATCCGCTGCCAAAAGCGCTACCTGGCCCGCGAGATCTTCCACGCACTCCGCGCCGACTACGCCCAACTCAGCACTTGACATCTATAGGAGCGTCATCATCGATCAGTTGACCCAGTTTGGACAGTTTGGTCTCATCCCGGGAGCGCTGAATAACGGCAGCCTCATCGGAATACAGCAGATGAATACGTTTGGGAGCGGTGCGTCGGGTCTGTTCTCCTGGACATCGCTGGGGGGCAACGGTTCCGTGGCTGACGGCGCCGAGACTTTGGGCGCCGGAGGGCTCGCTTCGGGCGGGCTGGGCGGACTTTCTCCGGCCGCCGGTGCGGCGGGGCCGGTCGGCGCATCCGGCGCCGGTGGGGCGCCATTGCTCGCGGGTGTTGCGAGCCAAGCATCGTCGGTCGGCGGGTTGGCTGCGCCCGCCAGTTGGGCCGCTGAAACCGCACCAGCGGGAGGCGCGGCCCCCGGCGGCGGGGCAGGCGCGGCTTCGGCCAGCGCCGCGCCAGGGGCTGCAGCGGTGACAACTTTGCCAGCCGGCATGTGCCGTCGGTGGCAAGGGCAGGGACGTCCGGCGGCTTGGGTGCGCCGCGCTATGGCGTTAAGCCCACCGTGATGCCCAAGCCGGCAGCCGTTTAGGGCGCCTGGCGGGCGACGCCGGCACTGAACGGAACGCAATCGTTCAATGAGCAAGAGTTAGGTGAAAGAAATGCTTGTCGATTTCGGAGCGCTACCCCCGGAGGTCAACTCAACATGGATGTATACCGGCCCGGGCCCCGGGCCGATGATGGCCGCTGCGGCGGCTTGGAACAACCTGGCCGCCGAGTTGACTACCACAGCCTCCGCCTACGAGTCGGTGATCTCTGAGCTGACGGGCGGGCCGTGGGTGGGCCCGTCGTCGGCAGTCATGGCCGCCGCGACCGAGCCCTACATCGGGTGGATGAACATCACCGCCGCGGCAGTTGAACACGCAGCCAGTCAGGCCATGGCATCCGCGGCTGCCTACGAGGCAGCGTTTGCGATGACGGTGCCCCCGGCCCAGATAGCGGCCAACCGGGCTCAGCTGGCAGCCCTTGTCGCCACGAATTTCCTGGGGGTGAACACGCCGGCGATCATGGCGACCGAGGCCTCCTACGCCCAGATGTGGGTCCAAGATGCCGTCGCCATGTACGGCTACCAGGTATCCTCGGCAAGCGCCGCAACGTTGAACCCGCTGACCTCGCCGACACAGACCACCAACCCGGTCGGGCCGGGCGCCCAAGCCGCAGCAGTCAGCCAAGCCGCGGTGCAACCGGTGGCGTCTCCCCTGGCGGGCTCTGCCGAGTCTTCTTCTGCGGGACTCGTTTCCAGCACCAACGGTTTCTTGAACGACCTTGTTGGCTCGGGATCGAACATTGGTATCTGGAACGACGCCTATAGCATCACCGGCCTGATAGGAGGCGTCGGTTCTTCGGGCATGTTCCAAGCGGTTGCCGGTGGGGTCAGTCATGGTGTGTCGCAGAGCGCTTCGGCCGCTGCCGGTGCTGTCGTTCCGCCGAGTTTCGGAACGATTCTGGCGGGCACGGCGGGGCCGGCAGCCGCAGTTTCCGGCGGGTCGCCGGTATCTGTGGTTATGGGCTCGGCGTCCTCGGTCGGGAAATTGTCCGTGCCGACAGCGTGGACGACGGTCACCTCGGCTGCGCCTGGTGGCGCCACCCTGGTCGGCTCGGGATGGACGGCCCCCGTGGAAGGGGGCACGGCGACGACGGTCGCAGCCGGTATGCCGGCCTTGGCCGCGGCCGATCGCGCAGGCTATGGCGTCGCGCCACGCTATGGTGTCAAGCCCAGGGTGATGCCCACGCAGTTGCTGGGCTAAAGAACTGCGAGTGAGTCTTATTCAGCGAGTGTCGCCGCCGAGTGCGGCCTCGCACTGGCCCGGCCGAGAAACGCGCTTGTGCCCAAGCATTCATAGTGGCGGCGCCCCGCGAGGCCGAGTACCCTCGAGGGGTATGGGGGCAGTGCGGATGCGAACGGACGCGGGTCGCGTCGGCGTCTTTGGGCGGCCTCGGTGGCGGGCTGCCGCCGGTGTGGCGGTCGTGGCGGTCGGCGTCGCGATGTGGGTGCTTGTCTTCGGTGGGCACTCCGTGTTGCGGTCGCAGGTTCCTGCCTCCCACCCGCCGCATGCTCTGGTTGCCTCGTTCGGCAGTCAATTTGCCGTCAACGTCGACCATCCGCATGTGTCGAAGGGGTCGCCGACGGTAGATCACCACGAAGCGTTTGCGGTTGGCGTGCTGCCTAACTCGCCGGGCGCTGCCATTGCCGCTTTGGGTGTTGTCGTGGCGGCGGCTGCCGGTGCGAGTCCGGGGTGGCAGCAGAACATACTGGCGGGGCGGGGCCCGCCGCGCGGGCTTCGCGCTGTTTTGACCGGTCAAGATCTCTTGATTCGGTTGCGCCTAATTCGTCGCTGATTGGTCAGCGCCAGGCCGTTTGTGCATGTCACGACGGCCGGTGGCCGCTGCCCCTTGCCAATGGCCGCGTCTGTGGCCTGTTGCCAGAAAGCGACGATCAGATGGACAACAACTTCTCCCGCTCACCATTGAAATCTTTGGAATCTCGCCTTTCGTGCACTCCACGGTCAACGGCGTTGGCGAAACGCCAGAGCAGCCCCGTACAGTGCCAGCCCGCCGCCGAAAGTCACCGCCAGCCCGCCGGGTTGGTGGGCAATACTCCGGTGTTGCGGATCTCGGAGCCGTTGACTCCGGCCGATCGGGGGTTCTGGGCCAAGCTCGAG
>NZ_LKTM01000075.1 GCF_001417955.2 Mycobacterium gordonae | reverse complement strand
ACCCAGCCCGTTTCGCGGGCATTTTTATGTGAGGCATGGATCAATTTTCGCGGGCATATTTACATGAGGCATCACGGCAAACCCGCCCGCCACGCTGTGGATCAACCTGGGACGGTTACGCCGGGCTTCCAGCGAACTCCGTCGCCGACCGTCATCTTCTTGATCATGAATCCATTCGCGGTTCCGTGCTCCACCGCTTCAGTAGGCAACTCCGGTTCGGTGCTCAGCGCGATCAGCGAAGGACCAGCCCCGGAAAGCGTTGCCGCAACACTATGACGCCGCAGCAGCCGCAAATATTCCGCGGAGGACGGCATCGCCCGTGCACGTTGGGGTTGATGGAGCACGTCTTCGGTGGCGGCCATCAGCAGATCGGGCCGCTGGGTCAGCGCGACCACCAGCAACGCCACCCGGCTGATGTTGAACCGCGCGTCCTCGTGGCTGACCTGCGCGGGCAGCAGCACCCGGGTCTCGGCCGTGGACGAGCGTTCCTCGGGGATGGCAGCGAACAAGTGGATGTCGGGATGCAGACGCAGCGGAACCGCGGAGTAGTCCGGCCGGCCGCTGCGGTGGTCAGCCCAGGAGACCACGGCGCCGCCGAGCACAGCGGCCGACGCGTTGTCGGGATGTCCTTCGAATTCAGATGCCAGCTGGATCAGCTGAGCTTCGCTGAGCGGAGCCGAATCCGTCTGCGCGACAAGGCCATTGACCACCGCGAGGCCGCTCACCACGGCCGCCGCGGAGGACCCGAGCCCGCGGGAGTGCGGAATGTCGTTGCGGCACCGCACCACCAGGCCGCCGGCACAGACCCCGGCGGCCTGCAGGCCGCGCTGGATGGCCCGCACCACGAGGTGCTCGGCCCCCAGCGGCACCTGGCCGGCGCCTTCGCCTTCGACCATCACGATCAAGCCGGAATCCGTTGTCTCGACCACGATCTCGTCGCACAGGCTCAAAGCCAGCCCGAGGCTGTCGAAACCCGGGCCCAGGTTGGCACTGGACGCCGACACAGTGGCGCTGGCCGTCAGCCCCGCAGGCAGAACCGCACCCGCCGAACCAGATTCCACTAGCCCAACCCCAGCTGCTCAACGACGAGGACGGGGTCGACCGGCAGCGGAGACACGTGCGGCATGTCCCGCAGGGCGGTGTCGGGGTCCTTGAGACCGTTGCCGGTGACGGTGCAGACCACAGTCGAGCCGCGTTCCACCCAGCCGTCCTCGACGGACTTGAGCAGGCCGGCGATGCTCGCGGCAGACGCCGGTTCGACGAAGACACCCTCGGTGCTGGCCACCAGGTGGTAGGCCGCCAGGATCTCCTCGTCGGTGGCTGCCAGGAAGCGTCCGTTGGACTGCTGCTGCGCCTCGACCGCCGACGTCCACGACGCTGGTGCGCCGATGCGGATCGCGGTGGCGATGGTCTCCGGGTTCGCGACCGGTTCACCGTGCACCAGCGGGGCCGCACCGGCCGCCTGGGTGCCCAGCATCCGGGGCAGCTTGTCGATGACGCCGTCGCGGTGGTATTCGGTGTAGCCGCGCCAGTACGCGGTGATGTTGCCCGCATTGCCGACGGGGAGCGCGTGGATATCCGGCGCCGTCCCCAGCGCGTCGACGATCTCGAACGCGGCCGTCTTCTGCCCCTCGATGCGCACCGGGTTCACCGAGTTGACCAGTGAGATCGTCGGGAAGTCGTTGGTCATCTTGCGGGCCAGTTCCAGGCAGTCGTCGAAGTTCCCGTCGATCTGAATGATCTTGGCGCCGTGCATGACGGCCTGCGCCAGCTTGCCCATCGCGATCTTGCCCGTGGGAATCAGCACCGCGCAGGTGATGCCGGCGCGAGCGGCGTATGCCGCGGCAGATGCCGAAGTGTTGCCGGTCGACGCGCACAACACCGCTTTCTGGCCGCGGGCCAGAGCGTCGGTGACAGCCATCGTCATACCCCGGTCCTTGAATGACCCGGTGGGGTTGAGGCCCTCGACCTTGAGATGGACTGTGCAACCGGTCTTCTCGGACAACCGGGGCGCCGGGATCAGCGGGGTGCCGCCTTCGAACAGGGTGACCGGGGTCCAGTCCTCGCCCACCGGCAACCGGTCCCGGTAGGCCGCGATCAGGCCCGGCCACGGTTGGTGGACCGCCGTATGTGGGGCGCTCATTCGTCAGTTCCTTCCAGCCGCAGCACGCTTTGCACGCTCTGCACAACGTCCAGGTCCGCCAGCGCGTCAACGGTTTCCGACAGCGCGGCGTCGGTCGCGCGGTGGGTGACCACCACGATGCGGGCACCCACCCGCTGACCGCCCTCGTCGACCACGCCTTCCTGACGCACCTCGGCGATGCTCACCTCGCGCTTGCCGAATTCGGCTGCCACGGCGGACAACACGCCGGGTTTGTCGGCGACGTTCATGCTGACGTAGTAGCGCGTTTCGATGAATCCCATGGGCGCCACCGGAAGCCGGGCGTAACGGGACTCGCGCGGACCCCGGCTGCCGAGCACCCGGTTGCGCGCGGCCATCACCAGGTCACCGGTGACGGCCGAGGCGGTAGGCGCCCCGCCGGCGCCCTGGCCGTAGAACATCAACCGCCCGGCCGCCTCGGCCTCGACGACCACCGCGTTGAAAGCGCCGTTGACCGATGCGAGCGGATGCGTCAGGGGCACCAGCGCCGGATACACGCGAGCCGAAACCCGTTGCTGCCCTTCGTCGGTGGTGATGCGCTCGCAGATGGACAGTAATTTGATGGTGCAGCCCAGGGATTTGGCGGACTCGAAGTCGTCCGGGGTGATCTTGGTGATGCCCTCGCGGTAGACGTCGTCGGCGGTGACCCGGGTGTGAAAGGCGATGGACGCCAGGATCGCCGCCTTGGCCGCGGCGTCGTATCCCTCGACGTCGGCGGTGGGGTCGGCTTCGGCATAGCCGAGGGCGCTTGCGTCGGCCAGCGCCTGTTGGTAATCGGCTCCGGTGCTGCCCATCTCGGAGAGGATGTAGTTGGTGGTGCCGTTGACGATGCCGGCCACCCGCAGGACGGTGTCGCCGGCCAGCGACTGGGTCAGCGGGCGGATGACGGGGATCGCCCCGGCGACCGCGGCTTCGAAATACAGGTCGACTGCTTCTTTTTCGGCGGCGGCGGCCAGTTCGCCGCTCGCGATCGACATCAACGCTTTGTTCGCCGTCACGACCGACTTGCCGTGGGCCAGTGCGGCCAGGATGGCCTTGCGGGCCGGTTCGACCGGGCCCATCACCTCCACCACGATGTCGACGTCGTCGCGGCAGACCAGTTCGTCGATGTCGTCGGTGAGCAGTTCGAGTGGCACGCCGCGGTCGCCCCCGAGGCGTCGCACCCCGACGCCGCGCAGCACCAGCGGGGCGCCGATGCGGCCCGCCAGGTCGTCGGCGCTCTCGTTGATGATGCGCACGACTTCGCTGCCGACCACACCCAACCCGAGCACCGCTACGCCGATGGCTTGCTTGTCTTTATCGGGCACGGTCACCTCACTTCCAGACTCAGCAGATCGTCGACCGTCTCGCGGCGCAGGATCAAGCGGGACTCCCCCGCTCGCACCGCGACCACCGCGGGACGGCAGATCATGTTGTAACGACTCGACAGGGAATAGCAGTAGGCGCCGGTCGCGGCGGTGGCGACCAGGTCACCGGGCCCCACGTCGTCGGGGACCCATGCGTCGCGCACCAGGATGTCGCCGGTTTCGCAATGCTTTCCGACCAGACGGGCCGCGGTCGCGGGCGCATCGCTGAGCCGCGACACCAACCGCACGTCGTACTGGGCGTCGTACAACGCGGTACGGATGTTGTCGCTCATGCCGCCGTCGACGCTGACGTAGCGCCGGTTGGCGTTCGAGCTCACGTCGACGTCTTTGACGGTGCCCACTTCGTAGAGCGTGATGGTGCCCGGGCCGGCGATGGCACGCCCGGGTTCGACGACCAGTCTTGGTGTGGGGAGCCCGACGGCTGCCGACTCGTTGCTCACGATGGCGCTCAGCTTGTCCGCCAGCTCGGCGATCGGCGGTGGATCGTCCGGCGCCAGATACGAGATGCCCAGGCCGCCGCCCAGATCCACCGTCGATACCTGCGCGGTCTTGTCGACGCCGAATTCGGCGACGATGTCGCGCAACAACCCGATGACCCGGTGCGCGGCGATTTCGAAGCCGGCGACATCGAAGATCTGCGAACCGATGTGGCTGTGCAGTCCGACCAACCGCAGGTGGTCGGCGGCGAACACTTTCCGCACCGCCGCCATGGCCGCTCCGCTGGCCACCGACAGTCCGAACTTCTGGTCTTCGTGTGCGGTGGAGATGAACTCGTGGGTGTGCGCCTCCACGCCGACAGTGAGACGGACGAGCACATCCTGGACGATCCCGGCCTCACCGGCGATCGCATCGAGCCGTTCGATCTCGATCATCGAGTCCAGGACGACGTGGCCGACACCGGCTTTCACCGCCGCGGTCAGTTCGGCCACGGATTTGTTGTTGCCGTGCAACGTGATTCGTTGCGGCGGGAAGTCCGCGTTCAGCGCGACGGCCAGCTCACCACCCGAGCAGACGTCGAGCGAGAGGCCTTCCTGCTCGATCCACCGGGCGATTTCGGTGCACAGGAACGCTTTCGCGGCATAGTGCACATTGGCCCCACCGCCGAACGCCGCGGCCGTCTCGTGGCAGCGGGAGCGGAAATCGCCTTCGTCGATGACGAACAGCGGGGTGCCGTATTCGCCGGCGAGGTCGGTCAGTTTGACGCCGGCGATTTCGACGATCCCGTCGTCGTCACGAATGGTGTTGCGCGGCCACACGTTCGGTGCCAGCCGCAACAACTCCTCGGGTGACTGCGGGCGTGGCGGGCTGCTGACGGGCCGGGTTTCCTCGGCGTGCCGGGGTCCGGCGGGGTGGACGTTCACATTCTCTCCGGGGCACTCACTCCGAGGATGGCCAATCCGTTGGCGACGACCTGGCGGGTGGCCTGGCACAGCGCCAGCCGCGCAGTGTTCAGGTCGGTGGGTTCTTCGTCGCCCTGCGGCAGGATCCGGCAGGCGTCGTAGAAGCGGTGATAGTCGCCGGCCAGGTCTTCCAGGTAGCGGCAGATGCGGTGCGGTTCCCGCAGGGCCGCTGCGGTTTTCAGAACCCGCGGGAACTCGCCGATGGTGCGCAGCAGCGTGCCCTCTTTGTCGTGGCTGAGCAGTTCCAGGTGTTCTGTGTCAGGTATCAGGCCGAGTTCGGCGGCGTTCCGGGCCAGAGCCGACAGCCGGGCGTGCGCGTATTGCACGTAGTAGACCGGGTTTTCGTTGGACGCCGAGGACCACAACGCCAGATCGATGTCGATCGGGGTGTCCACCGAGGACCGGATCAGGCTGTACCGCGCGGCGTCGACTCCGATGGCCTCGACCAGGTCGTCGAGGGTGATGACGGTGCCGGCCCGCTTGCTCATCTTGACCGGTTGGCCGTCGCGCACCAGGTTGACCATCTGGCCGATCAGGACCTCGACGGTGGCCGGGTCCTCACCGAAGGCGGCCGCGGCGGCCTTGAGGCGGGCGATGTAACCGTGGTGGTCGGCGCCGAGCATGTAGATGCACAGGTCGAAGCCGCGTTGGCGCTTGTCCAGGTAGTAGGCCAGATCGCCGGCGATGTAGGCGGGGATGCCGTCGCTCTTGATCACCACGCGGTCTTTGTCGTCACCGAAAGCGCTGGTGCGCAACCAGGTTGCGCCGTCCTTTTCGTAAATGTTGCCGGTGTCACGCAGCTTGCTGATGGCCTCGTCCACCCGGCCGCTGGTGTGCATCGAGTCTTCGTGGGTGTAGACGTCGAAGTCGGTGCCGAACTCGTGCAGCGACTCCTTGATGTGGGCGAACATCAGGTCGACGCCGATCTGGCGGAACGTCTCGTGCATCTCGGCGTCGGGCAGGCTCAAGGCTTCTGGCGCCTTCTGCAGGACCTGGGCGGCGATCTCGTTGATGTACGCGCCCGCGTAGCCGTCCTCGGGGGCGGGTTCGTTTCTGGCCGCGGCGACCAGGGAGTTGGCGAACCGGTCGATCTGCGCGCCGTGGTCGTTGAAGTAATACTCGCGGACCACCTTGGCGCCCTGGGTGGTGAGCAGCCGGCCCAGCGCGTCACCGACGGCGGCCCAGCGGGTGCCGCCGATGTGGATCGGTCCGGTGGGGTTGGCCGAGACGAATTCCAGGTTGACCTTCTGGGCTTTCAGCCTGTCGGAGTGACCGAAGTTCTCGCCGGCGTCGATGACTTCCGTCACGATCTTGGCCTGCGCCGATGCCTCCAGGCGCAGGTTGATGAAGCCGGGGCCGGCCACCTCGGCGGAGGCGATGCCGTCGGCCTTCGTCAGCGCCTCGGCCAGCCATCCGGCCAGCTCACGGGGGTTGGCGCCGACCTTCTTGGCCAGTTGCAGGGCCAGGTTGGACGCGTAATCGCCGTGTTCGGGGTTGCGCGGACGCTCCACGGTGACCGTCTCGGGCAACGCGGACACGTCGAGGCCGTGCTCGGCAAGCACCGCGGTGGCGGTGGTTTTGAGCAGCTCAGCGAGGTCGGCGGGGGTCACGAGCGTCCATCCTATTGGCTGGGGTGCCCGCGCCCCGAATCCATTACCGGTGCTCGGGCGGTCACCGGGATGCGCTAGTCTGGCGGAGCCCAATGGCGCAGCGTTCCGTTAGTGCGCCCCCGTAGCTCAGGGGATAGAGCGTCTGCCTCCGGAGCAGAAGGCCGCAGGTTCGAATCCTGCCGGGGGCACCACTTGAGCAGCACAAATGGGTTTCCGTGCAAGTATCGTGCAACTCAGCCCTGCTGCCGGGCCTAGGTCTGCCAGCCACGATGGCAGGCTGGCTTGGGTGACCACTCCGCCGCCAGTCAACAGACGCTGGACCCCACCCGAGTTCGGAACTTGTCAAGGCGGATGAGTCCATCGGGTGTTAAGCGGCGGTCGTGTCGGCCTCCTGGGCTGGTGGGTTGATC
>NZ_LKTM01000074.1 GCF_001417955.2 Mycobacterium gordonae | reverse complement strand
CAACCCACCCGACCATCCAGAGGAGGACGCTCAGTAAATACCGCGCAACGGTGCCTCATTCAGGTTGACAGGTTCCGGGCTACGCAGTCGGACACTCAACGCTGTTACGGCTGTGCCTACGCGGACATTTGTCACTAAAGTTGCTGTTAGCTTGGTAAAGCTGAGTCTGTCTAGACCCCGGAGGTTAGCGTGGGCATTGCAGACAGTGGCGATGCCAGAGAGTTGCTCCAGATAACCCCGACTCAGGTCGCTTTCGTGGCCGACCAGGTCGGGGAAGCTACGGCGGAATTCGCCAACAGGCTGCGTCATGTCGATGGTGAAGTGACTACCTTGCTGGGGTCGGGGTGGCGGGGTACCCCAGGCGGCCAGTTTCATGATGCTTTCGTGGAGTGGCACGAGGGTGCCTCGAAAGTTGTCGACGGGATGACCGAGTTGGTCGCTGCCCTGCGCACCGCCGCGCAGAACTTCGACAACACCGATCAGCCCCAGTGACTGGTGAGGAACTGGGCAGATGAGTACCAACGGCGGCAGCGTATTCCATGTGGATCTCGACGCTTTGAGATCAGCGGCTGAGTTGCTCGACAAGTTCGAGAAGTCCACCGAGCAGTTTTTGGGTGATGTCGAGCGCAAGGTCAACGCCATGCACATCGACTGGCAGGGGACGACGGCGGCAGCACACCGGGAAGCTCAGCAACGATGGACGGCAGGCGCGGAGGAGATGCGCTCTGCGGTCAGCCAGTTGCGGGCCATCGTTGCTACCGCCCACGGCAACTACGGCTCGGCGGCTGCGGCCAACACCGCGATGTGGCAACGGCCCTAGTCGATCACCCTGCGCAATGACGATTACGGTCGACACTGCGGTGCTTGATAGCGCCGGTTCAGACACCATCGCGGCCATGACCGCTTTCAGTCAGGCGGTCAGCACCGCGCTGGGAGCTCTGGGCGGCCCGGGAATGACGGGCACCGACCCGGCAGGCCTGGTGGTCGGCCATGCCTACGACGAGGCCGCCCAGGGCGCGGTCGAAGCAATTGTCGACGTTGCCAACGGATGCGCCCGCATCGGCGACCTGCTCAGGACCAGCGCCTACAACTACGCCATCGCCAACCACTACTCGGCAATCAACCCGGGCGGCAGCCCTCCCACCAAACCAGCTGCCACCAAACCGTATTCGACCCACGTACCCCCCAAAGGGGAAGGCAGCCTGACGAGTGCCCCCTTCGGCTGGGGATTGATCCAGTCGATCATCGGCATGGTATGGCCTAACGGTGATCCCGGCAGAATGCGGGCAGCCGCGCAAACCTGGAACTCGCTGACCAGTGCCGCCCAAGCATTCGACGCGGCGCTGGTGAGGCCCGAGAACAGCGCCAAAGGCCAGGAGATCCCCGAACAAGGGCAAATCGGCACCGCGTTCGGCGACGCCAGCCACGGCGTCACCCAGCTCGGCACCGTCACCAGCGGGATCGCGAAGAATCTCAACGCCTACGCCCAGCACGTCGATGACGCCCATACCCATCTGCGCCGCCTGATCGACGAGGCGCTACATCTCGTGAGTCCCTCGGGACTTCTTGACGAGTTCGTCAGCCTCATCCAAGGCAAGGAAGACCAGCTCCGCCAGATCGCCCACGAGGCCTTGCAGGTCCTCAATGACCTCAAGGTTGAAGCCGACGCAGTTCGGATGCTGCTCGAACCTTTGGTGCAGGCAGCGCAAGCTGCCGCTAGGACGATGGGGGCCTGGGCCAACGTGGCCCTGCACTACGCCGAAGACGTGGCCCAAGTCGTTGCCGCTGACACCATCAACGCCGTCGCCACCGTCGGCAACGCCGCACTTCACCACCCCGAAGACCTTTTCGCGATGGCCGCCGGAGCCGAGCTTATGGCGGGCGGGGCCGGGCTTGAGGTCCCCGGGGTGCTCCTCGATGCCACCGGTGTTGGCGCGCTCATCGGCGTACCAGTCAACGTCGCCGGAGCAGGAATGATCGCCGCAGGTGCGACCATGGCCGGAGGCGGGGCCATCGACCTGGGACGCCACGCCGCGCTCAACCCCGGCGTCACCGTCATGCATGCTCACACGGGTCGGCCCGGGGAGGGCATCAATCGCGGAGACGGTCGGGACATCTACGGCCACATCACCGGTCGCGGCGAAGGGTACGGCAGGCTCCGGGAGGCAGAAGGTCTCGAGCAGTACCGCGATCGCTACCCCGGTAGATGGGTAACCAACGAACAACGCAAAGCATCCGTCGACGGGGCCGAGAATGGTCGCTTCTACGATGGGTTGGCCCGAAAACCGGACGGCACGTATGAAGCAGTTGAGGTGAAGTCTGGTGGGGCGTCCCTGAGCGGATCACAACGGAGTTTCGACGCGGCGGTGACTACAGAGAACCCCGCCCACGTCACCATCACAAACGAACGAGGAGAAGTCGAGACGGTGGAAATCACCAGCGTTCGCGTGGAAACGGTTCCAGCAGAATGAAACTCGACCGTCCCACGCACATCCAGAAATCAAACCGGTCATCGGGATGGATGAGCGAGTTCACAGAGGAGATCCCGGGGCAACTCGCCGCGATCATCAACAAGCTCGGCGACGGCAGGTACACCTACACCTCGATTTATCCCTTACCGTCAGACGCTGAGTACGACGAGACCGTCTACCCCGACGAGTGGATACAAGCCACCGGAATCGCCCCGGACCGCCTGACGGTTGAGATCCGCCAACTCGACCCCGACAACACCTTCCGCGTCTATACCATCGGCCACTCCGAAGCGTCGGAGCAGTCCTCGGAAACCGAACCCATCCGCAACGGCGACAACACCTATCTGGTCCGGCGAGCTGAGGTGCTCACCGCCCCTGAAGCCATCGAACTATTCCAGCACTATTACGACCACCACGCCGTCCCGTCGGGATGGAACCTGCGCGAGCAGGCCGAGTTTGCGACACCAGCCGACGGTGAGGCTGCTCCTGATCAACCAGCAGCAAGTCTCTCCGAGGATTCGCCGACACCGTCCGCAGTATCGGCGAAAGCGCGCAGCGCACCCCAAGCAGATGCGGCGGCAGACCAGCAGCGGAGCCGACGCAAGCAGGGACGCGGCGAATGACACCCCTCCAACCTGCCTGATGTCGTACGACATTTTCGCTTTCGACCCGGCTACAGCGCCCGGCAATGACGACCTGCTGGCCTGGTATCACCAACATGCGCAGGATTCGTCCTACGACCCTGCGGTGACGACACCCAAATTGCGGGCCCTTTACCGCGACCTGATCAGGGACTTCCCGCCGATAAACGGCCCCGACGCAGCCACTGATGATGACGACGCCGATACCGACTACGCCTTCGGACGGAACACGCTCTACGTGTCATTTCGGTGGTCGAAATTCGACCAGGCACGTGACGCCTTCCTTCAGCTAGGTCAAGCCCACGGGGTCGGAGTGTGTGAAATCAGCGAGAGCCCCGCCGTCATCCACCGCCCGACCGGCGAGGCGACCGCGAGTAGCAGGGCATCAGCTTCCGACCTGGGCGTTGCCTCGACCCAGGGCAAATCAGCCGTCGAGCCCTCAAACGGCTCCACGACGACGAACGCAAACCCCTCCTCCCACCGGACGGAAAATGAGGATAAGGGCGAGGGCAAGCTGTACCTGTGATCTCTGAGTCCGACCCCCCAATTAGCTTGGAGGTCAACGCTACTGCCATCCAGGCCGCCCCACCGAGCCGACCCAGTCCCGCCTTCGGCGCATACGCCGAGGAATGGGTGATGCAACGCCGGATTTCGATTCGGACACGCGATCACTACCGCAGGTTGCTGACCGCACGGCTTCTACCAACATTCGCCGACGTTGAACTCGGGAGGATAGACCCTGCTGCAGTCGGAAAGTGGTACGCCAGCGGGCAAGCGGGAACCGGCACCATGCGCACCCATGCCTACGTCTTGCTGCGGTCAGTTATGGAGTCAGCACTTGCCGATGACCTGATCGCTGCCAACCCCTGCCAGATCACCGGTCAGTCGACGTCGCGCCGTACTGCCATTAACCGCCCAGCGACTCTAGACGAGGTTGAGAGCATCACTTTGGCAATACCAGAGGCCTACCAGGCGCTTGTTCTCATGACTGCGTGGCTGGCCATGCCCCTGAGCGAACTGAGCGAGTTGCGCCGCAAGGACGTCGATCTGGACGGAGCCGTTGTTCGAGTGCGGCGCGCAGTCTCCTTGATCCGGGGAACCGCCGTCATCACCACCCCCAAAGGGAGAGGGGGCTTGAGGGATGTCCCAATTCCGTCAGCTCTCCTGCCGACGATCAGGAAGCACCTTCGAAAACACGTTCCAAATTGGCCCGAATCATTGTTATTTCCTTCGGTTACCGATCCCGACCGTCATCTCTCACCGTCGGTGCTTAACCAGATGTTCGCAAGAGCCCGGGACACAGCTGGACAACCTGATCTGCGGTTGACCGACCTCCGGCGCTCGGGCCTCAAGCTGGCATCGAAGGCTGCTAGACCCAAGGGGTAAACGTCGCCGATCACGCGTGCACTATGCCCGCGAATGACGCGTAGCTTAGGATGAAGTGGTCCGCCGCACCGTTCGCCTGGCTGTCCGAACCAATGCAATTGGTACAGCTCAACGCCGTGTTGCCGACCCTCGGTGCGAAGGACGAGCCGACTGGTGTCGGGAAGACCTGGGGCCTGGCTCGGAGGAGTGGTGCCGCCGCTCGGCTGGCTTCGACTAAGTAGTGCTTTCGCGTTTGCCGGTCCCAGGTCTTGCCAGGATGGCGGCAACGCGTCTGACTTAGCGGTCGGTGTTGCAGGACCTTGTGAGGGCTCATGGTTGTTATAGGGGTCGACACGCACAAGAAAACCCATACGTTCGTGGGCGTCGAACTCAGTGGCCGAAAACTTGGCGAACTGACAGTGCCCGCGACGACGGCTGGGCACCTGAGGGCATTCGGCTGGGCACAAGAGAGGTTCGGGACCCAGTTGATCTGGGGTGTCGAAGATTGCCGAAATCTGTCGCGGCGACTTGAACAGGATCTGCTGGGCTCCGGTCAGCAGGTAGTTCGAGTTCCGCCGCACCTGATGGCACGAACTCGCGCCTCGGCACGGACCCGGGGAAAGTCAGATTCCATCGACGCGTTGGCCGTGGCACGTGCGGTATTACGCGAACCTGGCCTGCCGACGGCAACCCATGATGACGTGTCACGCGAGCTAAAGCTTCTCGTGGACCGCCGCGAAGACCTAGTGTCACAGCGTTGCGCCACAACCAACCGGTTCTTGTGGCGGGTGCATGAACTCGACCCTTCGCACGCGCCGAAAACCAGATCGCTGGATCGGGTGAAAACGGTCGGGGTGCTTAACGCATGGCTAAAGACGCAGCCTGGCCTGGTCGCCGAACTGGCCCGCCAGGAGCTAAGCGAGATCACACGTCTCAATCTTGAAATTGAAGCTCTCGCAGGCCGCATCGGCGTAGGAGTGCGGACCCATGCGCCATCACTACTTGGGATCTACGGCTGCGCAGAATTGACCGCGGCCAAGATTGTCGGCGAGACAGCCAATATCTCCCGATTCCGAAGCGAGGCCGCATTCGCTTCCTACGCCGGGCTCGCGCCGACCCCGCGATGGTCAGGACAGTCACGGATCTACGTGCGGGGCTTCCGGTCGGGAAATCGTCAGCTGAACACCGCTTTGTATCGCATTGCCCTCGTGCAGATCAGTCATCCAAGTCCTGGCCAGTCGTATTATCAGAAGCGTTGCAAGGCCCACCACGACTCACCTACCGAGGCCATCCGCCGCCTAAAAAGGCGGATAGCACGCACCGTCTTCACTCGGCTACGCGCTGATTACACAGTCCGAACCACCACGCCCGCCAAGGCGTTGTCTTTCCCTGAGCTGGAACGCATTAACGAACAGTGGGCCGGTGCCCTGGCAGACCTCGGGGTCGACGCATGCTGGTAGTTCGCAGGGCTCATGGGTGTCGGTCGTTGGCGCGTTACCGGCGCTTGACGGCATCTTCGGCTACTGCTTCTCGGTCTGCGCTGTCTGGCTGGGGTTCCTGGTGCCGGTCATTCACAGCGGGGATCACCTGGGTTTTGTCCATATCAACTGCTGGTGTGGCTCTTCGGGCGGCAGAGTGCACTTGCGCGGGTTCGCCATCGGCGGTCCGTCCAGCTCCCATGAGTGCAGACCCCGCGCCGGGGTGCTGCGCCCGCTCCCCGAGTTGACGCATTGTCGACTCCACCCGGCGCACAGCACGAGAACGGGCCTCGTCGATTACTCGGGCCTCGGCAGCACGCCGGGCCGCGTAATCCATCCCGGCGCGGCCAACGGCTCGCAGATCGTCGTTTGCGGACCTTGCGATCCGCTGAAGGTCGACCTTGAGGTACTCCGCGAGGGTTGCAGTTTCCGCGCTGGCGGGCGATAACTCCTCAGGCCACAGGCCGCCCACCACCCAAGGGGTGCAATCGAGCCGAGCGCTGAAGGTGGGCACCGACAGCGACTCCTGGGTAGCCCTGCGCAGCCGCTGACGCGCCGACATCCGACTAAAGATCCCCACCGGATAAGACTAGCCAGCTGGTCGGTAGAGCTCGGACCTCGACTGGGCATCCTTGCTGCCATGGACGCGGGTTTGGGTGCCGCTCATGCTTGTCGGATCATGGAGTCATACTCGCCAAGGATTCTGACAGGCTGCCGACTGCCGATCCTCCGCCACCGAGCGCCCCGCGCATCAGTAAATGTGAAAACGACAAGCTCATTGAATGGGCCGGTCGTGTCGTGCATATTCACGATGTTGATGTCGGCGGTCGCCTGGCCTGGCCCTAACACAGGCGTATCCCGGAATGGAATGCCGAGATAGGGATGAAAGTGGTTGTCGTCGTCGGTATCCCGTTCCGGCTGGTATTCCTGTGTGAAGTGGTTTTTGCCCTTGGTGGACTCGTGTTCGACATGCAGGTTGAAGACGGGCTCGCTGCTGTGGTTGCGGATGACGGCATGCTCGCGCACAGCTAGCTCTCCGGTGATCCGATTGGGTGGCGTCCGTAATCCGGTGTAAATGGTCCTTCGGAGCTTCTGGCTTCGGTGGGTGATGTTACGCCGTTGCGCTGA
>NZ_LKTM01000073.1 GCF_001417955.2 Mycobacterium gordonae | reverse complement strand
AACCCACCCGACCATCCAGAGGAGGACGCTCAGTAAATACCGCGCAACGGTGCCTCATTCAGGTTGACAGGTTCCGCAGCGATGCCTGGGCTACCGGCGTCGCCGCGAAAACGTCAGAGTAGCTCTATCTGCTCAGGTTCCTCGACGCTAGGCCCGTTAAACTCCACCAGCGTATGACGGATCAATGGACGGTTTGTACGCCACTGGTTGGTCGAAGTCAAACAACCAGAACGCTATTTATCGACAATAGGTTGTTTGACAAGTAGTCACTGAGTAGAGTAACAGACGTGCTCTCTGCTTCGATTCCTGCCCGCTTGGTCGACGCAGGCGTGCGGATGGTGACTGGTGATGCACACAGCATCACATACCGAATCGATGGCCGCGCCGTAGTAGCGGACCTGGTTCTGGCAGAACGTGTGCCATCTCCGGCCGCAGTCCTTAGTCGTGTGCGCCGCCATCCAGGCCGCCGCGTATTCGTGGTGTGCGAGACCATCTCAGATGAGGCACGTTCAGCGCTCCTGGCTCAGGCTGACGTGGATCTCAGCGTCGGCAGCACCGGCGAACTGGTGCTCTCCGGGCGAACCTACCGAACGCCAACACCAGGACGGCCGCCCCGCGCCGCCAGCGAGCGCAGCTGGCGGCGGCGGGCGGCTGAACGGGTCTGTGTGCTTACGCGCGGTCACCTCCGCCAACGCGACATTGCCGCGGCCATCGGAGTTAGCCAGCAGGCGGTGTCCAAAATGACCGAGAAGGATCCGCTGCCGGACACGCCGATGACCGAGGCTGCGCGCCGGGAGCTCCTGGTGAAACTGGCATTGGTACCTGCGGACAGCGGACTTGTCGAAACGTACTGGTATGGAATGGATCCGGTAGTGGAGCAGGTGCGCAGTGCGACCCGACTCGGCGCCGAGCTCACCGTGCCGATCCTTGCTGGCGGCGAGGTCGCCGCCGACGTCCTGCGACCGTGGCAGGTACCAACCAGAGGTCTGGTCTATGCCAAAGAACTGGTCGACCTCTCCGAGTTCGGTTTGGTGGAGGCCACCGCCGAGGAAGCGACCTTGACTGTGCGGGTTCCCGCCGACCCGACCGTCTGGACGACCGCGGCCTGGTGGCGGCGGGTTCGTGATACGCAGCGTTCCGACATCATCACTGTGGATCCAGTGATTGCGCTTCAGGACCTCAGCGGCGGTGCCGATCTTGGCGACGGTGCACCGCAGCATCTCAGCGACTGGATCGTGCACCGGTGACCGGAACAGCATCGGTGCAAATCGCCTGCACTGCGGTGGCCGACGACAACGGAATGCGTGCACTGCGTGACGTGGCCGCAGTCACTGCCGACATCGAGTACCGCGTCATCGGCGGTCACATGGTGCGACTGCTGCGGCACGTCTACAACGTGTCGGGCATACCGCGACTGACCTCCGACGCAGACACCGGGATCGACGTCAACGTGGCGTCCACCGGGAACCTCCACGATCGACTCACCGCACTGGGGTACACCGCTGAGTGCGGCAACCGCTACGAGCGGGGTGAGCAAGCGGTCGACCTCTTAGTTCCCACCGCAGCCAAACCAGGCAAGCGGATCATCGGCGAACGAGCCTTCGACGGAGCGCCAGGGCTGCGGTTGGCGCTCGCCCTACCGCCGATCGAAGTCGCCGTCACAGCCCGACTCACCGACGGCGACACGGTTGAGTTCGAAATTCCGGTTCCCGACGTCGAGGCAGCATTCGTGTTGAAGATGCTGGCACGTACCGTTCGCGACTCCGAACGTGACCTCCAGGATATCGAGACACTACTGGAGATCGTCGCGTCACAACCCGATTACCACGCTTCGCCGTGGCGCCTGGGCGACCCCAAGATCACAAAGGCCGGCGAGCGCGGCGACGCTGCGCGTGTGGCAGCGCAGATGATCTCCAGTCCGCCGACGAGGGTGCCGGCCAGAGTGCGGGCGCTGCTCCGGCGCCATGTCGCCATCGTGTCGCGATGACGCACCAGCAGACAGTCGTTCGTTTCCGTGCGGCTACGCCGAGCGAAACGGTTTCGGTCTCGACGGAGCCGGCAAATGCTGAGCCGGAGCATTGACATGGCTGCTGGCTGCGCGGGTCCCCACGCCGGTGGCAATAACGGCTAGGTCGTTGTCGGCGGAGCGGCGTAGTCTAGTTACATGGATGTAGTTCCCGCGACGCCTGCCAACCTTGATAATGGTACGTCCTCGCCGGGACCTGGCGAATTCGCCGCGCAGGTCTATCCAGCAGCCGAGCGCGAGGCGGCTGGCCCGCGCCCCGAGCGCTTCCAGGTCCTCGCTCTCGATGGAGGGGGCGCCAAGGCGTTGTTCACTGCGCATGTGCTTGCACGTCTGGAGCAGGATCTGGGCGTTAGGATCACCGATTCCTTCGACCTCATTGCTGGCACGTCGGCGGGCGGCATCGTCGCACTGGGTCTCGGTGCGGGCCTCACGCCGAAGGAGATTGTCTCCCACTACGAAGAACTGGTCGAGAAAGTCTTTCCGGCGTCGAGGCGGCGAGGATGGCGCCGACCACGGCAGCTGAGATCGCCCATCTATGACGCAGAGGCGCTGCGGCAAGCGTTGACCGGCGTCCTCGGAGCCCGACTGCTTGGCGACAGCACGAAGCGACTCGTCATTCCCGCGTGGGATGTACAACGCGGGGCCGTGCACATCTTCAAGACTCCGCACCACACACGGCTGACCCGCGACTGGCGCATACCGATGGTGGACGTTGCACTGGCGACCTCGGCGGCGCCGCTGTACTTCCCCGCGGCGTACGTCGACGGACACAGGCTCATTGACGGCGGAGTATGGGCCAACAACCCGGCTGTCGTCGCGATCGCCGAGGCCGTCAGCATGCTCGGTGTTCCTCTCGACGCGATTACCGTCCTCAACGTCGGCACCATTGATCAGCTGACCGATCACCCCAAGCGCTTGGACCGCGGCGGACTCTTACACTGGGCAAGACCGATTGCCCCGCTGATCCTTAACGCCAGCAGCCGTGGCGGACAGGGCCTCGCCGAACACTTGATCGGCAAATCCAACTACACGCGCTTCGACGCTCTAGTGCCCGGCGGCCTCTACGCACTGGACTCGGCGGACCCAAAGGACGTGGCCGGCCTCGCTGCCTCAGTCAGCCGAGAACTCAGCCCTAGCTACACCGCGAAATTCGCTGACCACCAGGCGCCCGCATACACACCGGTGAACGGACGCCGACACCGCGACGATCCGGGCAGCATTTCACACACGGAGGCCCCCAATGCAACTCGCTGACCACTTCAACGTCTTGCTGAAAGACACGGTCAATCTCAGCCAGTTCAAACTGGACCTACTCAACCAGCGCGTCGAAGCCATCTACAAGGCACTCAAAGCCGACGTCGAAATCGGTGCGCTGATCACCGGCAAGACGCCGCAAGGCTCCTGGGCACACCGCACGATCATCAACCCCGTCGGTGACAACGAGTTCGACGCCGACTTCATGCTCGACATGAGCCAGAACCCGGACTGGGCCGACAACCCCAAGACCTACATCGATGAGGTCTACGCAGCCCTGCATCGGCACAGCACCTACGGCACCATGCCGCACTCACGTAAGTGCCGCTGCGCGCGGCTCGTCTACGCCAACTCCATGCACGTCGACATCGTCCCTCACCTCAACCTGGCCGACGGTCGAGAGGTCATCGTCAACCGCGACGACAACGAGTGGGAGCTGACGAACCCGCAGGGTTTCACCGATTGGATGAAGAAACAGGACTCTATCGCCAGCGGGAACTTACGCAAAGTGATCAGACTCATGAAATACCTTCGTGATCACAAGAATTCGTTCACCGGCACACGTTCAGTCCTGCTGACCACCATGCTGGGGGAGCAGGTAACAGACTTGCGCAAGCTCCTGGACCCGAGTTACTACAGCAACGTCCCCACAACTCTTCTTCATGTCGTGCAAGACCTCGACACCTGGTTGCAAGCGAACCCGATCAAGCCCTCCATCGCCGACCCGTCCGGTTCCGGCGTGACGTTCGACCACCGGTGGGGACCAGACCCCGAGAGCGCTCAGGCGACCTACAGCTACTTCCGTGACCGAATCCACGTGCATGCCGCCGACATCGAAGCGGCCTACGAGGAGAAAGACAAAGACCGCAGTGTCCAGCTGTGGCAGAACATCTTCGGCGACGGATTCAAGGCGCCGGCCACAACAACCGCTAGCGCGAAGTTTCCAGCAGCCACCTCTGCCGCGGACTCAACAGTGGGGCGCTCTGGTCGGGCAGGGTGACCAGACGCCACCAGCCCACGCTGACGGGCTGGCAGAAGCATCTCCTCGCCGAACTCAAAGCGCTAGCGCAACAACGTCCCAACGAAATCCAGGTCCGAGGAAGACCCACGCTCGACGCTAGCGGCGAGGCGTCGCTCCGCATCTCGCTACGCACGGCCGCCATCCCGCATCATCCGGGTGGCCTGCAACTTCAAGAGACCGAGGAGTTCATCCTTCAGCTTCGCCCCTCTTCGTACTCGCTACCGGCTATCGACGTTGATCACACTCGGTTTCTCGGCTACCCCCATGTGCTCGCGGGTCAACGACTATGCATCTATTTGGATCCTTCACGGGAATGGCAGCCGACGCTTGGTGTGGCCGGCCTACTCACCCGCCTTTGGGACTGGCTCGTCGACGCGGCCGCCGGAAACTTCGACGCCGCCACCGCCATGTACCACGCTGTTGGCGGAGTGCCGCATCAGGCACATGACACACCGACGATCGTTACCCGAGAACCCGGACCGGCGAAGCGCCACCAAACGGCTCACCTGATCGCCCGGTCAACGCACCGATACGACCTGACGTACTCGCCTGGAGCTGCCGGGCATCGCGTACCGGTAATTACCCTGGCCACCGCGCTGCCGTTCGGTGCCGCATCCACATTCGCGCTACTGCTTGCTCTCCTGGACGACCCCTACCTTGACCGCCTCGAAGGACGGGCTCCCCGGATCGCACCGCAATCGCCGGCGTTCCTCACCGCCCTCCTGGCGAGTGCGTTACGAAATCACCACGACGCCGAGCAATACTTCGTCCTCGCCGTGCCGCACCCCGCTGGAGGCCCACCCCACCTCTTGGGCGGACGGCTCCCCACCCCAACGGCGAATGCGCTCCGCGAGGTCGCGCAGCAACGGGGTGTGGGGGTTGTTCTCGACCCCGCGAAGATCAACACTGAAATCCCGATTGAGTGGTGCAGGATGTCCGACGAACGACCCGAAGTGACAACCCGCCGCGACGACGGCCGCCCCGTGAACGGATTTCAACGAAAGACTGTCCACATCTGGGGCTGCGGCGGGCTCGGATCATGGATCGCCGAATTCATCGCTCGCGCAGGAGCATCGGAGATCACCGTGTGCGACCCTGGCATCGTCACCGGCGGCTTGCTCGTCCGACAAAACTACGTCGAAGACGACATTGGCCGTTCCAAAGCCGAGGCACTCGCTGGACGGCTCCGCGCGATCCGTGATGACCTGACGGTCACCGTCGCAGAAGGGCACCTCCCAGAAGACCACACGTCATGCCTGGCAGCGGATCTCATCATCGACGCCACAGTGAACAACGGCATCACGAGCTGTCTCGATGCGTTGGCAACTGCGCCGACGCGAAAGGCATTGATCGCTCAGGTCGCCACAGACGCTCGCTCTGGCACGCTCGGCCTAGCCGTGCTGTGCGCCGCAAGCGCAACAGCGACAGTTTCCAGCATCGATCAAGACGCTGGCCGAACAATCCAGGGCGACAGCGGACTTGAGCTCTACCACACGCTGTGGCAAGAACCCAGCGATGACGAACTTATACCAACCAGGGGCTGCTCGGTCCCCACATTCCACGGCTCGGCAGCCGACCTCGTAGCGGTCGCAGCCACACTCGTCAACCTGATCGGAAGCCACCTCCAACAACCGGACTCCGCGGTTTCGGGCACACACCTCATCGCTCTGCCGCACGCGGCCAGCGGCCCCCGACACCACTTCCTCCCCGGTGTAACGCACCCCATGGATCACACAGCAGGGACAGAATGAGGGCAACGGAACGTCAACGCAATGCCCCATCAGAGGGCGTCATTGTCGAGCGTCTTCGCACCGAGGCAACCAACTGGATCAACGCCGTGGCGCTCCAATCAGGACGCATCGACCGACGCTTCAACAAGCGGCACGCCGACCACGTGGAACTCCAAACTCTTGAACGTGACCTGCACTTCTTCCTGTTAGCGGCGGTACGCCTGGCCGTGGCAGTCTGATTTGGCCCCAGGGGGACGGCTTGATTTGGCCCCGGTCGGGTGGTCGCGGGGTGTTGTTGTGACGGCCTGATTTGGCCCCACTTCGGTGACACGCCGTGTCGGTTATGACGGCTTGATTTGGCCCCACCTCAGCGTGGTCGGTGTCCGGATGGTCCGGATTACCGGTCGCGGAGGTCAGGCGTGCGAAGGGTGTCACGGGTGCAGCAGTTCGAGGCGATCCGGCGGGATCACCGGGTCGAGGGGCTTTCGATCCGGGGGTTGGCTGACAAGCACGGGGTGCATCGGCGCACGGTGCGCCAGGCGTTGGCCTCGGCGGTGCCGCCGGCGCGTAAGACCGCGGCGCGGGTGGCCCCTCGGTTGGAGCCGTTCAAGGCGGCGATCGACGCCATGTTGCTCAGCGATCTGGATGCCCCGAAGAAGCAACGCCATACTGCGCGGCGAGTGTTAGCCCGGCTGGTCGATGAGCATGGCGCACAGGGCTTGTCGTATTCGACGGTGCGTGATCATGTCCGCAAACGCCGCCCGCAGATCCTGGCCGATGCGGGTCGGCCCCTGGAGTTGGGGTATGTGCCCCAGACCTATGAGCCCGGCGCTCAGGCCGAGGTCGACTTCCACGACCTGTGGGTGATCCTGGCCGGAGTCAAGACCAAGACCACGTTGTTCACGATGCGGTTGTCCTACTCGGGGCGAGCAGCACACCGGGCCTCGATCACCGCCGGGCAGGAGGCGTTCCTGGAAGGCCACGAATACGCCTTCGCCCGGTTCGGCGGTGTACCGACCGACAAGATCCGCTACGACAACCTCAACAGCGCGGTCACGGCGGTCCTGTTCGGGCGATCCCGCCAGGAGAACGACCGCTGGATCGCGTTTCGCTCCCACTACCCGTTGACTGAACTACGACACGCTTAACCACTGGTAGACACTCTTTTTCGGTGTTGTGGGTTAGCGTCTC
>NZ_LKTM01000072.1 GCF_001417955.2 Mycobacterium gordonae | reverse complement strand
CCGCCCATGCCGCCAGCACCACCAGAACCGACCAACAACGCATTCCCCCCGGCGCCACCGGAAGCACCGATCCCACCCATGCCGCCGGCACCCCCGTTGCCGGACAACCAGCCCCCGGTGCCGCCGGCGCCGCCGGACGCACCGGCCCCGCCGGCGCCGCCGTTACCGCCGGAACCGAACAAGCCGGCGGCACCGCCGGCACCACCTGCCTGCCCCGCTGCCCCGGACCCGCCGTTACCGCCCCGCCCGAACAAAAGTCCACCGGCGCCACCGGCGGCCCCCGAGCCTGCCGCTCCATCGGCGCCGGGACCGATCAGCGGCCGACCCAATAACAAGTCCGTCGGTGCATTGATCGCCCCAAAAGCCTGTTGCCCCAACGATTCCAGCGACCACACACCGGCCGCTTCCGCATCTCCGTAAGCGCTCGCCGCCGCCGCCAGCGACCTCATAAAATCCGCGTGGAAGACCGCTGCCTGGGCACTGACCGCCTGATAGTCGCGGCCCAACGCGCCGAATAGTTCCGCGATCGCCGCAGACACCTCATCGCCAGCAGCCGCCACCAGTCCCGTCGTCGATATCGCTGCCGCCGACCCGGCAGCGCTGACCCCAGACCCGACTACACCCAAGTCCGAGAGCGCCGCCGACAAGAACTCCGGTGCCACAACCACAAAAGAAGACACGATCATCAACTCCCAGCAAAGTTTCCTGTAATAGACGAGCGGCGAATTGGCCAGAACATAGACAGCCCGGTTGTTCGATGAGCGGACCCTGAAGACCCCGCCCGCACACCATGCCAAATCGCTTTTTGCACAACAAAATTGACGCGTCCGGACGTCCGGATCCGTCCGGGTGCCCGATGCCACCGTTGCGGCGGTGCCGATCGGCTGCCGACCGCTGCCGGCGGGGTACTACCGCAAACCGACGCCGCGGGCCAGGGCGGTGTCCACCATGGTGGCCAGCAGCGTCGGGTAGTCCACCCCGCTGGCCGCCCACATCCGCGGGTACATCGAGATGGTGGTGAACCCGGGCATGGTGTTGATCTCGTTGATGACGGGCCCGTGGTCGGTGAGGAAGAAGTCCACCCGGGCCAGGCCCTGGCAGCCGATGGCCTCGAACGCGCGAATCGCCAACTGGCGCAACGTATCCGCGATGTCGTCGGCAACCTTGGCGGGCACGTCCAATTCGGCTGCGTCGTCGAGGTACTTGGTCTCGAAGTCGTAGAAGCCGTCTTCGCGTCCGCGCACCCCGGCCACCCGGATCTCCCCCAGCGTGCTGGCTTCGATTGTGCCGTCGGGCATTTCGAGAACACCGCATTCCAGCTCGCGGCCGTTGATCGCCGCTTCGACGATGACCTTCGGGTCATGGCTGCGGGCGGCGGCGATTGCGGCGGGCAGATCGTCCCAGCTGGCCACCCGGCTGACGCCGATCGACGAGCCGCCCCGTGCCGGCTTGACGAACACCGGCAGGCCCAGCCGTTCGCGTTCCTCGGGGTGCAGCGTCGATTGTGACGGCCGCAGGACCGTGTAGGCGCCGACCGGGAGTCCCTCGGCGGCGAGCAGTTTCTTGGTGAACTCCTTGTCCATGCCGGCGGCGCTGGCCAGCACCCCGGCGCCGACATACGGGACACCGGCGAGTTCGAGCAGTCCCTGGATCGTGCCGTCCTCGCCGTATGGTCCGTGCAGCACCGGGAACACGACGTCGACTGCGCCCAGAATCTCCGACCGGGGGCTGGCTGGCAGGGCGAGTTCGGTGCCGGACTCCGCACTGACCCCGGGCAGTTGACGGTTGTTGATCGACAGTGCGGCGGGGTCGCCGTCGGTGAGCACCCAGGAGCCTTCCGGCGTGATACCGATCGCGACGACGTCGAACCGCTGCGGGTCCAGGTTGCGTAGGATGCTGCCCGCCGACACGCACGAGATGGCGTGCTCATTGCTGCGCCCGCCGAATACGACGGCAACGCGGACGCGGTTGCTGGCAGTCACAACCTGGAGAGGCTACCGGGTCGGCGATCCGGAGGCCGTTTTTGGCGACCCGGCCGGCGGTCACGGGGCATCGGGTCCGGGGAGACCGTCGGCGCCGTCGTTGGCGGGTGAATCGCCGGTGCCGCCAGAACCACCGCCGCCGCCGGAACCACCGACGCCGACCAGACCGGGGCTTCCGTTGGGGCCCGAATAATCTGGGTTGCCGGTACCGCCGGTGCCCCGTGAACCGGCCACCGCACCGGCGCCACCGTTGCCGCCGTCGCCGGCCTTCTCGGACGCGGAGTCGCCGCCGTTACCGCCGGTTCCGCCGGTTCCGCCGTTGCCCGCGTTGCCTCCGTTACCGCCGGCGGCGCTGGACGGCAGCGAACCACCGAGACCGCCGGCCCCGCCGGACCCGCCCTTGCCCGCATCGCCGCCGACGCCGCCGGCACCGCCGGTACCGGCGCCGAGGGCATCTCCGCCGGCGCCGCCGACACCACCGTTGCCCCCGATGCCGCCGGCGCCGCCTGCTCCGCCGTTCCTGATGATGCCGCCTTGGAAGTCACTGGCGCCGTTGCCGCCGCCCCCGCCATCACCGCCATTGCCGCCGCCACCGCCGAGCCCACCGGCACCCCCGTCGCCGGATACCGATCCGCCGGCGCCTCCGGCTCCGCCGGCGCCGCCATTCCCGCCGTTGAACCCTCCGTAGCCGGCGTAACCGTATGCGTCGGGGCCGTGTGTGCCGGTAGCACCGGCCGAGCCGAATCCACCAGCCCCGCCGTTTCCGCCGTTTCCGAATGACCCGCCATCACCGCCGGCACCGCCACCACCGCCATCGGCTCCGCCGGTGCCGCCGGCACCGCCCGCACCGCCGTCACCGCCGCTACCGGACGGGGCGGCCGATGCCGCACCATTGCCGCCGGCACCGCCGGCACCGCCGTCACCACCGATGCCCGACTTACCTGGGGCACCCGTATTTCCGCCATCCCTGCCACTACCGCCGTGGCCATTAGCGCCGCCCACGCCGCCTTCGCCGCCGTTCCCGCCGTTACCAGCAGCACCGACGGCGGAGTCTCCGCCGGTGCCGCCGCTGCCGCCGTTGCCGGCGTTGCCGGCGTTGCCACCGATGCCGCCATCACCGCCGAGGGAGATGGTGCCCGCGCTGAAGTTCTGGCCGCCGCTGCCGCCGTTACCACCGGCGCCACCCTTCGATGCCGATCCGCCGGCACCGCCGGCGCCCCCATGCGTGATGCCAAAACCACCGGCTCCGCCCGAGCCGCCGCCACCGCCGACGCCGCCATTGCCGGCATTGCCGCCAAAACCGGCAACTGATTCTGTCGCGTAGTTGTTGCCGCCGATGCCCCCACCGCCGCCGGCGCCGCCTGCCGAACCCGCGCCGCCGGCACCGCCCGCACCGCCAATGACGCCGCTGCCGCCGGCACCGCCGGAGCCCCCGGCGCCGCCGGCACCGCCATTGGCGCCGCCGCCACCTTTACTCCCGACTACGGATTGGCCACCGGCACCGCCGAAGCCACCATTACCGCCGAGGCCGCCACCGGCGCCGGCGCCGCCGGCACCGCCGGATCCTGAGACCGAGTCGCCGCCGGCACCGCCGGCACCGCCCGCGCTGGCGGTGCCGCCATGACCGCCGTTACCGCCGTCCCCGGCAGAGCCGCCGGATCCCCCGTCGTAGTACCCACCGCGTCCGCCATTACCGCCATTACCACCACCGCCGCCGGCACCACCGGCACCGCCCGCGCCCCCGGAGCCATTGGTGGCGCTGCCGCCGGCACCGCCAACGGCGCTGTTGCCGCCGTTACCGGCGGCCCCGCCCATCCCTCCGCCGACCGCGGGAGGCCCATATCCGTCGCCGGCGTCGCCACCGACACCGCCGTTACCGCCGGAACCCGCGGCACCGGCGGCACCGCCGGCACCACCATCGCCTGATCCGTCGGCCGCGCCACCCGCGCCGCCGGCGCCGCCGGCCCCGCCGTTGGCGCCATTTCCGGCGGGTCCGCCGTGGCCGTTGTCCACGCTGAGGAAGCCTGTGCCGTTGCCGCCGACACCGCCGCTACCGCCGTTGCCGCCCAGCCCGCCAATGCCTCCGGCCCCGCCGGCGCCACCGTTGCCTGTCCCGTGACCTGCACCGCCCGCGCCGCCGGTCCCGCCGTTACCGCCCACCGCGCCGCTGGCGCCGGGACCGCCGTCGGTGCCAGAGCTGAGGAAGCCGGCCGGCTTACCGGGTCCACCGGCCCCGCCGCTACCGCCGTTACCACCATCGCCGCCCCTGCCGCCGTCGCCGCCGCTTCCGGAGACCAGACCGCCCTCTCCGCCGGCCCCGCCGTTGCCGCCATTGCCGCCGGCCGTGCCGACCTGGCCCGGATTGCTGAACGGCTCGCCTGCGGCGCCGTTGGCTCCGTCGAGGGCCGCTCCGCCGTCACCGCCGTTGCCGCCGTTGCCGTACAGCCCTGCCCTGCCGCCGGCGCCGCCGTCGCCGCCGTTGGCTCCGGCCACGCCGAAGCCGTAGGCGCCCGCGCCGCCGTTGCCGCCGTTGCCCGATTGCGGGCCGGCGATGCCGCCTGCTCCACCGTCGCCGCCGTTGGCACCGCCGCCGCCGGTGCCACCATCGCCGCCGTTGCCGGATATCGCACCGCCATTGCCACCGGCACCACCGTCGGCGCCGTCGGAACGAACGCCGAAGCCGCCGTCCCCGCCTTTGCCGCCGCTGCCGACTGCGCCGCCGTCCCCGCCTGCGCCGCCCTTGCCGCCGCCGTTAGTGCCGTATCCGCCGTTCCCGCCGGCGCCGCCGTTGCCGGACGGCCCGGCCGCCGGGTTTCCGTCTCCGCCATCGCCACCGGCGCCTCCGGCTCCGCCGGTACCGCCCTTACCGGTGGCCCCCGGGGCTCCTCCGTCGGCGCCACCGGCGCCACCGGCGCCGGCAAGCCCGGTTATGCCGCCGCCGCTGCCGTTGCCGCCGTCGCCGGCCAGACCCTTAGCGGAATCGCCGCCGCGGCCGCCACCGCCGCCGGCGCCCGCGTCGCCCGCCGCACCGCCTGCGCCACCGTTGCCTCCCTGGGTGCTGCCGCCCTCAGGGCCACCGGCGCCGCCATTGCCCGCGTTCCCGCCGAAGCCGCCCAATCCACCGTTACCGCCGAGACCTCCTGTGCCGGATCCGTGGGCCGCACCGCCGTCGCCGCCCAGGCCGCCGGCTCCGCCTTTGCCCGCACTGCCGCCGGTACCGCCCGCACCGCCTGAGGCGCCAATCGCAAATTCCCCGGCCGCGCCTCCGTCGCCGCCGGATCCGCCGCTGCCACCCATGCCCCCGGCTCCGCCGGCGCCACCGGCCCCGCCGTTTCCTGACCCCAGGGCCTGTCCGCCGGCGCCGCCGGCGCCGCCGGCCCCGGCGTTACCTCCGCCGCCGCCCGCCCCACCCGGGCCGCCGGAGTTGGTGAAGGGGAACGTGGTGTCCGACTCACCGGTGCCGCCACCGCCGCCACCGCCGCCCGCGCCACCGGCTCCCCCGGCGCCGCCGGCGCCGCCGTTACCTGAGATCGAACCGCCGTTGCCACCGACTCCGCCTTTGCCGCCTTGGGCGCCGTCGGTGCCGGCGGTGCCGGCACCGCCCGTCCCGCCGCTCTGCCCGTAGGAGCCGTCGAGGCCTTTGCCACCGTCGCCGCCTTTGCCGCCGTTACCGACGGACCCGCCGTTGCCGCCGGCACCGCCATCGCCACCCATACCCTGCGGACCAGCGGCGTATCCGCCCAGACCGCCGTCGCCGCCGTTGCCACCGCTGGTGACCGCAGCGCCGTCAAGGCCGCTGGTACCTTTGCCGCCGCCGGTCCCGCCGGTGCCCACGCCACCGCCGGCGCCACCGGCACCCACGTTGCCGGGATTACCGCCGTCACCACCGCGGCCACCCTCCGCATGGCCGAACCCGCCGACCTGGCCGTTACCTCCGTCACCGGGCTTGCCGGCAGCGCCACCGGTGCCGCCCGTGCCGCCGGTGCCGTTGACGCCCGCGGTGCCTGACCCGCCGGCGGCGACGCCGCCGGCGTTTCCGCCGGCCCCGCCGGCCCCGCCGGTTCCTCCGCTGCCGCCATTACCGCCGGCTTGGCCGGCTTGGCCGAGTGCGGTTCCCGAAGCGCCGTTGACCCCGTCCCCGCCGTCACCACCGGTGCCGCCGTGGCCGCCGAGCCCGCCGGTGCCGCCGTCACCCCGGATCGCCCCGCCGAGGCCGCCCTTGCCGCCGGCGCCGCCGGCGCCGCCGGTCTCACCGGCGGTTCCGGAGTCGCCGGGGTTGAGGCCGTCGCTTCCGCGGACGCCGTTCGCACCCGTGCCACCGGTACCGCCTTGTCCGCCGTTGCCCAGGTTGCCGCCGTCACCACCGGCCCCGCCGGTTCCGCCGGCTCCCGGCGGCTGGCCGGTGGGCGCCGCGGTGGCGTTGCCGCCGGCACCACCCTTCCCGCCATGACCGGAGGTTCCGTCGGGGAGCTGGCCCGCGAGGCCCTTGGCGCCGGTGGCACCGCCACCACTGTTGCCACCCTCTCCGCCGAGACCGACTGCGCCGGCATCTCCGCCGTGCCCGCCGGTGCCGCCCTTTCCGGCGGTGGCCGCGTCGCCTCCGGCCCCGCCGACGCCACCGGCGCCACCGGCCCCGGCGGTCCCGCCGGTGCCGCCGTCGCCGCCGATCCCGTGCGTGCCGTCGCTGAATCCGGTGCCGTGGTGAACACCGCCGACGCCGCCGGCGCCACCTTTGCCACCGGTGCCGCCCGCCCCGCCGGTGCCACCGGCACCGCCGACCCCGCCGTCACCGCCGGTCGAGGGACCGACCTGGGTGTGGACGGGGAAGTCCGTGGAGTTCGCGCTACCTCCGGCGCCGCCGGTACCACCGGTCTCGCCCGAGGCCCCGGCGCCGCCGGCCCCGCCCTTGCCGCCGGCGCCCCCGGCACCGCCGCTGCCGCGGATCGAACCGCCTTCGCCGCCGGCCCCGCCGGCACCACCGGCGCCGCCGGTCTGACCGGCTACGCCGTCACCGCCGCGGCCGCCGGCACCGCCGTTGACTCCGGTGGCCTGGCCCAACGCCAGCGAACCACCAGCACCGCCATTACCACCGTTACCGCCGGGGGCGCCGAGTCCTCCGTTGCCGCCGTCCCCGGCGGCCGCCCCGACGCCGGCCCCGTTGGTGCTCACATATGCACCGCCGTTACCACCGTTGCCGCCGGCCTGGCCGGCCGCCGCGCCGCTGGCCCCGTTCGTGCCCGCCGTTGCTGAGTTGAACAACCCCGGATAGCCGGTGCCGTTGTCGCCATTGGCCGCTGGGGCGACTGGTGTCGGGTTGACGCCCGCAGCGCCGGCCGCCCCGTCTCCACCGGCGCCACCAGCGCCACCGTTGCCGAAGTTTCCGCCCTTACCGCCGGCGCCAC
>NZ_LKTM01000071.1 GCF_001417955.2 Mycobacterium gordonae | reverse complement strand
AGACGCTAACCCACAACACCGAAAAAGAGTGTCTACCAGTGGTTAAGCGTGTCGTAGTTCAGTCAACGGGTAGTGGCTGCGAAAAGCGATCCAACGCTCATTCTCTTGCCGGGAGCGCCCGAACAGCACCTTCTTGACCGCGCTGTTGAGGTTGTCGTAGCGCACCTTGTCCACCGGCACCCCACCCAGGCGGTCAAACCCGTACACGTGGCCTTCCAGGAAAGCCTCTTGCCCCTCGGTCAAAAACGCCCGATGCGCCGCGCGCGCCGAGTACGACAGGCGCATCGTGAACAGCGTGGTCTTGGTCTTGACCCCGCCCAAGATCACCCACAGGTCATGAAAGTCCACTTCAGCCTCCGCCGCCGGCGGATGCGTCTGGGGCACATAGCCCAGCTCCAAGGGCTTACCCGCCTCAGCCAAGATCTGCGGGCGGCGCTTGCCGACGTAGTCGCGCACCGTCGAATACGACAAGTCCACTGCGCCAAGCTCATCAACGAGCCGAGCCAAAATGCGTCGAGCGGTATGGCGCTGCTTCTTGGGCGCATCTAGATCACTGCGCAGCATCTCATCGATCGCGCCCTTGAACGCCTCCAACCGCGGCGCAATCCGCTCGGGCACCTTGCGCTGCGGCGGGATCGCCGAATCCAGCGCCTGGCGCACCGTACGCCGGTGCACGTGATGCTTATCAGCCAGCGCCCGAATCGACATCCCCTCCACCCGATGATCCCGGCGAATCGCCGCAAACTGCTCCACCCGCGCACTCACTTTCCAGCCTCACCTTCGTGATCAGCGATCCGGGACATCCGGATGCCGACCACGCTGAAGTGGGGCCAAATCAAACCGTCATAACCGTCGCGGCGTGTCGCAAAGGTGGGGCCAAATCAAGCCGTCACACCAACACCCCGCCGCCTCACAGGTGGGGCCACTTCGAGCCGTCCCCCTGGGGCCAGTTCAGACTGTCACGGCCAACCGAGGTCAGCACGCCCTCCGTGCACGTTCCAACAAGCGCCTCCGTCGCGCCGTCGCCCTAGCGGAGTTGCGATCACTCCGCGAGTCGGTCTGCTCGCCGCGAGGATTCCAACCGCTTTACCCGATAGCGATGACTTGGGGCTAAGCCTGCCAGGCGCGTTGCGCTACGCGATAGAAGTTGCCTCCAAGGACTGCCCGGATGTCTTCGTCGGACCAACCCCGTTCCGTCAGGTGCTCACCAAGACTTAGAAGCGTTTGGGGTGGCATCCACTGAATCGCTCCCCACCGGGTATAGCTGGCATCGAACAGGTGAGGGTTGCGGGTGAGTTCTTCGACGAAGTCCGCGTAGTCGAACGAAAAGTCGGTGCTGATGCCGACGTGGTCGATGCCCACCAGGTCGACGGCGTACTCGAGGTGGCGTGTCATCGCCTCCAGCGTTGGCGTGTTGGGGCCCAGGAAAATACCGACGCCGGTGATCCCTATAACCCCACCGGTGGCGGCGCACGCTCGAGCCTGGTCATCGGTGATGTTGCGCGGGTGATCCCAGACTGCCCGCATGCAGGAGTGGCTGTAAATGACCGGGCCGCTTGAGGTGTCGCACATGTCGAGCCCGGTGCGAGGGCTGCAGTGCGAACCGTCGGGAACGATGCCGACGGCGTTCATTTCGGCGATGATCGCCCGGCCCCACGTCGTGAGGCCACCGTCGGTGGCGTCCAGGCAGCCATGGCCGGCGCGGTTGGCGTGGTTGTAGGTCGGCAACAACGTGCGCACGCCGAGCTCAGAGAGCGTTACCAGGTTGTCGAGGTTGTTATCGAGGGGACGTGAGTCTTCGAGGTCGAACACCACGGCGATACGTCCAGCGCCGGTAATCGCCGCGACGTCATCGGAACTGGCCGCCAGCTCCATCGCTGGGTGCGCAGCGACCGCGGCACGATAGTGCGCCAGCAGCGCCATGGTGTCGTTGAAGCTGTGCGGCGAATACCCTGCATTGACGGACACGAATGCGCCGCCGTCCCGCTGATACCGGGTCAGCAGGCCCACGTCGGCGTCGGGCTGCAATGGCAGACAGGTGTGCTGATCCCAAAGGAGCGAGGTCATGGCTATCGATCCTGCATCATCGGGGCCGTTAATCGCCTTACCTTTTCGCACCGCGCGGCTGACCATTCGGCCCCTGACGCTAATCGACGTCGAGGCCATGCATGTGGTGTACTCCGACCCCGCGGTCACGCGGTTCATCCCCGGCGGGGTGCGCGACGCGGCCGGAACGCGCCAACGTGTCATCGACTTGATCGCCCACCATGAGTGTTATGGAGTGAGCAAATGGGCTGTGACGCTGAGTGATTCGGGCGTTCTGATCGGTGACTGCGGACTGCAGTTCTTGCCTGGGCGACCGGATCTGGAACTTGGGTTTCATTTCGCTCGGGAGTATTGGGGACACGGGTATGCCACGGAAGCCGCTTCCGCGTGCCTGGGTTGGGCATTAACCAACAGGACTGAACGGGTCGTGGCGATCGTTGACCCGCAACACCGGGCCTCGCAACGGGTCCTGACCAAGCTCGGCATGCAGCCCGTGGGCCGTGACCACATACTTGACCGAACCTGGATCGTCTATGAGGCCTCCGGTCAGCGGGAGTTGCCCAAGGCGTGATGCCGAGCTTCACAGTGACAATCACGTGGCGTCTCTCGCTGGAGGGGGGCTTTCGGTCAGGCCATTGCTGTGTGCGTGTCGCCAGGCGGCGGCGAGGTTGGCGGTTCGGTTCTTGGCGGAGACCTCGCAGAGGTACTGGCTGTACTGCTTGTTGTTGGTCTGCCACCGCAGTTCGGCGTACAGACGCCGGTTTCTGCGTTGGAGGACCACCCGTCCGAGGGCTCGTGCGCTGTCGCGTACCACGCGGTGATGGCGGCCGCCTGCGGCGCGGTCCTGCTCAAGAGCTTGCCCCTGCTTAGTCCAATGGACCGGCGCCCTCCACTGCTCGTCGCGGACCGGTGTGCGGTTCCAGCCCACGATCGCGCCCGATAGCTAGACCATGCTGAGGTGCCGGGCGCGGGGCCCGTTGCTTGCCGATCCGAAGAGAGCGCCGCGTTGCGCCCTGGTGAGCAGCGTGATGTCGTTGAGTTCGTTGCTGGTGTAGCCGGCGGCGGTGAGTTGGTCGAGTACGGTGCCAACGAGCTGGGGCACCTCCTCGGCCACGCCCGGGCGCGGGCCGTACATGCGGCCGGTCTCATTGAGCAGCCGGAACATCGACCGGTACTGATATCCGGACAGCACACCGCGCTCGTGGGCCCGCACGACCAGCGACGACGCGCTCACACCCCAAGTGAGACGCAGCTCGTCGAGTTCGTGCACGGTCCGCACCGACACGCGGTCCAAGTCGAAGCCGATATCGCCGATAGGTGCAAGGAACTCGGCGGCGAAACTGTTGGCCCGGCGCTCGACTTCGGCGGGGCTGACCAGTGTCATCGCGTCCATGACGAGATGACCGAGTTCGTGGGCCAGCGTCATCCGCATGCGGTCGGGCGGCCGGGCCGCGTTGACATACACCAGGTGCGGGTGATGCTCACTTGCACGCAGGGTCACCGCGTCGATCTCGTCGTCGAGAAAGTCGTCGACCACAACGAACACGCCTGCGGCTTCGAGCAATTCGGTCATGGACCGGATCGGGCCGGCGATACGCCACAAGCGGCGCAGAACCTGGGCGACGGTGATCTCGCCGAGCTCGGACGCGAAGTCGGCCGGGTCAAGATCGGGAAGCGCGAGCTTGGGGTTGATGTCGGCGTGCGACACCAGGCGGCCGATCCGCATCGCGACAAGATTCGCCCGGGCCCACACGCGGTCACGCTTCCACTCAGCCGCACTCAGGTTGGCCCGGAAATGGCTGCCCTGAGCCGGGGACCGGGTGAAGGGCACACACAACGCCTCCGGCCGGCATCCCATGGCCTGCGCGTAGTCGAGCAAGGCCTTCCCCGCCAGGGGCAGCAGTCCCGCCTCCACTCTGCTGACGTGTGAGGCGGATACCGCGGCCTCGTCGGCCAACCGCTTTTTCGACCATCCACACGACAGTCGGGTCAACTGCACCATCACGCTGTTCGCCGCGTCGTCGTACGGATTCGGTGCCGTCACAGATCGCCTCCCATCCGTCTCGGTGCTGTCTTCCGACACTAGCCCGTCGTTGCCGCGGAATCGCGTAGAAACACCGTTTGATCTGCGTTTTCCCAGTTCACGCTCGCTATTCGGGGTGGGACGTGTGTGGCTGGTGTGACGATAGCCGCACTTCAGCCCGGGTGCTCGCCAAGCTGCGGCCCCGTGCATAAACGGCGTGTCTTCCAATCCAAAACCGTACCACGGTCTGCACGATTCTATGCAAGGTTTTCGGCTGAAAGGCGGGGTCGTGACAGCTCCGATGGATCAACCCAATGCAGCGGGCCGTCCGGTCTCGCGCAAGGAGGCTCGGCGGCTGCTCAAGCAGGTGGCGGTCGGGGTGGGAGCGATGCTGCTGGCTGCGGTCGATGACTGGAACGCGTTGTCGGCGAGGCACTCCGCGCATCTGCGGACGGTGATGCAGGGGCTCGGACGCGGCGCTTATGTGGCGGCCGCCGTTGCGGCGGGCACCGATGTGTGGCTGAGCACGCACGGCATGCATCCACCCGGACACACGGTCGTGAAGCCCTACCGCTGGCCCGAGATCAGCAGCCGCGGGAAGACACACATGATGATCCACCACAACGAGATGGAACCGACCACCCCGCGGCGGACCGCGTTCTTCACCCAGGACTCGGCGACCCTGGGCCTGGTCGGCGATCCCACTCATTGCGAGCTGACCTGGGACTACGACATCGTCACCGACACCCACATCCGTCGGATCTGGGTCAGCGCCCCGGGTGTCGACTGGGACCGCTTCGAGGTCCCCATGGCCAAAGTGCAGGCCCAATACGCGACGTGGCGCAAGCGCGACATGAAATGGCTGCCCGGGGCGCTGCCCACCGACACCGCCGCAGCCGCGCCGATGCCGTCTCGCGAACCGCAGGAAGACCTGCGGCCCGACATCCAGGTGCGGCGGCCCCGGCGCCCCGAGGAAACCCGGGATGCCGAGTGAGGGCGGCACCGGTGACCATCCACGGACGGGCGACGTGGACGGTGGTGGACGGATCGGGCCTACCGGTCGGGGAGGTCGAGCAGTTCCTGCACTGGCTGCGCGCGGTCGGTCGTTCCCAGAACACCGTCCGCTCGTATGCACGCCACCTGAGCTTGTTCTACCGGTGGCTGCGCGCGCGCGGAATCCCCTGGGACGCCGTGGTATTCGACGCGCTGTGCGATTTTGTGGGCGCCCTGTCCGCCGGTTTGCCGCCTCTGCCGACCCGCACGGGCAGCCGGGCGCCGGGAACGGTGAAGGCGGTCAGCGCGGCCGTCCGCGAGTTCTACGAGTTCCATCGTGTGGAAGGCCGCGGACCGCAGGATCTCGTGTTGACCCGCAATCCATCTCGGCTCCCGCGCCGGTCACACAACTTCCTGTCCCACATCGAGCAACGACACCCGAGTGCGGTCTCCCGGTTGACCCGGCCGGGCAAACAGCCCGCGGAGACCGTGCAGACGATCGACTTCGAGGCCGACTTCGCGACGTTGCTGGCGGCGGCGTCGACCTGCCGCGACCGGCTGCTGCTCTCCGCGCTGTATGACCTGGGGCTGCGGATCGGGCAGGCGTTGGGGTTGCGGCACGCCGACCTGGACCCGATGCGCAGGCGAGTTCAGGTATGCCGCCGGGAAGACAACACCAACGGGGCGCTGTCAAAGCAGCGCGCACAGTTCGCGGTGGACGCGCCCCGCCGGTTCTTCGACCTCTACGCCGCATACCTATTCGGTGAGATCAGCGACATAGACAGTGATTACGTCTTCGTCAACCTGTCTCGACCCCCGATCGGCGGACCGCTGTCGTACTCGAACGCCTACCAGATCATCGAACACATCGGCTCGGCTGCGGGTCTCGACGGGCTGCACCCGCACATGCTGCGCCACACCCACGCCACCGCCCTGGCGAAGGCCGGCTGGACATCGGCCGAGATCGCCGCCCGGCTCGGGCAATCCCACGCCGCCAGCGCCGACGTCTACATCCACCTCGCCAGCGACGACCTGGCAGACCGGCTGCGCCGCACCGAGCATCTGGTGTGGGCGCCACCGCAGCCCGGGGCAGGCCATGAGAAACGTTGAATCCCAGCGAGGCTCCTCCCGGGGAGGTCGCCGTTCGCCGCTACAGGTGCCCGACGGGCCGTGGTGTCAGCCGACGTGGCAGGTCGTCGAAACAGCCGGAGACCGCCGCCGCCGGGCCACCGACCCCTGCGCCGTCGACGCATGCAAGAGCGAGCGGTACTGGCTTGGCGGCCCCCAGACCACCGGCGAACGACGCGGATTGTGCTACGCGCACTACTTCCAATGGTTCCGCGCCGGCCAGCCCGCCGACTTCACCGCTTGGGCGAACTTCGAAGCCCGGCCGGTCGGCGCCCCGCGCGGCTACCTCTCGGCCCAAGTCGTCGACTTCCGGCGGTTACCGCAGGTCGCGGCCGATGAGATCCGGTTCGTCGTTGCCACCAAAGTCCGCCGCGGCGACTGGACCCCCAACACCAGCCTCCGCCGCTTCCTCATGGTGCTCATTGACACCGCCGACGGCCGAATCACCGACTCGCTCGCCGAGCGACCCACTGAGGACTGGCTTCTGCTGTGCCGGCAACACTGGCCGCACACCAGCTCGTTCGACTCCCTGTGCGCGCCCTACCTTCGGCGCTTCTTCCGGCTCCTCGACGGCGCCACCAACCCCAACCTGTGGGCCGACGACCATTGGCGCTGGCGAGACGGATTCGAATTCGTCCTCGACGCAATCCAATCCGGATCGACACACACCGCCGTGGACTGGTCCACGGTGCCCCTGCCATGGCTGCGGACTGCGGTCAAAGAACTCGCACGACGACAGCTCACCACCGCTACCCTGTCGTGGGGAACGCTGACACAGTGGGTGCGCGCCACCCGCCAACTCGCCCGGTTCCTCACCCGCGACGACGAGCAGCCGGAGCCGTGCGCGGTGACCAGGCCGGTCTTCCTTGACTACCTGGCGTGGACGCGTCGACCGGACACCGAAGCGGACTCCCGGCTCGCCAATACCGCTGCCTACCTGCTGGAGTCGCTGCACGACACCCAGATCGTGCCCGATCTCGGGGCGGCGGTGTTCCTCCGACGAGGCGAAAACGTGCACCGCAAGACCCGCAGCCCCCGGCCGTTCCCGCCGGACGTGATCGACCGAGTCGACACACTGATCGTCGACAACCCCGCAACCGACCCCACCCTGCGGTCGATGATCGCCACGACCCGGTGGGCAGGCTGCCGCATCTCCGAACTGGTCGCCCTGCCCATCGACTGCCTGCACCGCTCCGACGCGGGCTA
>NZ_LKTM01000070.1 GCF_001417955.2 Mycobacterium gordonae | reverse complement strand
GGCAAGGTCATAAGTTGTTAAACTACCCTCATGTCTGCGAAGAAATCTGCTGGTCAGAGTGTCGGGGTGGGGTCGGCGGCGATTTATGCCCGGATTTCCTCGGATGCGGAGGGCACTGGGTTGGGGGTGGCCCGGCAGTTGGAGGATTGCCGCAAGCTCGCCGCTGACCGGGGGTGGCCGGTCGGTGGCGAATACGTGGACAACGATGTGTCGGCGTTTTCCGGCAAGCCCCGCCAGCAGTATGCGCGGATGCTGGCAGACCTGGGCTCGGGTGATCGTGATGCGGTGATCGTCTACAACTTGGATCGGCTGCATCGGCGTCCGGTGGAGTTGGAGGAGTTCGTCACGTTGTGCGAGTCGGTGGGGGTGCGCGATGTGGCCACGGTGACCGCCGATATCGACCTCGGTAATGATGATGGGTTGTTCATGGCGCGGATTTTCGCGGCGTTCGCCGCCAAGGAGTCCGGCCGCAAGTCGGCCCGTATCCGCCGCAAGATGTTGCAGAACGCCGAGGCCGGGTTGCCGCATGGCTCAGCGCGCCCGTTCGGGTATGAAGCCGACAAGATCACCGTGCGCGAATCAGAGGCCACCGTGATCCGCCAAATGGTGGACCGATACCTGGCGGGCCAATCGCTGCGGTCGTTGACCATCTGGCTCAACGAATCGCAGATCGCCCCGAGCGTCGCGACATCGTGGCAGACCACCGCGGTGCGCCAGGTATTGTCCTCGGGCCGCGTCGCCGGGTTGCGGGAGCACCGCGGGGAGGTGATCGGTGCGGCGGTATGGCCCGCCATCATCACCCCAGCAGACCGTGATCGGGTGTTGGCGCGGATGGCGGCACGCTCCGTGACCAAATCCCGCACCGCACGAACCTACCTGTTGTCGGGGATGTTGCGCTGCGGGCGCTGCGGCAACCGATTGTATTCCCAAGCCCGGCACAGCAATCCGCAGAATCGCGTACGCCGCTACGTGTGCCTCAAAGGGCCGGATCATGGTGGGTGTGGCCGGTTGACGGTGGTCGCCGCCCCGGTCGAGGAATTGCTCGCCGAGGCCGTCATGGCGCGGCTGGATTCACCGCAGTTGGCCGACGCGCTGGCGGGCAAAACCACCGCTGATGCCGATGTTGCCGCGTTGGCCGCCCAGGTCGACGCGGATCAGGAACGTCTGGATGAGCTGGCGGGGCTGTATGCCGATGGCGCCATTACTGCGCGGGAGTGGATCGCGGCGCGTGATCCGATCACCGAGCGCATCATCGCGGCGCGCCGTGATATTGCTGCAGCGACCGACACCACCGCCGTCTACGAGCTGGCCGGCACTGGCGAGATACTGCGCAGCGGGTGGGCTGATCTGGACCTGGGTCGCCAACAGGCCATCGTCAAAGCCGTGCTCGATCACGCCGTCATCGCACCGGGCACCCCCGGTTCGCGCCGCCTGGATATCGACCGAGTGGCCCCAGTCTGGCGGGTATGACGCGCTGGCCGCTGCGGGCGTGTCGCCCCGACCAGGATCGCGACGCGTTCGATGACGGTCGGATCGGTCACGGTGACTGCCAGGTTCTGGCGTTCACACGATGCGGTCAGCCACGCGATGAACTCCGGGCGCTCGTGCAGCGGGACCGCGCCGGCATCGTGGTTGTTGGCAGCGCCGCCCGCGGGCGTCGTGGCCATCACCCTGTCCCGCGTGGTGGCGGCGGGATGCGGGTGGAGACAGTCCGGGATTCGGTGATACCGGTAATGCGGGCGCCGATATGGCGCAGCGCTGCGGAGATGACCAGAACGCGGTCCCCGGCGCTGGTGTGTCCCGCGCGGTCGAACTCCCACAGCATCTCATCGGTATCGATCGGTTGCTGCCGCCTGCCTGTGCTCGCCGTCACGTCGTCAGCGAAATGGGCGGATTGCGTATCATTCTGCCGCCCTGAATGTTTGGCTATCTGGTTACGGGTCCAGGTGGCGCGAGCGGCGCGCAGGGCGCCCATGGTTGTGGAGTAGTGCCGGGATTTGGTGGTGATGTGGCCGCGGTAGCCCAGGGTGTGCAGCCAGCGCCCAATCCCCGCTAACGACGGACCCGCGGACGCTGTGTGTTCGGCGAGTTCGGCGATGGTGGACAGGATGGCCCGCACATGCTCGCTGACGGCCAGCTCGCTGATCGCCTCGGCGGACAGCCGGCGCGCGGTGATCCCGAAGTCTTGCAGGGATTTGGTGACGTATTTCGCCAGATACGCCGCGACCCGACGCGGCGAAAGCCGCGACGATGCGATGGGTGCGGTTCCCGTTATCACGGAATCGCTTGTAGCCGTGATAGTTTCGAGTTCCAACGCTTGGGTGTCAATTTGGGTGCCGAACCGCACCGTGCGCACCCCGCCCTGGTTGGGGTAATCGTCGACGCGGGCGGGTACGTCGATGCTGACGCGACCGGCAGCGTGTTGGATCAAGGCGGCCAGCTCGGCGGCGGTGATCGGTGACGACCAGCCGGTGTGCTGGTCGGCTACCGGACGGGACTCCCCACCACCCCGAGGGGCGGCGGGGCCGTAACGGTTGTCGTCCCCTGATCCGGTGGTGTCGTTGTCGGCTGGTGGGTCGAGGCGGATCAGGGCGTGGATGTGAGGAATGGCGCGGGCTTGCAGTTCAACAACTTTGACGAAACTGACCCGCACTGAGCCGGGCTTGACCCCAACGACTTCCAGATGTGTCGCCACGGCGCGTCGTAGTGCGATGGTGAACCGGCGCCACAGCTCGGGCAGATGCCAGGTGAACAAGACATGCCCGAGGTAGTCGTAGCAGTCCCGGCACAACGGCTGGCCCACGGTCGGGTCATCGATGCTGTGGATTATGTTGCACCGCAACTGGTTTCCGTGCACGCACCGGCTGGCTGAGCTGGCACCATGGCGAGGGTGGCAGGGTGTGCCGGTGGCTTTGTGCACCGCCCCGTAGCTGGGCGCGGTCAGTGTGGCGAACACTTGCGGACGGTTGCCGACCTCAACGGGTACGTCGTGGTGGCCGCCGGCGGCTCCGGCGTGTACAAGTTGCCAGGTATCGCGGGCATACAGGTCTGAGCATGACGGGCACACCGACGCGCGGCGGTTGTTGCAGCGTGTCCACACGGTGTGCCGACGCCCAACAGTGTCGGCACCGGACAGTTGGATTGGGTGGGCGCAAAACCCGACGGATTCGGCGCGGCGCCACCACGGCCCGAAACCGGGCGAGGATGCGCGGCGCAGCATCTGGGTGATCACCGGCCCGGCATCGGCGGTGGTTGGTAGCCCCGGCAACACGATCATCGGGTTGTCCGCCACGGCGGTGGTCACCGCTGCCCCTGATTGTCACGGTGGCCAGTGCCAGGGGTGGTGTTTTGCGCGGTGCCTGGTGTGCGGGGGCGGGGTGCGGGAAAGGTTCGGGCCAGGCTGCTGATGTCGTGGTCGGTGACGTGAAACGCCCGTACCCGGATCGGGTCGGCGGTACCGTCGATCATCACATACCCGACACCGGGGGTGGCATCGGCGATGAGGTCGCATTCGGCGCCGGCATCGCGGGCTCCTTGGCCCAGGACCATCGCGGTTTGGGTGGCTTCGGTCATGCGGAGCCCGATCCGCACGGTGAACAGCTGCCGCACCGGCAGGGTGTCTTTGGCCGGGTCTTGCACGGCGGCGACCACCGAAATCCCGACCGCGCGGCCCTGGGAGAGCAGCAGGCCCAGCAGCTGTTCGGTTTCGGTGCGCAGTTTGCGGTCGGTGAGGTAGGCGGTCAGGGCGGCGATCTCGTCGATGACGACCACGATCAACGGCGCGGCCGGGGTGGGGGTGTGCAGGCGGGTGTGTCCGCGCAGCCGGTTGGCCCGCGTCTGCATCAACCCCACCATCCCGCGCAGCAATTCGATCGTGGGTTGGCCGGTGTGGTGGCAGAACTGAGAGAACATCCGGGCGCCGGCGCCCAGTTCCATGCCGCCTTTGGGGTCGATCACGCATAACCGCACCCGCCCTGTCGCGACCTGGGGCGCCAGTCCGGCGATCAGCGACCACAGCACCGAGCCCTTCCCGGCTCCGGTGGCACCGGCGATCAGGATGTGCCGTCCCAACACGGGTAGCTGCCACCAGGTCCGCATCTCGGTGATTCCGACCCGCACCGCGGCCAGGTCGACTGTGGTTGCCCGGGTCGGCATGGGCAGGGCGATGGGTTGGGCCAGCACGTCGCTGCGACCGATGATGATGCGCAGCTCGCCGGGGGTGGTGGCGCGGATCGTGAGCCGGTCGGCCCGCCATGCCGCCGCCAGCGCCGGAGCGCGCTTTTGCCAGTCGTTGATCGACTGGCCGGCCACCACCCGCAAGGTGAGAACGTCGGTGTGATTGCCGATCCGCACCGATTGCAAGACTGGCACCAGGCTGCGTTCACCGAGCCGGGCGGTCACACCGTGCAGGGTGCACACCGAGGCCCAGGTGCGGCGGTAGCGCCACCACGACAGCCAGCGCTGCCGTACCGGGGCGGTCACCCACGCGGTGAACGAGGACGGCTCCAGCACGGCCCAGCCGATAAAGGCGGCGCCGGCCAGGGCGGCGGTCAGTAGGCCCGCGCGGGGGCCGTGGGCGATGGCGACCCAGATCGTCAGGATGACCGGGACGCTGAGCGTGGGGAACAGGATTGCCCACCACAGCAGCTGCCCGGCGGCTTTGACCAGTCCCCAGATCAGCTCGCCGATCCAGTCGTCATCAGATGCTTGATTATCGTTGCGGTTGTTACGGTTTGAGGTGTTCGACATGAGGGCACGCTTTCCATTGCGACGGGTTGGGGTGTTGCCGGGGAGGCCGGCCCGACAGCCGCACCGCGCTCATGCGGGTGCTGTCGGGCCAGACCTCGATTACCGGGTCTGCTGGCCCGCCTTCGCGGCGACCGCGCCCGGATCGGCGGCGGTGATGGTTTCGGCGCGATACGCGATGCCCGAGCGGCCGTCCTGCGACCAGGGCAACGCCACCAGACCCGACACCGCAACGGGTTGGCCGACAGTGACTTTCGGTTCGCCGACCACGGTGACGGCCAGCACCTCGCCGCCGGTGGCGTCCAGGGCGATCAGCTGGACCTGCCACAACGCCTGCCCGGTCGCCTTGTCGATCCGTGGGGCGCCGGTGTCGAAATTGGTGCGCTGCTCGGGAATCCGGGTGCAAAGGAACGTCACGCCGGTGGTCTCGATTCGTAGCTTCATGATGGTGTGTCCTGCCTTCTCGGGTGAGCGGCCCAACGGTGTTGTTGGACGCGCCACCCAGTGCAGCCCGGCACCAGCCAAGGTCGAGAACGGAGGACCAAAACACACAGCGCGGCTGTGCAAAACTGTGCGCCGGCCGCACCGTCGCATGCGGATTCGCGGTTGACGCCGCCCCCGGCCGGTGCCTGCGGGTCTTCTCAACGCCGCCACCGAGGCAGCCGGGTAGGGTGTGCGACAACCGCGCACACGAGAACGACAACAGCGCGCCACAGCGGTGTCGCACGTTGGGGGTGACATTGTTCGCACTGCTGGTCAGGTTCAGTCTTCGCGCGGGACACGAGGACGCCTTCGACGCACTCGTCGCCGACACATTAGCCGCGATCACTACCGAGGAACCCGACACGATCATCTATGCCAGCCACACCCAGGCCGGCGAGGCCAGCGTGCGGGTGTTCTACGAGTGCTACCGAAGCCACGACGCTTTCCACGCGCACGAAGCCGCGCCACACACCCGCCGGTTCCTGGCCGAGCGGACCCAGCATCTGGCCGGCCCACCCGAGGTGTGGACCCTTACCCCCGTTGCCGGTGCGATCAACGGGCAGCCCCTTCGAGGCGACGGTGCCCCGCGCTGACCCCACAGCCGGGGACCTGGTTCGTACCTACCGAGAAGCAAAGAACTGGTCACGGGAGCGCCTCGGCGACCACATGCACAAATCGGCCAGCTGGGTCTCCCAGACCGAACGCGGCGAACTACGACTGGTCGACCTCACCGTCATACAACGGCTGGCCGCGGTGCTGGGCGCGCCGTTACAGGAGCTCATCGAGGCCGCCCTGGGACCCGACACCGAGACCGCCCGCAACCGGCCCTACGTGGAGCGGCTTCGTCTGGCCATCGCCGGTCACCCCGCTCCCGACAGCATCATCACACCGGTAGCCGATGGGCCACCCTGCGATGTGGAATCTCTGCGGCAGCGCACCCTGCATATCTGGGAGCGCATCCATGCCAGCGCCTACCGCGACATGGGGCCAGCCATCGCCGCCCTCATCGGTGAGCTAGAGAATGCCAGCCGAACCGCGGCGAAAACTCAACGCCCCGAACTTCTTTCGCTGCTGGCCCAGACCTATCAAGCCGCCGCGGCGATGCTGGTCAAAGTCGGCGACCGAGGTGCGGGATGGGTGGCCGCCGACCGCGCCATCGCCGCCGCCGAACGCACCCACGACCCCGCCCTGATCCTGGCCGGTCAACTGCGCATGGCCCGCACCCTGCTCGACTCGAGCGAACAAGCACTGGCCCGCCACGTCTTAACCCAAGCCACCCGACGCCACGAAGCCATCATCGCCGGCGGCGATCACAGCCTGATCTCACTCGTGGGCTCCAGCGCGCTGCTGCTGGCGATCCTGCACGCCCGCGACGCCAACACCGATTCCGCCGAACAATGCCTGATCGTGGCACGCCGGCTCGCCGCCGTCCTGGGCGCCGACCACAACCACCACGACACCGAATTCGGACCCACCAACGTGGCCATGCACGCCGTCGGGGTCGCGGTCGAACTCGGCAACGGACAACAAGCCCTCGACCGCGCCGCCCACGTCCGCCACCCCGAACAACTCTCCCCCGAACGCCAAGCCCGCTACCTCATTGACATCGCCCGCGCCCACCTGCTGACCCGCTCCGGGCGCGGCGCACTGCTGGCCCTGATCAAAGCCGAACAGATCGCCGCCGAAGAACTCGCCGAATCACCCCGCGTCGCCGAACTCATCGACGACATCGAAGCCCTCAACCGACGCCCACGCCTAACCGGCCTACGCGAACTCCGCCAACGCCTCTACGGCTAACGCTAAGCGCCCGCTCCCGCCCACCCCGACACGGCCGCTGCGTGCCCGCCGCCTCGGCCATCGCAGCACTGCTCCACAGCTCACCGCCTACCCGAGCTGATCGTGCCTGCCCTGCGGGCGGCTACCTCCGGGCTCCGCTGCGCTCCCTCTGCTTCCGTCCGCTAGCGCTCCCGTCCGCGCCGGTCGCTCCACTGCGCCCTGCGTCCGCCACCCGTCACCGAGACCAGCCCACCGGTGAGCCGTGGGAGAACTTCCCTAGTCCAGACAACGGGCAGTGACGACAGTGCGCATGGCGCCAGCAAGCGCAGCCGTCGAGTCGCCATCGCTGCCGCAGATCAGGTCACGACCAACTCCTGACAACGATGTCTGACCTCGGCGGTGAGGAGTTTCCTTACTGCTATCAAGG
>NZ_LKTM01000069.1 GCF_001417955.2 Mycobacterium gordonae | reverse complement strand
GTCGACGATCTGGACACCCTGCTGGAGTTCTACAAGTACCCCGCAGAGCATTGGATCCATTTGAGGACGACAAATCCTATTGTTATCTGGAGCGCTGCGCGCGATAGGGGCTGTGAGCTGCATGTTTGTTTCGCGGAGGGTGTCTACGACGCGGCGGGCAGTCAGTGCCGGTCGTTGGTTAGCACGACGCGATCGTTACCGAATCGCGATGTGCCGGCTGCTCTCTTGGCGAGATTCGGCTGTTGTCGCGGTTGTGGCCGAGGGCGCAGGCGAGCTGGCGGCGTAGCCGCTGGTTCTCGTCGACGAGTTCGCGGTTGCGGCGGTTGGCGATCTCCAGGCGCAGGCGCAGGGAGTCATCGCTGGCGCGTTGCCGGGCAGGCAACGCTGTGCTGGGTTCGGGCCGGCGCTGGGCGCGAAGCCGGCCGATCTCGTCTTTGAGGTCGGCCTGGGTGTAGATCCACGAGCGGGAGACACCGGCGTGGCGGGCGATGGATTCGAATGTCAGCGCGGCGCCGTTGCGGTCGAGTTCGTGCATCGCCGCGATCGCCTTGGCGCGGGTGTGTTCGTGGCGCTGTTGGGCTGCTCTGATGAGGTGGATGCTGTTGTTAGTCGGCATGTTTGGCCTTCTCTTGTTCTGGGTTGTCGAGGGTAGTGATGATGTTGTCTAAGTTGCGTAGAACTTGGCGGTTCATCTCGGCGATTCGTTGTTGTCCGCGGGCTTCGGCGGCGGTGATCAGCTGCAGGGTCTGCTGCCGCTGCTGGCGGTGCTGGGGCAGGAACTCACCGGTGGTTAGGAACATTGGGCAGGTCAGACACGCGTTGGCGTGCGGGCAGCTTTGCTGCACCGGTAGCCCGCAGTAGCCGTTGGGCAGGGCCTGGGTGGCGCGGCCGAGGCGCTGTTTGGCCCAGGCGGCCTCGGCGATCGGCCCGGAGGGGTCGAAAGTGATTGTGGCGCCGTGGATATCGACCTTACGGGCGGCCTCCCAATGGCGGCGCACGGTAGTGTCGTGCAGCCGGGCGTAATGCCCGGTCATCTGAGCAGAATCGTGGTCGAGGATGCGTCGCACGACCTCTTGGGGAACGTCGCGGTTGATCAGCCGAGTGCCCAGGGTGTGGCGCCACTGGTGCGGGGTCAGATGCACTTGCTCGCCGTGCTCGTCACGGACGTCGCAGACCGACAGCCAGCGCAACAGTGCCATCCGGTAGGTGGGGCTGCCGATCGGGTGGGCGCCGTCAATGTTCTTCGTCGGCCGCGGGAACAACCCCGGCGTGCCTGACGGCCAGCGCTGTGCGGTGCAGATGCGATGTGCGGCGATCAACTCGCGCACCTGCTCGTCGATGGGCACCAACGCATCCCGTTTCATTTTGTGGTTGAGGTAGCGCAGATACGGTGCGCCTTCGGCGTCGGTGACGACACAGTCGCTGCGCAGCCGCAGCGCGTCGGTGATCCGCAGCCCGCAGCGCATCAGGATGATCGTGATCAACCTGTGGGCCGGGTCGGCGAAGCGGGCGAGGTTGTGTGGGTCTTCGAGCTGGGCCATGACGTGTTCGGCCAGCGCCCGCGGCAGCCGTTCTTCGCGTTTGGGGTAGTCCTCGGGAAAGAACATCGCATCGGCGGGAAGAGCCGTGTCCCAACGGTGTTGGCGGACGGCGGCGAAGAACCGGTTGAGCAGCCCGATGTGGGCGCCGCGGCGTTGAGCACGAAGGGAATCGCCGCGCAGGTCGGCGAGATAGCGTTCCAATACGGATCGGTCGACCTGGTCGATGCGCTCGACCCCGATGTCGGCGAGGAACCCAGCGAAGCGGGTGAGCACCACGACCGGCCGGCCGCCGCCGGCTTCCAGGCCCAGCCCGGTCGACAGCCGCCACCGCACCCACCGTTTCGCCAGATCCCGCAGCCACGGCTGGCCGATCCCGGCGAATCGCAGCGTGCGGTCGCCGTCGTGGCCGAGGCGGCGCATCCGCCAGACATCGCGCGGATACTCAGCCTCCCACCCGCCGGCCTCGGCCAGATCGGCGATCACCCGGCAGGCGTAGCCGAGGAACCCGCGGGCGCAAGAGTCGTTGATCGGCAACCGCGTCCGCTCATGCCAGTCGTCTTCGTCGTGGTCGAGCAGCGAGCCCACGCCCGCGTCGGCGAGTGTCCGCACCGCACGCATAACTACGTCAGGGGTGAGCTTGCCTTGGCGGTCGTCGTGGCGGCGTTGCAGCACGTACTGCATCTCCAGCTTCAGCTGACCGGTCAGCCGGTCGAGCCGGATCACCTCGCCGGCCAAGGAGGTGATCGTGGCGAAGCGGTCGGCGAATTCGTCGATGTCGGGTCGCCCGTTCACTTTCCAAGTGTTGGTGTGGGTTTGGCAGAACGGCGAGGTCGCCTGCGGCCAGAGCTCGCAGTGCGGGATGCGGCAGGTCGCGCCCGCGGCCGGCCGCTTGAACGGCTGCGGTTCAGCCAGCCACGCGTCCAGGTCGGGCCGGCCCGCCCGTTCCCATCGTTGTGCGTGCAGCCCGCACATGCCGCCGCGCGCAGAGCCGTAACCACAGCCAGGCACTCGGCACTGTTGGTTCGGTTGTTGCCGCCGCCAGCGCGAATCAGTCGATGCGGCAAACCGATCCAAGTCCGGGCGTCCCTGGTTGTTCCATCGCTGCAGATGCCCTTGACACAGGCCGCGGCCGCGGGCGGCTCGCTCGCACCCGGAGACCCGGCACTCGGCCGTACCGAACACCGGGTCCTCGGGCGCGAATTCCATCACGTCATTGCGGAATTCGCTGCGCACTGCGGCCATCAGCTTGCCCAGCAGGCCCGACGAACCGGCAGGTTTCAGCGATGGCGCGGTCACAGCTGCACCTGCCCGTCGGTGAACCAGCCAGCCTGCTCCAACACCCGCCGAGCGTCCTCAACGGTGAGGTGCCCGTACGTCGCCGAGGTCGTGACCACGTTCGCATGCCCGAGCAGATGCGCGACCACCTCGATCCCGACGCCGTCACGCAACAGCCGGGTCGCCGCCGTGTGCCGCAGCCAGTGCGGGTCGAAATCGATCCCGGTCCTGCGGCGCAGCCGCCGCACCAGGTCATACGCCGCGCCATAGGTCAGCGGATACCCGCGCGGGTGTCCCCACAGGTTGACGAACACGTAGTCACTATCCAGGTCGCCGTACTCGGCATGCAGATAGTCGGCATACAACCGGATCAACTCGTTGCTGACCGGGATCGTGCGCGCGGTCGGCGACTTGGTGCGAGCACCGTTGACGTTCTCGCGGCGCCGCACCGTCACCTCACGCTCGGCGGCGGCGATATCGTTGTGCCGCAACCCCAGTGCCTCACCGATCCGCATCCCGGTGTCATACAGCAGCGCGAACAGCAACCGGTCCCGCAGCCGGTCGCAGCCGTCCAAGACTCCCTGCACCTCGGCCGGAGAAAGCACCCGCGGCAGCTTCTTGGGCGCCTTCAACGCGATCACCCGCCGCGGCTTCGGCGCGCTCTTGCTGATGTGATGCAGAAACGGCTTCCAGCCGCCACGACCCCCGCCGACTTGCCACGATGTCAGCAGTTCGCCGACATTCACGCCGTCGCGCGCGGCATAGGTGTAGAACGCCCCGATCGCCGAAAGCTTGCGGTTCACAGTCGATTCCGTGCACTGATGCGGCACCGACGGCAACGCCGCGACACGTCCATCACGCGCCACCAGCGGCAATCGCAGCCAGGCCACGAACTCGCCGACATCGTCGAGCCGAACGCCCCGCCAGTCCAGCCCACGCTCGGCCAAGAAGCCGAACCAGTCCTTCAGATCGTGCGCGTAGGCCTTGACCGTGTTCGGCGACCGCTCGATGTCGGTCAGATACCCGAGATACCGGTCGACCGCCGCGACCGGAGCATCGTCGTCACCGAGAACCGTCCACGACTCACGCGACGAGACCGGTGAGATGACCCGCGCAACGTGCATCGTCCCTCCGCAGGCTCTGCCTCCTAGACGACTGCAGATAACCACGTCCAGCACGCAGAATCAGCGACCCCGACTCCGCGTGTCGCACATCGAAGACACCGACCGAGGGACTCCAGATAACGATCGAAAGCACTTTTGCCACCGTGCGACTTCGGACGAAGGTCACCAAGGGGCCGGGATCACGCGCGGCCGGTATTGCCATGGCCTACAAGCTGATCGATGCCGCACAGGCCCGCTGGCGGGCCGTCAACGCCCCACACCTGGTCGCCCTGGTCCGCGCCGGTGCGGTCTTCCACAAGGGCAAGCTACTCGAACGGCCCACCGACATCACCCCACCGACACCGCCCTCAAGCGGTAGCCAGCACACCGAAACGGAGGTCGCCTGAAACCCCCGATCCACAGGTCTTGACAATTTCTCGCATCCATTGCACCAATGGCCCAATTACGTCGGCGGACAGCGCCTATGGCTCCATGGCGATTTTCAAGCCTTCTGCGCAGCCCCGCATAAAGTCATCGCGGTCCTTACACGAGCGCACAAGACGAGGCTATTGCAGTGCACGCGCAACTCGCTGCCATGCCATTGCGAGCCCGAGGTGGCTCTTTGGAGATCTCGCATGGTATAACCCCATGACAAATTGCAACGACCTGCACTATCAATGACGCGGCCATGTAGCACTAACAGCTTGGTAGGTCCACGGGCAGTAAGCCGTCGCAGCTGCCCTCATCGTTGTAGAGATGACGTGAATTGAGTCGTCTGCACCGAAAATTGAGTCCGCCACGGCCGCAGGGGCAGTTCCCCTATCAAGCCGGTCGCATATGGTTACACCAATTGTTCTGTTACGCAATTGGGCTTGGCGATCGTGTACTAGCGACTCGCCCATCACGCCGTTATCGGCGAGATACTGCATGTACGTCGTGTCAGGGTCCGTGACGCCGGGAGGTCCAACGATGCAATCATCATTCTGCCCGAGATACGTGCCGCTGCCACATTGGGGCGAACCGACAGCTCGCGCGGGAAAGCAGGCTAGTGCGCACGCCGCAAGCGCTGCTGCGATTAGGAGCGCAAAACGCCTCACGCAAGTGACTCTACCTAACGGGCACGAACTGCTCGATCGACGCCGAAGTGGACATGCAATGACAACAGCCCGCCATAGTCGCCACGAGCCTGGGGCGGACGGTCGCTGGTGGTAGTTGAGGATTCGTGGACCGCTCGGTAAACAACTGGGCGCCGGCCGCTGCCGCTTCGCGCCCTACAGTCCCGGTCCTTTGGCGAGGGAGTAGCGCAATTCAATGAGTGGTTCTGAGAAAGCGACGCGTCACTGGTCGCAAGAGCGCTCGGGCGATTCGCCAGCGACTGACCGCGAGCCTCGCTGCACGGTAGGATCAGAAATGATCAGAAGCAATATGGCCTGAGAGCATTCCAACGTAGCGAAGGCAGGCCGTTGTACTTCTCCGCTACAGGACCACCGTCATACTCAAGAAACGGTGGCGGCGGTGATGTCGGGTAGGCGACGATGAGCTGGGTGTAAAAGCGAATTCCCAGGGGACAACTCGGGTCCGTCGAAGCCGCAGGTCCTGAAAAGTGCACCTCCACTGGATATCTCGCCAACTCACCTGTCGCACAATTCGGTGTGCAACCCTTGATAGCTTCGACACCCGTACCGTCTGCTGCGTCGAGACCCCAGTCAGTCCAGGTCAGATTCTCGAACCAGTGGCCCTTACAAAGAAGTCCTCCTGACGAAGGTTTCGCCGCAATCCGAGTACCGCTGTAACAAAAGGGAAGCGCCGTCTGCAAGGCTGCCCCAGGTTCTGCCCTAGCGGAAGTCGGGGTCGGTACAACCGTCGACGAAAGTAGCGTCGTTGTTGGTGTTCGTCCTGTAGTCGCGTAGGCGGACACCGAAGGAAAGACGCTGGAAGTCGCAGTTGCAGAACCGGACTCGCGGCCCTCCCACGGGCGAGCGGTTAGCGTGAGCATACTGGCGAAAAGAATGACTGCGAGTACGGCGGCGGCAATCGCCCACCGACGGGACAACAAATTGATGGTGCCACGTCGAGGTCGCTGCGGTACGTGCGCAGGCCGCGTTGATGCCGACGCTGAGGCTCCCCCCGAAGCCGAACCAATCGCCTCGGTTAAGTCACGCGCAAAATCAGAGCAACGCTGAAATCGGTCGATGGGATTTCTGGCCAGAGCAACGGCGAGAATCGGGTCGAGCTGGGCCAGCTCTGGGCGCGTCTCCGACAGCGCTGGCGGCTGGCAATTCAGATGCCGACTGATCACTACTGCGGGATTCGAATGCGGGTAGAGCTGAGATCCGGTCAGAAGGTGGTACGCGGTTGCCGCCAGCGCGTACTGGTCGACAGTGGCGTCAAGGTCCTCGCCCAACAACTGTTCTGGTGCGCAGTAAGCCACCGTGCCTACCGTCATGTTGGTCGCGGTGAGACCGCTGATTTCGTCAACGTTGCGGGCAATCCCGAAGTCAGCCAGAAGGATTCGTTGCTCGCCGTCATATTCACGATGAGTCAACATTATATTGGCGGGTTTGACGTCTCGATGCAGAAGACCCTTTTTGTGGGCGTAGTCGAGGGCACCAGCGACCGCCGTGATGATGCGGGCGACTTCCTCCACCGGCATCCCGGACGGGTACCGATCGCCCAGAAGGCGAGCTCCATCGAGCCCGTCGACAAAGTCCATCGAGATCCATAACTGGCCATCGTGCTCACCACGGTCATGCACACCCACAATGTGTGGGTGCCAAAGCGTCGAAGCGAGATCGGCTTCCCTTGTAAAGCGAGCCCTGTACTCGGCGTCGGCTGACCACTCGCGCGGAAGCAGCTTTAAGGCGTCCCGCCGAGGAAGCCGTGGATGCTGTGCTAGGTAGACCTCACCCATTCCGCCAGACCCGAGCATTCGGATGATCTTGTATCCGGCGAAGGTCTCACCGTTCATCAACGGCATGCGGCGAATAGTACCCAGGTTGGGTCGGGTCGAAGCCTTTGCAGTGATGATCCGTCAAGGCCCTCGGAGACGCATTTGACAGAAAAGTGCGCAGCGAATGGCCTGAGCGCGACCACGCCAGCATCGTGACCGCCCTTACTCGCGGGCCTTACGGTGCCAGCCAGAACACGGCCAGGTGCCCCCTTTGCGAGCCGGGCGGCGCTACCTGCAAAAGGCGGGTGTCAGTCCGCCGGCGCTCTCCTCAACTTCGATCAGTCGGGCAGGACTCAACACAGATACATACCAATTCACACCTGCAGTTGAGGGAAAGCTTCCTGTCGGGCTCGGTGCCTACGCTCGGTGCATGGTTCGTGAACATCACCAGTGGCTCGCAGACGTCAACGACTGGATCGTCGAGACCTATCGACGCGAGCAGGCTAAGTCTCGGCAGCCGAGCAACATCCAGGAGATCGGACACAGTAACGAGTCGCTCTGGGACGAAGTGCTGACCGAATGGCTCCCGGCGCAGTACGAGGTGCAGAAGAACAAGTACTTGCTGCTCGAAACTAGGGTGGCGTCCGTAATCCGGTGTAAATGGTCCTTCGGAGCTTCTGGCTTCGGTGGGTGATGTTACGCCGTTGCGCTGA
>NZ_LKTM01000068.1 GCF_001417955.2 Mycobacterium gordonae | reverse complement strand
CGGCGTAGGACGCGGAACCTCCGGTGCCTCCGGCTCCCGCGGCGCCGGCACAGCCGGTGCCGGTGGGGGGACGGGTGGCCCCGGTGCCAACAATGGCGGTTTCCCCAACGCGGGAGGTCACGGCGGCACTGTCGGGGTCGGAGGCTTCGGCGGCTCAGGCTGGGCCAACGCGGTCACTAATGACGGCGGCAACGGGCAGGTCTGACATCGGCGGCCACGGCGCCGCCGGGGCTACGGCCCAGGCTGCGTGCTTGGACCGATGAATTCCACCCCGGCGCGAATAGCCGGGCGGTGGCGCAGGATTCGGTAATGCGCCAAGCGGCCGAGCCCTTGGGTGGTCATGAATTGTGCGCCTTGCCACGCGGTGGCCAGGCGCTCGGTGGCGGCGTAGGGGCTGTCCGGGTCGTCGGGGTCGTGGATCAGGAGCAATGGTGGGTAATTGGCTCGCCGACCGATCCGCGTCATGTTCGTCTCTTCCAGCGGCATATCGATTCGTTTTTCCAGTCGACGGTGCAGGCCCGCGCGGATCCGGCGACCGAAGCCATGGCGTGCGGCGAACCAGTCGAGATAGAGCGGAAAATCGCCCATTGGCGCCAATAAGACCAAGCGCCCTACGGGTGCGCCCTGGGCCGCCGCCAACGCAGTCGCGTTGGCTCCGAGTGAGTGAGCCACCACCGCGTGGGCGGGCCCGTGGGTCTCGATCATGGCCGCGATCGCGTCGGCGCACTCGGTGGCGGTAGTACGCCCGGGCGCAAGCTCACCTGGATCAGATTCGTTGTGGCTGGGCAGGTCGAACGCGACGACTCGATACCCCGCCTCGACCAGCGGTTTGACGAAGATGGCCAGATGCGCGCGCTGGCCGCCCCAGCCGTGTACCAGATATATCGGCGGTCCCTCGCCCCATTCCTCACCAGCGACCCGGTGCCCATCCCAATACGCTTCCACTGGCCTGCCCGGGGACACCCCCGGTGGCATGCGCAGAGCCGACTCGAGAACAGGTGGGGTGCACCATAACTCGACCGCCCACCGTGATCCCAAAGCGGGCGCGAAGCGCTCGAGGAACCAGAAAAGTCGGCGCACTCTGGCATCGACCGGCGGAAGGACTCCGGAGCCGTTGACATCGAGCGGGGCAATCTCGCCGGCCTCCGCTTGTGCCGACACCGGTCCACGAACTCCTTCAGTCATCAATCGCGATCGTAGAGTGTTCCCAATCAGCATGAAAATGGCCCCCAGGCTTGCGCCTGAGGGCCATCCCACTTTGTAGCGGGGACAGGATTCGAACCTGCGACCTCTGGGTTATGAGCCCAGCGAGCTACCGAGCTGCTCCACCCCGCGTCGGTAAACGCAAGGTTACCCAACGCGTGGGGACCTCTCCAAATCGCGCCCTCACCAGCACTGATACTCCGAACCCGGGCCAAAATCCGTTGCAACGCGACCGCAGTGGGAATACCGTCCCAACCGCCACATCACCGTTCAAGGAGACCGTCATGCCCGAACAGCTCGGGCCCAAGCTGCTCAACTTCGCCACCGACATCGCCGGCAACACCGTCGAGCAGGCCAAGGTCACCGCGTCGATGCCGTTCGTGCACCCGCACGTCTCACTGATGCCCGACGCGCACCTGGGCAAGGGCTCGGCCGTCGGCACCGTCATCCCCACCCGGGGGGCGGTCATCCCGGCGGCGGTCGGCGTCGACATCGGCTGCGGCATGGTCGCGGCCAAGACCCGCTTCACCGACCAGGACCTGGCGGCAAAGTTCGGGGGCGACTACCGCCCCAAGCTGTCGGCACTCAGACAACTCGTCGAAGACGCCATCCCGCTCTCCCCCGGCAACTACAACAAGACCCTGCAACGGTTTTTGTTCACCGCGCGCAAGCACGACGAGCTGCTCAAGCTGCAGCAAGAACTGGACGTTGACCTGTCGCACAGCCCAAAGTGGATGCAGCAGTTAGGATCTCTCGGCGGCGGCAACCACTTCATCGAACTGTGCCTGGACACCGACGGCACCGTCTGGTTGTTCCTGCACAGCGGCTCCCGCGGCGTCGGCAACAAGATTGCTCAGCGTCACATCAAGATCGCCCTGGACCAGTGCACGGCCGACCCACAGGTCAAGCTGCCCAACCGCGATCTGGCCTACCTGCGGGAGGGCACACCCGAATTCGACCGCTACATCAAGGATCTGAAGTGGGCGCAGCGTTTCGCCTACCTGAACCGGTCCGAGATGATGGACCGGTTCATCCACGTGTTCGCGGAGTGGATCGGCGCACAGGCACAACGCGTGGAGATCGAGCGCATCAACACCCACCACAACTACACGGTGCCGACCACCATCCAAGGCGAAACCGTCTGGCTTACCCGCAAGGGCGCGATCGACGCCACCGAAGGCAAGCTGGGCATCATTCCCGGCTCGATGGGCACCCGCTCATACATCGTGCGGGGCAAGGGAAACGCCGACGGTCTGTGGTCTGCTCCGCACGGGGCCGGCCGCCGGTTCAGCAGGACCAAGGCCAAGGAGCTGTTCACCGAACAGGATCTGGCGACCGCGATGCGCGGGATCGAGTACCGGCACGGTAAGCAGTGGATCGACGAGATCCCCCAGGCCTACAAAGACATCGACCAGGTCATGGTCGATGCCGCATCCCTGGTCGAGGTGGTGACGTCGCTGCGGCAGATCATGAACGTCAAGGGGACGTGAGCCGCTGCATCGTCAGCAGTTCCCGGTGCCGATCGTCCAGGTAGGGAATGCCGATCCCGTATTCCTCCCACCGGGCGGCGACGATCGACTCCAGCTCCGGGTCGATCGTGTTGAGCGCCGGATAATGCCGACCACCCCACTCCGGCCTCGGCTCGAAATCCCAACTGCGGGTGGCGTCGATGAGCACCCGGGTCCACTCCCCTCCGCCGGAGTTCGACTTCTGCGGCGGGGTCGAGGGATCCAGCGGTGAGCCGAGAGTTGTTCCGTAGCAGACGATGTCGCCGAGCCCGGCATTCACCCGGTACGCCATGGCCCAGTCCAGCGCGGCGGGGTCGCGAATGTCGACGTCCTCCTCGACGACAATGACGTGCTTGTAGAACCAGACCGATCCGCCGCTGCCCCACAGCGCCGCGGCGACCTGCTGCGCGTGACCGCGGTAGGCCTTGCGGATCTGCACCGCGATGTGGGTGCCGTTGGACACCGGCGACATCCACACATCGGTGACACCGCTGATCCCGTTGTCTTCCAACATGTTCCACACGATCGCCGAGCGTGCGTAGTTGACCATGGCGTCCTCGTTGAGGAAGCCGGGGCGGATTCCCTCGGGCGTGCCGCGCAGCACCGGGTCGTTGCGGTGGGTGATCCGGGTGACCCGCAGCACGGGCGCCGGCGCGGGATGCCCGTCCAGGTATCCCGGGTACTCCGCGAAGGGGCCCTCGTCCATGAAGGTTTCGGGGTCGGGATCAATGAATCCCTCGACGACGATCTCGGCGCTGGCCGGCACATGCAGCGGCACGGTCTCGCACGCCACCAGGTCGACCGGTCGCCCCAGCAGGGCGCCCATCATGTCCCACTCGCACACCTCCTTCGGGAACGGACTGCCGGCGCAGAACGGCAATACGTCGTGCCAGCCGTAGACGACGGCCACCGGCATCGGTTCCGGCTTGTACTGCTGAGCATGGCCGCCCCAGCCCTGACTGGGCACCATCAGCTTGGCGATCTTGTCCCGTCCGACGATCATGCCGCGATACACGCCGATGTTGTCGCGCCCGGTCACCCTGTCCTCGGTGACCACGCCACAGAACGTGTCGATGTACCTACCCCCGTCCGCCGCATGCCATTTCGGCGCGGGAAACTGCCAGAGGTCGATGTCGTCACCCGCGACGATGTTCTCCTTGACCGGTCCGGTGTCGACAATGCGCGGCGGAATCGGTTGTCGGAAAGCGTCTTTCAGGCGGCGCACGATGGCGGCGTCGCTGGTGTCTGCGGGCAGCCCCAGCATCAATTGGATCTGACGCTGACTCCCGATCCCTGATGTCAGCAGTTTGGTGCACCGGGTGTCTTCGTGCCCGGCAATGTTCTCGAACAGCAATGCCGGCCCGCCGAGCGAAAGATTGGCCCGGGTAATCGCGCCGATCTCCTCGTTCCAGTCCACCCGCGCGACGATGCGGCGCAACTGGCCGGCGGCTTCCAGCGTGGCCAGCCAGCTACGCAGATCGGGGCTCGCGTCGCTCATGATTCGCGTGATCCTTCCAGCGTTTGATCAGGTCGTGTTCGATCCCGAGTTGGTCGATGACGCGGCCGACGACATAGTCGGTCATCTCCTCGATCGACGCGGGCCGCGCGTAGTACGACACCGTCGGCGGAAAGATCACCGCGCCGGCACGTGCCAGGTAATGCAGGTTCTCCAAATGAATCTCGCTCAGTGGCGCCTCGCGGGCCACCAGCACCAGCCTGCGTCGCTCCTTCAGCGTGACGTCGGCGGCGCGGGTGATGAGGTTGTCGCTGTAGCCGATTCGGATGGCGCTCAGCGTTTTCATGCTGCACGGGCAGACCACCATGCCGTCGGTGCGGAACGATCCACTGGAGATCCCGGCGGCGAGGTCGCGGGCACTGTAACTGTGCGAGGCGAGCCCGCGGACGTCGTTGACGCTGCGATCGGTCTCGAGCTTGATGGTTGCGCGCGCCCAGTCACTGAGGATCAGGTGCGTCTCGACCCCCAACTCCCCCAGCACTTCCAGGAGACGAACCCCGATCGGAGCGCCGGTCGCGCCCGTCATTGCGATTACGAGGCGCATGATCGCACCCCCTCCCGGCGGCTCAGCCCGACGAGGATGAGCACCACGGAAGTCAGGAAGGCGTACCGCATCCCACGAAAGCCGAACAGTACGAATCGTTCCTGGCCGCGGCTCCCGGAATTACCCTGCGACAGAATCGGGTTGGCGGCAGCGGTGCCCAGCGCGGCCCCGAGCGTGGTGAACAGCCAGTTGCCGTAGGTGCCGTAGAGCAACGTCCACCGCGCGACCGCCGCCACCGGACCCGGTAGGCCGATATGACCCCAGCCGGCACCGAGCGCGACCAGGAAGGTGCCGTTCATCACGCCTTCCAGGTGCGCGGACAAGGCCATGCGCATGTTGGTGAAGCGCCGCTCCTGCGTGCCGGTCACCAGTCCGATCAGGAACAGAAAGATGCCGTGCCGAATCAGTGCACGGTCGGTTACGCCGTCTCGATCTCGGCCTTGAGTAGCCATGCTTCCTTCTCTCACGCCGCGGGCCACAATGGCTGCGGCACTTCGATACCGAATGGCGCATCCCAGTGGTTGCGCGATGAAACCTCCTGCACGGGGCGCCGATTGGCTGCGACACCCCACCTGCCCAGTGGGTAGCCGAGGGCCAGCATCGCCGACATGGTCCAGCCTTCCCCGACTGGCACGCCGAGCAACTCGTTCACCTTGTCGGCGAAGTTCCGCAGCACCATCGTCATGACTCCGCCGACACCCTCGGCGCGGGCAGCCAGCAGCGCGCTCCAGATGGCGGGGAAGATGTTGGCGCCGCCGAGATCGTCGATGGCGAACACGAACAGCAGCAGGGGAATTTCCTCGAAATGGTCGGCGAGGTAATCCCCCGAACCCTTGATCCGGCGCATGGTTTCGGCATGGGCGGCCGGGTCCGCGCCCGGCGCCGGTGCCACCATCGGCCCCGTCCCGGTGCTGAACTTCTCGTATTCGATGGCGCGGGCCGCCCGGAACAGTTGCGCGAACTCGGCTTTGAGCTTTGGAGCGTCCACCGCCACGAAGTGCCAGCGTTGGGTGTTGCCACCGTTGGGGGCGCGGACGGCAGCATCCAGAATGCGGGCCTGGGTATCCAGCGGAATGGGATCGGGCCGTAGCCGCCGCATCATTCTGGTGGTGTAGAGCGCTTCGTAGATGTCCATCACTCGGCCCACCGGTTGCCCAGGATGATGTCGACGAAGTTTTCCCGCTGGAACGTCGGGTCGAAGTGCGCCAGCACGTCGTCGTTCATGGTGCCGAAGGTGCTGTCGGGCCGGTGCTTCATGCCCTCGTTGAAGGCGGCGATGATGCGGTTCTTGAAGTCCGGCCGAGGGTGTGCCGCGGTGACCGCGTCCAGCGCCTCGGGCGCCAGGTCATCGCGACCCATGCCCAGCACGTCGGTCTCGACACCGGCTGTGACCAAGGCGATTTCGGGGTCCAGGAACTCCGGAACGCCCGGCGTGGTGTGCAAGGCGATGCCCAGCCACACCTTTCGGGCATCGGCCGGGTCGTAACCGCGCTCCAGCAGGAAGTCGCGCGCCGCGTTGGCGCCGTCGACTTCGAAGCGCAGCATCGACGTGCGGTAACGCTCGGTAAGGCCGATGTCGTGAAACATCGCCCCCACGTACAGCAATTCGAGGTCGGGTTGCAGACCCAGCCGGCGCCCCTGCAGGGCGCCGAACAGAAAGACCCGCCGGGAGTGGTCGAAGAGCAGATCATCTTCGGCGGCGCGGATGTAGTCGGTGACCTCACGGACCAGTGGCGTGTCCGGGATGGCGATGCCGGCAGTGGTTTCTATCGATTGAGTGTTCATGCGGTCAGTCTGCGGCGATCGGCCCCTCACTGTAGGTAGCCGATTGAGCCGTCTTTCCCACAGAAAGCGACACGGCCACAATGGACGGATGGGGGCTCGCGTGATCGTGATCGTCGTCTTCGACGACGTGACCATGTTGGACGTTGCAGGGGCCGGCGAAGTGTTCGCGGAAGCCAATCGCGCCGGCGCCGACTATCAGCTCAAAATCGCATCGGTGGACGGCAACGATGTCACCACCTCGATCGGAACCCGGCTGGGCGTCACCGACGCCATCGCGTCCATCGAGTCCGCGGATACCGTGCTGGTGGCCGGTAGCGACGACCTGCCGCGACGGCCTCTGGACCCCGCACTGGTCAAGGCGATCAGGTCGATCGCCGGCCGGACCCGGCGATTGGCCTCCATCTGCACGGGGTCCTTCGTCCTCGCGCAGGCCGGATTACTGCAGGGCCGCCGCGCCACCACGCACTGGCACGAAGTCCGGTTGTTCGCCCGCGCCTACCCCGACATCACCGTCGAGCCGGACGCCATCTTCGTCCGCGACGGCGAGGTCTTCACCTCGGCCGGGATCTCGTCGGGCATCGACCTGGCGCTGGCTCTGGTCGAAATGGATTACGGCACAGAGCTGGTCCGCGCCGTGGCCCGGTGGCTGGTCGTCTACCTCAAGCGTGCGGGCGGCCAGTCGCAGTTCTCGGTGCTGGTCGAGGCCGACCCCCCGCCGGAGTCCCCGCTGCGCAAGGCCACCGCCGCGATCTCGGCCAATCCGGCGGACAACCACAGCGTGAACACCCTCGCCGCGCGAGCGTCGTTGAGCACCCGCCAGCTCACCCGGCTGTTTCAGTCCGAGCTCGGCACGACGCCGGCCCGCTACGTCGAGATGGTGCGCATCGACGCCGCCCGGGCCGCCCTCGACGCGGGGCGCAGCGTCGCCGAGACCGCGCGGTTGGCGGGGTTCGGCAGCGCCGAGAGCCTGCGGCGGGTGTTCGTCGAGCACCTCGGCGTCACGCCGAAGGCCTACCGCGAGAGGTTCCGCACCGCGGCACGGGGCTGACCCGGCGCGAGGGTGCGCAAAATGCCACCACTTACGGCGTGTCGGCGTACAAACACGCACGCTCGCGGCCAAGAACGGCAAGCCGCAGCCGCTACTTGGTGTTGTTGAACTTCGTGATCGCCTCGTCCAGCCGCTGCAAAGCAGCCCCGTAGCCGGCGAAGTCGCCCTTCTTCTGCGCATCCCGCGCCGCGCCGATCGCCGCTTGAATCTCTTGCAGCACAGCGGCTTTGGCGGGTGACAGGCCAACGGAACCATCGGGCGGCGGCGGTACCGCCGCCGTCGGAGGCGGCGTGCCCGGCCCATTGGCCGGCGGCGGCGGATTGGCCGGCGGGGCGGCCGGCACCCCGGCGTCGGTGGGCTGAATGCCCGTCGCGGCATCGCCCGCACCCGGGCCGAACAACCCGGTGAGCGCGTCGCGCACGGTTGGGCCGTATCCGATCTTGTCGTTGTACATCATCGCCACCCGGATCAGACGCGGGTACGAGGATGCTGCGTCGCTGGCACCCGGGGAGGCGTAAACGGGCTCTACGTACAACAGCCCACCCTGGCCCACCGGAAGCGTGAGCAGGTTGCCCCAGCGGATCCGGTTCTGGTTGTCGCGACCGATCACCCCGAGGTCCTGGGACACCGCCGGGTCGGTGGTGATCGCGTTGTTGGCCAGCTTGGGACCGTTGACCTGACCCGGGATGGTCAGCACCGTGAGCCTGCCGTAGGTCGCGGGATCCGAACTCGCGCTGATGTAGGCGGCCAGATAGTCGCGCTTGAACCTGTTCATCGCGCTGATCAACTGGTACGACGCCGAATTATCGTTCTTGGCAATGTTTTTCGCGACGATGTAATACGGCGGCTGGTAACTGCTCGCGGTCGGATTCGGGTCCAGCGGCACGTCCCAGAAGTCCGAGGTGGAGAAGAACGTCACCGGGTCGTTGACGTGGTACTTCGCCAGCAGCATGCGTTGCACCTTGAACAGGTCTTCGGGGTAGCGCAGGTGCTCGGCCAGCTCGGCGCTGATGTCGCTCTTGGGTTTCACCGTTCCCGGGAACACCTGCATCCAGGCCTTGAGCACCGGATCGTTCTCGTCCTGCTGATACAGGGTCACGGTGCCGTCGTAGGCATCCACGGTGGCCTTCACCGAATTACGGATGTAGGAGACCCGCTTGTCGGGCGCCAGCCGGTTGAACGCCACCTCGTTCGAATCCGCCGTCGCCGAGGACAGCGACGTGAGCTCTGAGTACGGATAGTTGTCCAGCGTGGTGTAGCCGTCGATGATCCACACCATCCGCTTGTTCACGATCGCCGGGTACACCGCGCTGTCGGTGGTCAGCCACGGCGCCACCGCCTCCACCCGCTGCGCCGGGTCGCGATTGAACAGGATCCTGCTATTGGAGCCGATCACGTTGGAGAACAAGAAGTTTCGCTCGGCGAACTTCGCGGCGAACACGCTGCGGGAGATCCAGCTACCGATCGGCACACCGCCGGCGCCGGTGTAGGTGTAGTTCTTGGTTTCGGTGCTGGTCTCGTAGTCGTATTCGCGGTCGGCCCCGGTCTTGCCGACGATCGCGTAATCGGCAGCCGCATTGGCGATCACCGGGCCGTAGTAGACCCGCGGCTGGTCCAGCGGCGCCGGGCCGTCGGACACGATACTGCCATTGGCGCCGACGACGTTGGCCAGGAACTCCGGGTACCCGCCGTTCTGGTTCGGGTCGTTGGCGATGCCGCGCACGGTGTTGGCCGGTGACGCGATGAAGCCGTTGCCGTGCGTGTAGACCGTGTGCCGGTTGATCCAGTCGCGCTGGTTGTCGATCAGCCGGTCCGGGTTGAGTTCCCGGGCCGCGACCACGTAGTCGCGCAGGTTACCGCCGCGGTCCTGATAGCGGTCGATGGACAGCTGGTCGGGGAAGTAGTAGAAGTTCTTGCCCTGCTGGAACTGGGTGAACGCCGGGCTCACGATGGTCGGGTCGAGCAGCCGGATGTTGGAGGTGGTCGCGCGGTCGGCGGCCACCTGCTGCGCGGTCGCCTGTCCGTCGCCGGTGTAGTTGCGGTAGGTCACCACGTCCGGCGTCAGCCCGTAGGCCTGCCGGGTGGCGGCGATACTTCGGCTGATGTATTCGCTTTCCTTCTGCGCCGCATTGGGTTTGACGCTGATCTGCTCGACGATCAGCGGCCAGCCGGCGCCCACGATCAGCGACGACAGCAGCAGAAGCACCAGCCCGATCGCCGGAATCCGCAAGTCGCGCAACGTGATCGCGGAGAACACCGCGGCCGCGCAGATCAGCGCGATGGCCATCAGGATCAGCTTGGCCGGCAGCACCGCGTTGATGTCGGTGTAGCCGGCCCCGGTGAACGGCTTGCCTCCGCGGGTGTGCGACAGCAACTCGTAGCGGTCCAGCCAGTACGCAACCGCCTTGAGCACCACCAGAACACCGACCAGGCTGACCAGCTGGATGCGGGCCGAGCGGCTCAACGCGCCGGCGCGCCCCGACAGCCTGATCCCGCCGAACAGGTAATGCGACACCACGTTCGCGACCAGGGCCAGGAACACCGCGACGAAGAGGTAGCTCAGCACCAGCCGGTAGAACGGCAACTCGAACGCGTAGAAGCCGAGGTCCTTGCCGAACTGCGGGTCGGCGATGCCGAAGTCACCGCCGTGCAGGAACAACTGGATGCGCACCCAGTAGCTCTGCGCCACCATGCCGGCCAGCACACCGATCGCCGCCGGGATGCCGATCCCCACCAACCGCAGCCGGCTCAGCACCACCGCGCGGTAGCGCGCCACCGGGTCGTTGTCGTTGCTCGGGACGAACACCGGGCGGGTGCGGTAAGCCACCGCGAGCCCGGCGAACACGATGCCGCCGACCAGCAGGCCGGCCACCAGAAACACCACGATGCGGGTGACCAGCACGGTGGTGAACACCGAGCGGTAGCCGAGCTCGCCGAACCACAGCCAGTCGACATAGGCGTCGATCAGCCTGGGTCCGGCCAGCAACAGCACGATCACACCCAGTGCGATCAGGATCAGAATCCGGCTGCGCCGAGTCAACTTCGGCATCCTTGCGGCGGGCCGCATTCCCACTAGCTACGCTCCCTGCTTCGTTTTCCCGATGGCCACAACTGTACGCAAGCTGCCGGCCGGCAGCTCTCGGCTAACAGCTCGGCGTCGCACCACCCGACGTCATCGCATGCAGCGCGTCCACCGCCGAACCGAGCGTCTCGACCTTCACCAGCTTGAGCCCCGACGGAATATCGGACATCGCCTCATAACAGTTCTTGGCCGGCACCAGGAACACCGAGGCGCCGGCCGCGCGCGCCGCCGCCATCTTGTGGGTGATGCCCCCGATGGGGCCCACCTTGCCGTCGACGGTGATGGTGCCGGTACCGGCGACAAACGCCGAACCGGCCAGGTCACCGGTGGTGAGCTTGTCGACGACGGCGAGGCTGAACATCAGCCCGGCCGAGGGGCCACCGATGTTGGCCAGGTTGAAATCGACGGTGAAGGGCGCCCATGGCGCGTCGAGCACGGCGACGCCCATGAACCCGTAGTCGCGGTCCTTGTTGGTGCCCAGCGTGATCTCCGCGACGCCGGCCGGCTCGTTCTTGCGGCGGTAGTCGATGGTCACGACCTGGCCGGGCTTGGTGTTCTTCAGCAGCGAGGTGAATTGCTCGACGTTGCTCACCGGCGTGCGGTTCACCGCGTCGATGGCATCGCCCGCCTTGAGCTTGCCGGCCGACGGGCCGGGGTCGGTGACCGTGGCGACGGTGACCGCCTCGGGGTACTTCAGATAGCCCAGGGCGGCGTATTGGGCGCTGTCTTCAGAGGTTTTGAAATCGGCGTTGTTGGCCTGGTCCACCTCGTCGCGCGACTTGCCGGGCGGGTAGATCAGGTCACGAGGCACCAGCTGCTCCTGACCCGAGATCCACAGACTCATCGCCTCACCCAGGGTCAGGTCGTCGCGCTGGGAGACCGTCGTCATGTTGAGATGACCGGTCGTCGGGTGGGTCTGGGTGCCCTCGATCTGCACGACCTGTTTGCCGTCGACCTCCCCGAGGGTGTCGAACGTCGGCCCCGGGCCCAATGACACAAACGGCACGGTCACCACCGCGAGCAGCACCCCGAAGACCACGATGGGGACGAGCGCGACCATCAAGGTCAAAATCCGCCTGTTCACGCCGCTTACCCTATCCGGCACCGCCGCGGCGGCGTTCAGCTGAGAGCGTGACCGTGCCCCGCGCTTTCCGTTGGTGCGGTGAGTACGGTTGACCTCATGGCTGACCTGCCTTTCGGCTTCTCCAGTGGAGACGACCCCGACCGTGAGAAGCGCGAGAAGAACGATCCGGGCTCAGGGGCGGGCAACAACCCGTTCGGGTTCGGCGGTGACTTCGACATGGCCAACCTCGGCCAGCTGTTCACCCGCCTGGGTGAGATGTTCGGTGGTGTCGGCAGCGCCATGAGTTCGGGCAAGGACGCCGGACCGGTGAACTACGACCTGGCCCGACAGGTCGCAACCAGCTCGATCGGATTCGTCGCACCGATCCCGGCCACCACCAGCTCGGCGATCGCCGACGCGGTGCACCTGGCCGAGACCTGGCTCAACGGCGCGACGGCATTGCCCGAAGGCACCACCCGAGCGGTCGCCTGGAGTCCGTCGGACTGGGTCGAGAACACCTTGGGCACCTGGAAGCGGCTGTGCGATCCGATGGCCGAGCAGATCTCATCGGTGTGGGCGCAATCGCTGCCCGAAGAGGCCAAGGGCATGGCCGGGCCGCTGCTGCAGATGATGTCGCAGATGGGTGGGATCGCCTTCGGTTCCCAGCTCGGCCAGGCACTGGGCCGGCTGTCCAAAGAGGTGCTGACGTCCACCGACATCGGCCTGCCGCTCGGGCCGAAGGGGATCGCCGCTATCCTGCCGGACGCGGTGGAATCCTTCGCCGAGGGCCTTGAGCAGCCCCGCAGCGAGATCATGACGTTCCTGGCGGCCCGGGAGGCCGCGCACCACCGCCTGTTCAGCCACGTCCCCTGGCTGTCCAGCCAGTTGCTGGGAGCCGTCGAGGCCTATGCCGCGGGGATGAAGATCGACATGACCGGCATCGAGGAGCTGGCCCGGGACTTCAACCCCGCTGCGCTGGCCGATCCGGCCGCCATGGAGAACCTGCTGAGCCAGGGCGTGTTCGAACCCAAGGCCACCCCCGCGCAGACCCAGGCACTCGAGCGCCTCGAGACGCTGCTCGCCCTGATCGAGGGTTGGGTGCAGACGGTGGTGACCGCGGCGCTGGGCGAGCGGCTGCCCGGCGAGGCGGCGCTCAGCGAGACGCTGCGCCGGCGCCGGGCCAGCGGCGGGCCCGCCGAGCAGACGTTCGCGACCCTGGTCGGGCTGGAGTTGCGACCGCGCAAACTGCGCGAGGCCGGTGCGTTGTGGCAGCGACTGACCGAGGCCGCCGGGATGGACGCACGTGACGCCGTCTGGCAGCACCCCGACCTGCTGCCCGGCGCCGATGACCTCGACGACCCCGCCGCGTTCATCGATCGGGTGATCGGTGGCGACACCAGCGGCATCGACGAAGCGATCGCCGGGCTCGAAGACGACATCCGGGAGGACCCCGGTGCGGGCGCGGCGGATAACTGACCTGGCGCCGCGCGTCGATGACGCTGGGTGACTCTCAGCGCACCGGCAGCTTCAGCACCTGGTTTTCGTTGGTGACGTAGACGGAGCCGTTTTCATCCACCGCCACACTCAGCGGGTTGGTGAGGCCGGCGAAAGGAAGCGCGTCAGCACGGGCGGCCCCGGCCGCCAGCTTGAGCACCTTGTAGCCGCTGGTTACATACACGGCGCCGCGGGCGTCCACGGCCACACCTGTGCTACCGGCGATCGGCAGCACGTCGGTACGGGTGGATCCCGCCGCCAGTTTGAGCACCCGGTTCTTGTCGGTGATGTAAACCGCGCCGGCGCTGTCCACGGCTATACCGACGGGTGAGTCGAGTTCGGCAAAAGGCAGAACGTCAGCGCGACTGGACCCCGCCGCCAGCTTCATCACCCGTGGAGGGGCGTAGTGCGAGAGGGGGTTGTCGGTGACGTAAACAGCGCCGGTGGTGTCCACAGCCACACCGTCCAGACCGTGGCCCGGGCCGATGTCGGGGAAAGGCAACACCTCCGAGCGGGTGGACCCGGCTGAAAACTTGAGCACTCGCTGCGTGCCGTTGGACGTGCCGCCGATGACGTACAGGTCGCCGGCACTGTTGGCCGCCACGCCGCCGACACCCTCGAGGCCGGCCAGGGGCAGCACGGCGGAGCCGGTCGACCCGGGAGCCAGTGTGAGCAAGCGGTCATCTGAATTCCGGACATTCATCGCGTCGCTGACGTAAACCGCGCCGTTGGCGTCCACCGCTACCCCGTTGGCACGGTGAAGACCGTTGATTGGCAACACAGTCTGGGGACCGTAGGGACTGGGTGGGAGTGCAGCGACGGAGGAGCCGGATGCTGGGCCGTGGCGCGATACCTTCGGGCCGTTGTCACGCAACATCACAAAAGTGGCGGCTGTAACTGCCGCGGCCGTGAGCACTGCGGCGGGAATGACGACGGATTTGCGGCGCCAGCGCCCGCTTTCGCGGGTCGTCGGCGCAGCGCTACGAGGTGAGGGTGAAGGGGGTCGATTGCTCGGCGGCCGAGCAGGTCGAGCCTGTTGTGTCGCGGCGGTCGCTGAGGCGCGTGTTCGCGGCGTGGGGGTGACGGGAGGCGAAGGCAGGGTGTCGGGCTGGGAAGTCGGCGCCGACAGGGTGGCCGGCCTCGACGCGGATGGTTTTGGCTGAGATGGCGTGGCCGGAGCGCGGGAGTCAGGCGTGTTGAGGGCGTTGCGCGCGGCCTCGGCCAATTCGATCGTGGTTGCGTGACGTGCTGACGGGTCCTTGGCCAGGCCGGTTGCGATGACAGAGTCCATGCTGGCGGGGATCGACGGCCGCTGTACCGAGGGTTTCGGCGGTGTCGTTGTCATATGCGCTACGGCGATCTGCTCCAGGGCGACGGCAGGGAACGGCAGCTCGCCGGTCAGACATTGGTAGAGCACGCAAGCCAGCGCATAGATGTCGGAGCTGGCCTCGGCCTGACCAGTGCTGAAGCGCTCCGGCGCCATGTAGGACCAGGTGCCGATGGTGGCACCGGTCGACGTCAGCCCGGTCTCCCCGGCCGCGCGCGCGATGCCGAAATCGATGAGATAGGCGAAGTCGTCCTCGGCGACCAGGATGTTGGACGGTTTGATGTCCCGGTGGATCAGCCCGGCCTTGTGTGCGGCGTGCAACGCCTTTGCGATCTGCTCGACAATCGCCACTGCGCGTTGGGTTTCCAGCGGCCCGGCACCGAGCAGCGTCTGCAGGTCCTGGCCGTTGATCAGGCGCATCGACACAAACAACCGGCCGTCGATCTCTCCGAGGTCATAAATCGGCACCACATGGGGATCGTCGAGACGCGCGGCGGCGTGTGCCTCGCGACGGAACCGCTCCTCGAATTTCTCGTCCTGGGCGAAATGCGGGAGCAGCAACTTGATGGCTACCGTTCGGTCAATGGCGGTGTCGTGGGCGCGCCACACCTCCCCCATGCCGCCGCGGCCCAGCAGCTCGATCAGGCGGTAGCGTCCGAACTCCACCCCATCCACGGGCACGCCCTCCCGTCGCCCTAGTCGGGCGAAATGCTACACACCGTCGAGCGCGTTCGTCGCCCGTTCCGCGTCCGATTCCCTGTGGACAATGGGTCACAGCCGCGCGGCCGGCGTGGCACAGTGACGGCTCATGGCCACGGCCGCACCACCCTTGTTCTCCCTGAATCCCGCGTTGCCGGTGCTGTTGCGGCCCGACGGTGTGGTGCAGGTGGGCTGGCATCCCCGTCGCGCCGTCCTGGTCCGTCCACCCGGTGATCTGACCGCGCCGAATCTGGCTGCGCTGCTGCGGTCCATGCGCTCGCCGGTGTCGCTCACCGAGTTGCAGCGCCAGGCGGGTGCTGACCTGACGGATCTGGTCGCCGGGCTGGTCGAGGCCGGCGTGGCCACCCGCGGGGACGGCAACTCATCCGGGCGGACCGCATCGATCCGGGTACACGGGCGGGGGCCGCTGTCGGACCTGCTGGTGGGAGCCCTGCGCTCCTCGGGCGTCCGGACCGGGCACAGCAGCCAGCCCCATGCGATGGTGACGACGGCGACCGCTGATCTGGTGGTATTGACGGACTACCTGGTTTCCGATCCGCGCATGGTGCGCGACCTGCAAAGGGCAGGCGTCCCGCACCTTCCGGTCCGGGTCCGCGACGGCACCGGCCTGGTGGGGCCGCTGGTCCTGCCCGGGACGACCAGCTGCCTGGGGTGCGCCGACCTGCACCGGCGTGACCGCGACGCGGCCTGGCCGGCGATCGCGGCCCAGCTGCGCGACACCATCGGGGTCGCCGACCGGGCCACCCTGCTGGCGACCGCGGCTCTGGCGCTGAGCCAGGTCAATCAGGTCGTTGCGGCGGTTCGCGGGCAGCATCCCGATCCGCCGGCGGCGCTCAACGCCACCCTGGAATTCGACCTACAGGCGAGCACGATCCTGGCCCGGCCGTGGACCCGCCACCCGCTGTGTCCGTGTTAGCCTAGCCGGCCCTGCTCCGGAATGCAGGTCGAGATCGACGCATACGCCCGGCCGAGGGTGTCCAGCACGTCCTCGGTCAGGGTGCGCTCGTTGCGGTGCTTGTCCAACGTCTCGATGATCGCTCGGAACAAGGCGTCGGCGGCGTCGTGCTGCGTTTGTTTGGCTGCCATGGCTGTTGCGGTCCACCCTCCGGACGTGGAAATCGAAGCGTCACACGGATGCGCGACCCGATGAGAGTACAGATCGGAAAAGAACGCTGACTCAATTCGATGCAGACGATGCGGTGGGCGTCGTGGATGATGGGTATGTGTCAGACATCAAGCGCGGCCGCGCGGCCCGCAATGCAAAGCTCGCCAGCCTGCCGGTCGGCATGGCCGGCCGGGCGGCTCTGGGCTTCGGCAAGCGGCTGACCGGTAAGTCGAAGGACGAAGTCAACGCCGAGCTGATGGAGAAGGCGGCCAACCAGCTGTTCACCGTCTTGGGCGAGCTCAAGGGCGGCGCGATGAAGGTGGGCCAGGCGCTTTCAGTGATGGAAGCGGCCATTCCCGAGCAGTTCGGTGAGCCGTATCGCGAAGCCCTGACCAAGTTGCAGAAGGACGCTCCGCCGCTGCCCGCGGCCAAGGTGCACCGGGTGCTCGACGCCCAACTGGGCACCAAGTGGCGGGAGCGCTTCAGTTCGTTCAACGACACGCCCGTCGCCTCCGCCAGCATCGGCCAGGTGCACAAGGCCGTCTGGTCCGATGGCCGCGAGGTGGCCGTCAAGATCCAGTACCCGGGCGCCGACGAGGCACTGCGGGCCGACCTCAAGACGATGCAACGCATGGTCGGGGTGTTCAAGCAGCTCTCCCCCGGCGCCGATGTGCAGGGCGTCGTCGACGAGCTGATCGAACGCACCGAGATGGAGCTGGACTACCGGCTCGAGGCCGACAACCAGCGCAAGTTCGCCAAAGCGTATGAGGGCCACCCACACTTCGCGGTACCGCACGTGGTGGCCAGCGCGCCGAAAGTGGTGATCCAGGAATGGATCGACGGCAAGCACATGGCCGAGATCATCCGGCACGGCACCCCCGAGGAACGCGACCTGATCGGCAATCGGCTACTCGAGCTCACCTTCGACGCGCCGCGCCGGTTGGAGATGCTGCACGGCGACGCCCACCCAGGCAACTTCATGCTGCTGCCCGACGGGCGGATGGGCGTCATCGACTTCGGCGCGGTCGCACCGCTGCCCGGCGGCTACCCCATCGAGCTCGGCATGACCATCCGGTTGGCCCGGGACAAGAACTACGACCTGCTGCTGCCGACCATGGAGAAGGTCGGATTCATCCAGAAGGGCCAGCAGGTATCGGTCCGCGAGATCGACGAGATGCTGCGCCAGTACGTCGAACCGATCGAGGTCGACGTGTTCCACTACACCCGTAAGTGGCTGCAGCGGATGACGGTGAGCCAGTTCGACCGCTCGGTGGCCCAGATCAAGACGGCGCGCCAGATGGACCTACCCCCCAAGTTGGCGATCCCGATGCGGGTGATCGCATCGGTGGCCGCCATCCTGTGCCAGCTGGACGCGCACGTCCCGATCAAGGCCCTGTCCGAGGAATTGATCCCCGGCTTCGCCGAGCCGGACGCCGTTGTCGTTTAAGCCGTCGTCGTTTAAGCCGTCGTCGTAATCGCCTGTCAGGCAGCCTCTTTGCGGGGCCGCCCACGCGGACGCTTACGTCCGACAACTGAACCGCGCTCGAAGATCTCGCCGCCCCACACACCCCACGGCTCGGCTCGTTCCAGAGCCGCGGCCAGGCACTGGCGCCGCACCGGGCAGTGCACGCACAGCGTCTTCGCGCGTTCGAGGTCGGCCGGAGTCTCGGCAAACCAAAGGTCGGGATCACCGGCATGACACGGCAGGGTCGGCTGCGTCCGTCTGGGGACTGTCAGTGCCGACATGTCCTTTCACCTGCTTCCTGGTCGGTTGGCTGTCTCTGTGATCCGGACCAGGTAGTTGTCTGCTGAGACAACGATGGCCACGGATCCTGGTGACTTCGGGTCCGTGGCCATTAGGCGAAACTCGGCTGGTTACGTCTTCACGTAGAGCCTCACGGACGCTTCAGTCGCGGCGGCGACACGGTGCTTGCCCGCGGCCGCCGGTGTAGCGGCGGCATGGCGGGCGGCGGCGCGTACGCCGGACAAATTGACTTTGATCATCGGGAGCCACCCTCCTTCCTATTCGCTACTGACGGCCAGCAAAGTGCGGTTACGAGCTTAGATGTTAACACCCGGAGGCGGCAACCGATTTTCTGACCTGCGCAAATGCGGTTTCAGCGCCGTTGCCGGATCAGTTCGAGCACCTCGGGCCCGTACTGTTCGAGCTTGCGGGCCCCGATGCCCGGGATCGCGATCAGGGACGCTTCGTCGGTCGGCCGCAGCTCGGCGATTGCGATCAGGGTGTTATCGCTGAAGACGATGTAGGCAGGCACGTTCTGTTCTTTGGCGGCGTTCAACCGCCAGTCTTTGAGCTGCAGCAACAGATCTTCGTCGACGTCGCCCGCGCAGCTTTCGCATCGCCGCAGCATGATGGCCGCCGGCGTGGAGAGGTCCTTGTTGCAGACCCGGCAGCGCGCCGGACCCTTGTTGCGCCGTGACTTGCCGGGCGCGGCCTCCACCCGGGTCTGCGGGGCGATGCCGTTGAGGAACCGGGACGGCTTACGGCTCTGACGCCCGCCCTGAGACCTCGCCAACGCCCAACTGAGCGTCAAATGCACTCTGGCCCTGGTGATTCCGACGTAGAGCAGTCGACGCTCCTCCTCGACCGGCTCGCTGTCGGGGCCGTGCGCCAGAGCATGCGAAATGGGCAGCGTGCCATCGGCCAGGCCGACCAGGAACACGGCGTCCCACTCGAGACCCTTCGCGGCGTGCAGTGACGCCAGTGTGACCCCCTGCACCACAGGTGGGTGCCGGGAGTCGGCTCGCAACCGCAACTCGGCCACCAGGCCCGGCAACTCCAGCCCGGGGCGCTGGGATATCTCGTCGTCGGCCAGTTCGGCCAGCGCGGTCAGCGCTTCCCAGCGATCGCGGGCCTTGGTTCCGGCGGGCGGTTCGGTCGTGAGCCCGAGTGGCTCGAGCACCTCGCGAACCACCTCCGGCAGGGCGCCTTCGGCGCCACGGTCTGCCGCACGCTGCAGCGCGAGCAGGGCCTGCTTGATCTCCTGCCGATTGAAGAAACCCTCTCCGCCGCGCACCTGGTAGGCGATGCCGGCCTCGGTCAACGCCTCCTCATAGACCTCGGACTGTGCGTTGACCCGATACAGGATCGCGATTTCCGATGCCGCAGTGCCGTTTTCGATCAGCTGGGCGATCGAGGCCGCGACCGCGGCGGCCTCGGTGTGCTCGTCGGGATGCTCCCGGAACGACGGCGCCGGGCCGGGCTCGCGCTGACCGATCAGCTGCAGCTTGCTGCCCGCGACGCGGCCCCGGGCGGCGGCGATCACCTGGTTGGCCAGCGAGACGACTTGCGGGGTGGAGCGGTAGTCGCGTTCCAGCCGGACCACTGTCGCGTCCGGGAAGCGCCGTGAGAAGTCCAGCAGAAAGCGGGGTGAGGCGCCGGTGAACGAGTAGATGGTCTGATTGGCGTCGCCGACGACGGTCAGGTCGTCACGATCGCCGAGCCAGGCCGACAGCACCCGCTGCTGCAGCGGGGTGACGTCCTGGTACTCGTCTACCACGAAGCAGCGGTACCGGTCGCGAAATTCGGCAGCCACCGCGGCGTCGTTCTCGATCGCCGCGGCCGTGTGCAGCAGCAGGTCGTCGAAGTCGAGCAACGTGACTTCCTCGTCCCGGACCTTGAGCGCCTCGTAGGCGGTATAGACGGCCACCACCTTCTCGGCATCCAGGGGGGTGTCCCGACCCGCGCCGGCCACCGCCCCCGCGTACTGCTCAGGGGTGATCAGCGACGCCTTGGCCCATTCGATCTCGCCGGCCAGATCGCGCACGTCGTCGGTGCTGACGTTGAACCGGCACCGGCTGGCCGCGCGGGCGACGACCGCGAACTTGGTATCGAGCAGTTCCCAGCGGGTGCTGCCGACCACCCGGGGCCAGAAGTAGCGCAGCTGGCGGTGGGCGGCGGCGTGGAAGGTGAGCGCCTGCACGGTGCCGACGCGCGAGCCGTTCTGCGCCGCCGCGTCCAGCGCCCGCAGCCGCGAGCGCATCTCACCGGCCGCGCGCTGGGTGAAAGTGACCGCCAGCACCTGACCGGCGGCGACGTGACCACTGGCGACGAGCTGGGCGATGCGGTGGGTGATGGTGCGTGTCTTGCCGGTGCCGGCGCCGGCCAGCACGCAGACCGGGCCGCGCGGGGCCAGCACGGCTTCGCGCTGCTCGTCGTCCAGCCCTGCAATCAAGGGATCGACCATCACCGGCATGCCGTCCATCTTGGCAGTGCCCGCCGACAAACCGGGCGTGTCGCGGGTCGTCGGCGGGCCGAGGCTGGAATGGTTCATCGGCGGGCTACGTTATCGAGTCATGACCAATGCTGCGCTGACCATGTACACCACCAGCTGGTGTGGCTACTGCTTCCGGCTCAAGACGGCGCTCAAGGCTCAGGGCATCGCCTACGACGAGGTCGATATCGAACAGGATTCTGCGGCCGCGGAATTCGTCAGCTCCGTCAACGGCGGCAACCGGACGGTGCCGACCGTGAAGTTCGCCGACGGGTCGACGATGACCAATCCGAGCGCGGGCGAGGTCAAGGCGAAGCTGGCCGGCTGACCTCAGACGACGCTGCCGCCGCGACGGGCGCGGCAATTTGTGCCGACTCCCGGGTGCGCTCCCCCTTACGATGAGGACCATGGCAGGGGCGCTGGTCCGGCGGTTGATTGTCGTGTTCTGCGCACTCGTCGCGCTGACCGCCTGCTCGCACCGCAACACTCCGGCGGCGCCTCCGAGCACCTCGGCGGCCACCGGGGTCGACGCGCTGATCGTCAGCGTCGAAGACGTGCGCCGCATCGCCAACTACGAAGAACTCACCACGCACGCGCACGCGAACCTCAATCACCCGCCGGCCGGTGACGTCAACGCACCCGGGCCCTGCCGGGCGGCCGGCACCAGCGATCTCACTTTCGCCAGCGGCTGGACCGAGTTTCGCAGCGCGGGCTACAGCGGCGTGACCGACGACCTCGACCCGGGTGGCCGCACCATGAAGGACTCGGTCAGTCAGGCCGTCGCGATCTACCCGGACGCGCAGGCGGCCCGCTCCGCGCTGGATCAGTTGGAAGCCTCACTGAATGCGTGCGTGGCGCTGCATGACCCGAGATACGACTTCAAGCTGGACAAGCCGGACCCACTGAGTCTGCGGATCACCGACAGCGGGTGGAGCCATCAGTACCGGGCCCGTAAGTCGGTGTTGATGTCGGTCGGGGTGTTGGGCATCGAGCCCGCGGAGCGAATCGCCAGCACGATCCTGGACAACATCTGCGACCGGATCAAATAGCCGTTCAGTCGTTTGCGGCCCAGGATTCGATGATCACCCTGGCGATCGAAATCGACCCGGGCAGTAGCAGTTTCGAGTCCGAAGTGCTGGACCAGTCGCCGGCGTCCAGGGCCGCGCGGATCTCGTCGCGGGTGAACCAGGCCGCCTCGGTGATCTCGCCGTCGTTGAACGCGAACGGTTCGTCCGGATCGCCCAGGGCGTGGAACCCGACCATCAGCGAGCGCGGGAACGGCCAGGGCTGGCTACCGAGGTAGCGCACGTCGCGCACGGTCAGGCCGATCTCCTCGCGGATCTCGCGGGCCACGCAGACTTCGAACGATTCGCCGGCCTCGACGAATCCGGCCAGTAGCGAGAACATCCGCTGCGGCCAGACCGCCTGGCGGGCCAGCACCGCACGGTCAGCGCCGTCGTGGACCAGGCAGATCACCGCCGGGTCGATGCGGGGAAATTCTTCGTGGCCGGTGAGCGGGTTGACCCGCGCCCAGCCGGCGCGGGCCGATTTGGTGGGCGTGCCGTCGACCGGGCTGAATCGGGCGCTGTCATGCCAGTTGAGCAGCGCCAACGCCGAGGACACCAGTTGGCTGCTGGTGTCGTCGATGATTTTTCCGAGCCTGCGCAGATCCAGCACCTCGACGTCGCCGTCATCGGGTGGCTGCAGCGGGCCCCGGATCGCCCAGACGTGGCGACCGCCTTCCACGCGCCCCAGGAACACCGCTTCTGGGGGCGGCTTGTCGCCCAACGCGGCCGCCGCCCCGAGCACCACTTTGCCGTCGGCAGCCAGCACCTGGTTGCGGGAGTCGACGCGCAGCAGGGCCGCGTCGGGCCACCCGGCTGCGGCGGCGTCGATGTCGGTGCGCAACTGGTCGGCGCGATCGGCGCCGACGCGCGAGAGCAGCGGAACGTCCCGCAGCCGGAAGTCCACGTGCGCCCCTATCGTTCGTCTGCGATGTGGCGGACGTAGAGCAGCCGGTCGCCGGCCTCGATGGCGTCCACCTCGGGGGCACCGATGCGGAGCAACTGCCCGCCGCGGACCACCCCGAGCACGATGTCGCGCAGATGCCGCGGCGAGCCACCCACCTCGGACTGCTCCACCTCGCGTTCGGCGATGGCCAGGCCCTGGTCCGGAGTCAGCAGGTCCTCGATCATCTGCACGACGCTGGGCGTGGTGGTGGCCAGGCCGAGCAGCCGGCCGGCGGTCTCCGAGGACACCACCACCGAGTTGGCCCCGGATTGCTGCAGCAGATGCTGGTTCTCGGCCTCCCGGATGGAAGCGACGATCTTGGCCTTGGGCGAGAGCTCCCGCGCGGTCAGCGTGACCAGCACCGCCGTGTCGTCGCGGTTGGCGGCCACGATGATCGACGCGGCGTGCTGGGCGCCGGCCAGTCGCAGCACGTCGGATTTGGTGGCGTCGCCGTGGACGGTGACCAGGCCGGCGGATGCGGCTCGCTCCAAAGCCGCCCGATCGGTGTCGACGACGACGATCTCGGCGGGGGGCACCTCGTCACTGAGCATGGCGCCGATCGCCGTCTTGCCCTTGGTCCCGTAGCCGATGACGACGGTGTGGTTGCGCACTCTGCTCCTCCAACGCTGGATCTTGAAAGCCTGCCGCGATGTTTCGGTGACGACCTCGAGTGTCGTGCCGACCAGCAAGATCAGGAAGGCGATGCGCAGCGGCGTGATGATCAGAACGTTCGTCGCCCGCGCGAACTCCGAGACCGGCGTGATGTCGCCGTAGCCGGTAGTCGACAACGTCACCGCCGAGTAATACAGGCAGTCCAAGAAGGTGATGCTCTCACCGCGCGCGTCGTGGTAACCGTCGCGGTCGAGGTAGACGGTGACGGCGCCGACAAACAGCGCCACCAGGGCGATAGTTATCCGGCGGGAGATGATGCGGGCGGGACTGGCGTGACCCTGAGGGATGCGCAGCACGCCGACAAGCGCGTAACTGGGCTGGACGGTCAGCCTCTCATCGAGACGCCGCAGCCGCCGCCAACTCCCCTTCGCCACGGGAGTCATGTAACCACGATCAGGCGGGACTGGGGCGACCGGAGTCGACGAGCAAGGTGGTCAACTCGTCGGCATCGGGCAGCTCATCGGGCACGACGGTGGTTCCGCTGCGGACGTAGTAGAAGGCGGTGCGCACCATCGATTCGGGGCAGCCCTGCAGCGCCGCCCACGCCAACCGGTACACCGCCAGTTGGACGGCGGCGTGCCGCCTGGATTGCAGGCCGCGCGGCGGCTCACCGGTCTTCCAGTCCACGACGGTGACGCCCCCGTCGGCGTCGGCGAACACCGCGTCGATGCGCCCGCGCACCACCGTGTCGCCCATCGGCATCTCGAACGGCACCTCGACCGCGATCGGGGTGCGTGCCGCCCACGGTGATGCGGCGAAGGCCTGCTGCAGGGCGGCCAGCTCCTGCGGATCGCCCACGTCGGAGTCCGCCGCGCCCGGCAGGTCGCCCAGGTCGAACAGCAGCTCGGCTCCGTAGAATTGTTGCACCCAGGAGTGAAAGGCGTTGCCCAGCAACGCATGTGGATCCGGGCGCGTCGGGAGTCGATAGATCAGCCGTTGGGCCGCCGCGTCAGGGTCGCGGGCCAGTTCCACCAGGCCACTGACCGACAGCTGGCTCGGCAGCGCGCGCTCGGGAGGCTGCGCCGCGCGCGCCCGTTCGGCCAGCAGTGCGTCGACATCGGCGGCCCAGCCTTCGACGTCGGCGGTACTGTCACTCGCTCTGGTCTCGGCGTTGGTGACCAACATGGCACCGCGCTCCACGTCGGCCCGCCGCCGCGACAACGGGTCGACGGGCCAGACAGCTTCGATAACATTGTCCTGCAACGGGTTTCGCTCGCCGTCGGCCGGCGCTTGGGCCCACTGCTCGACGACGCCGCAGGGCCGGCCGGACCGCCCGGATTCTTCGATGATGTCCTTGAGCTCGCACAGGAACTCCGACGGACCGCGCGGCTCGATGCCGGTGGCGCCCCAATGGTGACCGGATACCAGCAAGGTGTCCTCGGCCCGGGTGACACCGACGTAGAGCAGGCGGCGTTCCTCATCGACACGTCGCTGGTCGAGCTGGGAGCGGTGCTCGGAGATCTTGTCCGACAACTGCTTTCGGTTGGTGACGGCCGAGGTGTCCAGGACCGGGATGCCGAGCGCGCCGGCCGCGGCGCGATCACCGCGCAGCAGCGGCGGCAGCTCGCCGGCATCGGTGAGCCAGCTGCTTCGCGCAGCGTTGGAGGGAAATGTCCCACCCGACAGGTGCGCCACCGCCACCACATGCCATTCCAGGCCCTTGGCGGCGTGCACCGTGAGCACCTGCACGCGGTCGCGGGCGGCGATCGGCTGTGCGGGCGTCAGACCGTTCTCCCGCTCCGCGGCGACGTCCAGGTAGGCGAGCAGGCCGGCCACCGAGGCCTTGGCCACCGTCCCGGCCCGCTCGGCGTAGCCGATGACCTCATCGGCGAAGGCGTCGAGATGTTCGGCGCCCGACCATTGCCCGGTGGCGGTGGCCCGGACCTCGCAGTCGACCCCCAGGACACGACGCACCTCGGCGACCAGGTCGGGCAGGGAGTAGCCCAGGTGCCCCCGCAGCGCGGTCAGTTCGGCGGCCAGAGCGGTGATCCGCTGATAGCCGGCCGGCGAGTAGTCCTCGGACGGGCCAGGGTCGGAGACGGCGTCGGCCAGGCAGGTGACGTCGGCGTCGGGACCGGCCGCTTGCGCGACCGACTCGGCCGAGAGGGGTTCGCTTGCGCGCTGAACACTGCCCAGATTCTGGGCGCGCCGCCACAGTGCGGCGATATCGCGGCCGCCGAGGCGCCAACGCGCACCGCTGAGCACCCGCATCGCTGCCGCACCGGCGGTCGGGTCGGCGACCAGGCGCAGCATGGCGACGACGTCGGCGACCTCCGGAACCGACAGCAGGCCCGCCAGCCCGACGACCTCCACCGGCAGTCCGCGGGCGCGCAGCGCATCGGCGATCGGAGCGGCGTCGGCGTTGCGACGCACCAGGACCGCGGCCGTCGGCGGGGCGACCCCCTCGTCGTCGGCCTGGCGGTAATGCTCCTGCAGATGGTCGGCGATCCAGTCCCGCTCGGCCTCCACGTCGGGCAGCAGCGCGCAACGGACCGTGCCCGGCGGGGCGTCCGGTCGCGGGCGCAGCGGACGCACGGCGACCGAGCGCCGCCGGGCCTCGGCGGATATGGCGTTTGCCAGGTGCAAGGTCGTGGGGGGATTGCGCCAGCTGGTCCGCAACTCCAGCGTCGGTGCGGGGGATCCGTCGGACAGCGGAAAATCGGTGGTGAACCGCGGCAGGTTGGTCGCCGAGGCGCCGCGCCAGCCGTAGATCGATTGGATCGGGTCACCGACCGCCGTCAGCGCCAGCTCATCGTCGACCCCGCCACCGAACAGCGACGACAGAGCGATGCGCTGGGAATGTCCGGTGTCCTGGTACTCATCGAGCAACACCACCCGGTAGCGGCTCCGTAGGTCCTTGCCCACTTGCGGGAACGTCGCCGCAAGCCGCGCCGCCGAGGCCATCTGCATGCCGAAGTCCATCACCTTCTCCGCGCGCATGCGTTCGGCCAGCGCATCCAGCAACGGCACCAGCTCGGCGCGCTGCGTCTGGGTGGTCAGCATGCGCAGCAGCGACTGGTTGGGACCGCGGTCGCGCTGACCCGGCCCGGCGGGCAGGGTGTGCACCAGCCTTTCCAGCTCCACGTGAGTGTCGCGCAGCTGGTCGGTGTTGACGAGATGTTCGGTGAGCTGGCCCCACAGCCGCAGCACCAGGGCAGTGACCGCGGCCGGGGTCTTGTCGGTCTCCAGCGGGCTCTGGTAGCCGTTGACCACATCGAATGCCAGCTGCCACAGTTCGGTCTCAGTGAGCAACCTGGTGTCGGGTTCCACGGGCAGCAGCAGCCCGGATTCCCGCAACAACGAACCGGCGAAGGCGTGGTACGTGCTGACCGCCGGCGTACCTTCGCCCGGCCCCACCCCCGCGCCGGACAGGCGCGCCAGCCGCGACCGCACCCGGCGCAACAGCTGGCCGGCGGCCTTGCGGGTGAAGGTCAATCCGAGCACCTGGCCGGGCTCGGCATAGCCGTTGGCGACCAGCCAGACGACGCGCGCGGCCATGGTCTCGGTCTTACCGGCTCCCGCGCCCGCAATGACCACCAGCGGGCCCGGCGGTGCGGCGATCACCGCGGCCTGTTCCTCGGTGGGCGGGAAGACGCCCAGCGCATCGGCTAATTCAGCCGGGCTGTAGCGCGGAGTCATGAGGCGCACCCGTCGTGGGCGGGGCACGACTGCCGCAGCGGGCAGTGTGAACAGCCGTCGTTGCGCCGGGCGATGAACTCCGGGCCGGCGGTCGCCTCAGCGGCCTGTCTGATCAGGTTGCGCCAATGCTCGTGGGCCTGCGGGGTGAGCGGATCCTGCTCGCGTTGGGCGGCGCCGGACGCGCCGGTCTTGCCGGGATAGACCAGCCGCGCTCCGCCGGGCTCGTCTGGTCCGGCTTGGAAGGCGGCGATCATGCCTTCGGCGACGGCGAGTTGATACATCGCCAGCTGGGCGTGCTGCTGCGCGTCGTCCTTGCTGACCGGCGTCTTTCCGGTCTTGACATCGACGATCACCAGCCGCCCTTCGGCGTCGCGTTCCAGACGGTCGACCCGGCCGCGCAACCGGACCTGCCCGCCGTCGCTGCGTGGTGTCTCCAGGACGCCGTCGACGCCGATTTCGACTCCGACCTCGGTCAGTTCGGCACGCGTCTGCGCACGCCACTCGACGAACGCGGCAATCATGGCGCGGTGCCGGCTCAGTTCGTTGGCCGAATGCCAGTCAGCGTCGAACGGGAGGTGGCGCCACGCCCGCTCCAGGTCGGCCAACAGCTGCGATTCCGTCCTGCCTGGTTCGGCGATCAGCGCGTGCACCACAGAACCGATCGTCGAACGTAGTTCGCGTGGGTTGGTTCCGCCGTGCCGCTCGGCCAGCCAGCGCAGCGGGCAGTCGGTCAGCGTCTGCAGGGTCGACGGCGTCAGAGTGACGACGTCGTCGCTACCGCACAACGGAGCGCTGCTGCTGACCGGGACCAAACCGTGCCATGCGGAAGGATCGGCTCCGGGCACCCCGGCCTCGGCCAGGCGCGCCAATTGCCTTGCGGCACAGGCGCGGGCGTCGTCCTCCACCGCGCCGTCGGGCGCACACACCACCGACCGCAACCGGCCCACCACCGCCGCGGTCGACAGCAGGCGCGGTGCGCTGACCGGTTGCGCCACCAGCGTTTCGTCGTCATCGAATTGCGCGATCTCGGAAAAGAACGGCGACGGCAGCGCGGCTTCTCCCCCGCTGCCACCGGTGTCGCTGTCGACTGCCGTCACCAACAGCTTGTGTCGGGCCCGGCCCATCGCGGCAACCAGCAGCCGGCGTTCCTCGGCCAGCAGCGGCGCCCGGACCGACGCATCACCGCTGACGCCGTCGAGTTCGTCGAGAAGCCGCTGGGTGGCCAGCACACCGCCGCGCGGAATTGTGTTTGGCCACAATCCCTCCTGCAAACCGGCGATGACCACCACATCCCACTCCTGGCCCAGCGCCGCATGCGCGCTGAGCACCTTGACCTGCTGGGTCTGGCAACCCGCGTCGCGGCTGGCGGGCGGTAGTTGCAGCGCTTCGACGTGCTCGACGAGTCCGCGCAGCGACGCCCCCGACGTGCGCGAGACATAGGCGTCGGTGACGTCGAACAACTCCGTCACCACCTCGAGGTCCCGGGTGGCCTGGGCCGCCGCCGGGCCACCGCGCTCGATCGCGGCCAGCCATCGCCGCTGCAGGCCACTACGGTGCCACGCCGCCCACAGTGTGTAGCGCGGGTCTTGCCCGTCGCGGTGACACCGGGCGGCGGCGGCCAACACCGCGCGCACCCGTCGCAACGCACTGGACTGCGGGCCGGACAGCGGCTCGTCCCCGGTGAGCGTCTCCACCAGCAGGTCGGTGAAGCTGTCCGGCCGACCGCGCCGCAGAGCCCTGCGCAGCTGGCGCAGTGCGACCGGGTCCACCCGGCCGATCGGCCCGGACAGCAGCGCCAGCGCCTGATCACCGTCCAGCCCGTCGGCCGTGGCGGCAAGGACGGTGAGCAGCGTGCGGGCCGCCGGCTCCTGGGACAGCGACCCGCCGGTTGCCGGTAGCGCGACCGGGACGCCGGCGGCGGCAAGGGCGCGCGGCAACCGGGCGCCGGCGCGTGGCACCGACCGGACAATCACCGCCATCTGCGACCACGGCACGCCGTCGACGAGATGCGCGCGCCGCAGGGTGTCGGCGATCAGCGCGGCCTCCGCATGTGCCGATGCGGCCAGGCGCGCCGTGACGGCGCCCTGCTCGGTTCCGGTGCTCTCGATACGCCTGCCGGCGCTGGTGCCGGGAAGTCGGCCGGCGATGCCGCTGACTGCGCGGGCGACGGCAGGCCCGCATCGGTGGGACTCCGTCAGGGTCACCGAGGGGCCGTCGACATCGAGCAGCGCGTCCGGCTCACCTCCCCGGAAGCCGAAGACCGCCTGGTTCGGGTCGCCCGCGATCAGAGCTGTTTCGGCGCCGGCCGCCAGCACCCGAACCAGTTGCGCCGCCTGCGGATCGAGTTGCTGGGCATCGTCGACCAGGAGCACCCGGATCCGGGCACGTTCAGCGGCCAGCAACTCAGGGTCGACCGCGAGGCTTTCCAGCGCGGCGCCGACCAGTTCGGCGGCGGCCAGGGCCGGCGCCGTCGCCTGCGGCGCCGCCGTACCGACGGCCGCGCGCAGCAGCATGACCTGTTCGTACTGCCCGGCGAACCGACCGGCCGCGGCCCACTCCGGGCGCCCACAGCGTCGCCCCAGCCGTTCCAGCTGCTGGGGGTCGAGGCCGCGTTCCGCGCAGCGCGCCAACAGGTTTCGCAGCTCGTTGGCAAATCCCGCCGTGCTCAGCGCGGGCAGCAGATGCTCGGGCCAACGGTCTCCGTCCTCGGCGTCACCGGCCAGCAGTTCCCTGATGATGGCATCTTGTTCGGCGCTGGTGAGCAGCCGCGGCGGCGGGTCGCCGGCCCGTTCCGCGGCGCGCCGCAGCACGGCGTAGGCGTAGCTGTGCAGCGTGCGAACCAACGGTTCACGTACGGCCGCCGCCCGACTCGATCCCAATAGCGCCCTCGTCAGCGCGCTGCGCTCACGCATCCCGACCCGGCCCGAACCACTCAGCAGCAGAACAGATTCCGGTGGCACACCCGCGGCGATGTGGGCGATCGCGGCGTCGACGAGCAAGGCGCTCTTGCCGGTTCCGGGTCCACCGAGGATGCGCACCTGCCCACGCGAACCGGGCTGCAGAACCTCGCCCGCCTCGCGACCCCACTGCCATGCCATAGCCCGTATGCAATCACCAGGCTCCGACAAGTTGCCGCGACCAGGCCGGACGCGGACTGGCATCATCGAAGCGTGACCCTTCATGTGCACCGCTTCGGCCCGTCCGGCCCGATCCAGTTGCTGGCGTTGCACGGCTTGACCGGTCACGGTCAGCGCTGGCAGCACTTCGCGGACTACGTTCCCGAGATCACCGTGGCCGCGCCCGATCTGATCGGGCACGGCCGGTCGTCATGGGCCGCACCGTGGACCATCGAGGCCAACGTCGCCGCGCTTGCGTCCCTGCTCGAGGCCGAAACCGACGCTCCGGCGCTGGTGGTGGGGCATTCGTTCGGGTCTGCGGTGGCAATGCATCTGGCGGCGGCCCGGCCCCAACTGGTGTCGTCGCTGCTGCTGCTCGATCCGGCGATCGGCTTGGACGGGCAGTGGATGGCCGAGATCGCAGAGGCGATGTTCGCCTCCCCCGACTATGCCGAGCGCTCCGAGGCCCGCCAGGAGAAGGGCGGCGGGGTGTGGGCGGACGTGGATCCGGCGGTGCTCGATGCCGATGTCGATGAGCACCTGATCCAGCTGCCCAATGGGCGGTACGGCTGGCGGATCAGCCTGCCCGCGATGATGTCCTACTGGAGTGAGCTGGCGCGCGATGTCGTGCTGCCGCCGGCCGGGATGCCCACGACGCTGGTGCGGGCCGCCTGGACGTCACCACCGTATGTCAGCGCGGAGTTGGTCGCGGGACTGCGGGAACGGCTGGGTGAGGATTTCGAGCTGCTGGACTACGAATGTGACCACATGGTGCCGCACGCCAAGCCCGATGACGTTGCCGCACTGGTACGTAAGCGCTTGAACGCGCGGTAGTCATGGCCGCGGTGACCGACGAGCAGGTCGAGCGGGTGCGTTCGCTGGTCGCGGCCATCCCGTCCGGCCGAGTGGCCACCTATGGCGACATCGCTTCTGCGGCAGGGCTTTCCAGTCCGCGGATCGTCGGCTGGATCATGCGCACCGACTCCGCTGACCTGCCCTGGCACCGGGTGATCACGGCGTCGGGGCGACCCGCCGCGCATCTGACCTCCCGGCAGCTGGAGTTGTTGCGCGCGGAGGGGGTGCTGGCGGTCGACGGACGGATCGCGCTGAGCGAGGTCCGCCACGAATTCGATGCCTAGAGAATCATCCTGACCATTGCCGCGGTGCGGGCCAGGCCCGGAAACGCCTCGGCGGTGGACCGCGGGTGCAGCGCATGCACGGCCAGCCGGAACATCAACGCGCGCAACAACATCTGTGACCACTCCGGCAACGCACTCCACCGTTCGATGAGGCCGTCGTCGGCCTCGCCCCACGACAGGGCGTCGACGACCACCACGCCGGCCGCCCACGACGCCGGCCGCCAGTACGGGGTGATGTCGGTGATGCCGGGGGGTGCGGTGCCGGCGAAGAGCACGGTCCCGTAGAGGTCTCCGTGCACCAGCTGGTTGGGACTGCGGGTCGGCTTGCGCAGCGTCGCAAGCTGATTGATCAATTCGACCGAACGCTCGGCATCGGCAGACGGCGGCGCCGTCCGTGCGCCGGGAGGCACCGACTGCAGGGGCCGTTCCTCCCAGGCGGCGCGGTCGGCGGCGATGAAGACATCGACGTCGGCCCACGGCGCGGTGGGTCCCTGGGTCAGGAATCGCGGGCGCTCGAGTTTGCCGGTGGCCTCATGCAGGCGAACCGCGGCCGAGACCACTTCGTCGTGCCGGGCCTCGGGGGCACCCGCGACGAACGTGTCCGCCCGCCACCCGGACACCACGTAGCGGCCGTCGGTGGAACGGACCGGGCGGGCCAGCCGCACACCGTCGACGAACAAGGTTTCCCGCACCCGGGCCGACCAGGTGGCGCGGGCGTTGTCGGCCACCATCGACAACACCACTTCGCCGCATCTCCAGCCGCCTTCCCAGGCGGCGCCGAGGGCCGCGGGCTGGACTCCGGTCAAACCGAACGCCGCCAGCACATGCTCGGGCGGCGGCTCGTCAGTCACAGCGGTCAGCCTAATCGAGGGCAGAGCCGCGTCGGAGTCAGTACACGACCATGTCGGGCTGCATCTGCGCGGCCCAGGCCAGGATCCCGCCCTGCAAGTGCACCGCGTCGGCGAATCCGGCCTGCTTCACCGCGGCCAGCGCCTCCGCCGAGCGCACCCCGCTCTTGCAGTACAGCACCGCCACCCGGTCCTGCGGCAGCTGCGCCAAACCCTCACCGGAGATGATCAGCCCCTTGGGCACGAGCTGCGCCCCGTCGATGTGCACGATGTCCCACTCGACCTGCTCGCGGACGTCTATCAGGGCCAGCTTCTTTCCGGCGTCCATCATCGCGCGCAACTCCTGCGGAGTGATGGTCGATCCGCTGGCCGCGGCCGCGGCGTCATCGGAGACCACGCCACAGAACTGTTCGTAATCGATCAATTCGGTGATCTTCGGCGTCGACGGATCCTTGCGGATCCTGATGGTGCGGTAGCTCATTTCCAGCGCGTCGTAGATCATCAGGCGGCCCAGCAGCGTCTCGCCGATCCCGGTGATGAGCTTGATCGCCTCGGTGCCCATGACCGACGCGATCGAGGCGCAGATGATGCCCAGCACACCACCCTCGGCGCACGACGGCACCATGCCCGGCGGCGGCGGCTCCGGATACAGATCCCGGTAGTTCAGCCCCAGTCCGTTCGGCGCGTCCTCCCAGAACACCGAGGCCTGGCCCTCGAACCGGTAGATCGAGCCCCACACGTACGGCTTGCCGGCCAGCACCGCGGCGTCGTTGACCAGGTACCGGGTGGCGAAGTTGTCGGTCCCGTCGAGGATCAGGTCGTACTCGCCGAACAACTCGACCGCGTTGTCGGCCTCGAGCCGGAACTCATGCAGCCGCACCTCGATCAACGGATTGATCGCCACGATCGAGTCGCGCGCCGACTGCGCCTTGGACCGTCCGACATCGGCCGTGCCGTGGATGATCTGACGCTGCAGGTTGGACTCGTCGACGATGTCGAAGTCGACGATTCCGATGGTGCCGACGCCGGCGGCCGCCAGATACAGCAGCGTCGGCGATCCCAGACCCCCCGCGCCGATCACCAGCACGCGCGCATTCTTCAACCGCTTCTGACCGTCCACACCCAGGTCCGGAATGATCAGGTGGCGGCTGTACCGGGCCACCTCCTCACGGCTGAGGGTGGCGGCGGGTTCTACAAGCGGCGGCAGCGGTGACGTCACATAATCGAGGTTAGGCGATCACCCCGCCGGCGAGCAGACGCGAAGTCGCACTTTTCGGCACGAAACAGTGCGATTTCGCGTCTGCTCGCGCTGAGAAACTAGGCGATGGGGAATGGCCAGGGATTGAACCGGCACGTCTTGCCGTCGGCCTTCACCTGATCGGGGTCGAACTTCGCCCCGTCGTCATTGGACGTGGAGAACGTCTGCTGCATCATCACCGGCGCCAGGGCGCCCTGCTGGTCGCACGGCTCGTGTTTCACGTACCCGATGGCGTGGCCCACTTCGTGGTTGATCACGTACTGCCGATACGAGCCGATGTCGCCCTCGAACGGAACGGCTCCGCGGATCCAGCGCGCCTCGTTGATGAAGACCCGAGACTGCCGATCGGACCCGAAAGACGGGTTATAGCAGGATGTTTCGAGCCGGAATTCGTAACCGCAGCCCTCGCGCACCGACACCGGTGAGACCAGCGAAATGCGAAAATCCGGTTTGCCGTTATCGATCCGGACGAAGGCGAACTGCGGGTTGTGGGTCCAGCCCTTGGGATTGGCCAGCGTCATGTCGACCATCTGCGCGAACGCGTTGTCGCCGCCGTACATGTTCGGGTCCACACCGTTCTCGATCTCGATGGTGTAGCGGAAGACCTTGCTGGTGCCCTGGCCGATTTGCGGGGTGGTGCCGGGGATGACGCGGTAGGTCTTGTCGCCGGCCTCGGTGTAGGGCCCGCCGTCGGGCAGCGTTCCGGCCGGCAGGTTCGCATCGAAGGCGACCAGGCCGCGCGGCGGGGTGTCGAGGATCGACGTGCCCACCGCCCCGATGGTGGGCGGTTCCTGGTGCGTCGCATGGGCAGCCGGCTTGGGTGTGCTCGTCCCGGTCACCGTCTGGTAGACGACGACCAGGGTGAGCACCGTCAGCAGGGGCAGCGCATAGGCCCGCCAGCCGTAGGTCGACACGAATCGTCCCAGCCAGGTCTGCTTGCGCCATTGGCGCGGCCGGTCCCGGTCCGCGCGAACGCGCCCGGCACTCTGGCCGAGTGGGTCGCGCTGGGCGCGTAGCGGCTCACGCCAGTCGTCACGCAGCACGGGCGCGCGACCGGGACCGTGGGGCGGCCACTGGGACGTCATTTTCCCAGGATGGCACAGTCGCTACGGGCAACCAGCCCTGGCGCGCCCGAAAAAACGCGCGGACCTGCTTCACATCGACCTCACACCCCAGCGAGTCCGCAGGTAGTAAGGTCATGGCAAGACAAGGGCGGCCGGGGGGAATGGCCTGAACGGTCGCCGGCCGAAGCGATCAGATTGAGGACGATGAGCGAGCTAGCCAAGACGGTGCAGCGACGTGCCGTCAGATCAGCCGACGGCGTTCGGCCGATTGAAGGCGCTCCGGTCTCCAACCGCCGGGGTAACCGGTTGCCGCGCGACGAGCGTCGCGGCCAGCTGCTGACCGTCGCCAGCGACGTCTTCGTGGAGAGCGGCTACCACGCCGCCGGGATGGATGAGATCGCCGACCGCGCCGGGGTGAGCAAACCGGTTCTCTACCAACACTTTTCGAGCAAGCTGGAGCTGTATCTGGCAGTGCTCAATCGGCACGTGGAGAACCTGGTCAGCGGCGTCCAGCAAGCGCTGGGCCGCACCACCGACAACCGGCGCCGGCTGCACTCTGCGGTGCAGGCCTTCTTCGACTTCATCGAGCACGACAGCCAGGGCTACCGGCTGATCTTCGAGAATGACTACGTCACCGAGCCCGAGGTCGCCGCGCAGGTGCGGGCGGCCACCGAATCGTGCATCGACGCCGTCTTCGCCCTCATCGCCGAAGACTCCGGCCTGGACCCGCACCGCGCCAGAATGATCGCGGTCGGGTTGGTCGGCATGAGCGTCGACTGCGCCCGGTACTGGCTGGACTCGGATCGCCCGATCTCGAAGTCCGACGCGGTCGAGGGCACCGTGCAGTTCGCCTGGGGCGGCCTGTCGCACGTGCCGCTCGCCCGTTCCTAACCCTTGGCAGCTTTGGCGGCGACGGCTTCGGCTCCGACCCCGAATCCCACGCGGCGTGCGTCCGCGACACCGATCTCGACGTAGGCGATCTTGGCCGAGTTGATCAGAAAGCGCCGGCCGCGCTCGTCATTCAGGCTCAGCAGACCAGCGTCGTCGCGCAGCGCGGCTCCGACGAGTTCTTCGACCTCAGCGGGCGTCTGCGTACTGGAGAACACCAGCTCGCGCGGACTGTCCGTGATACCGATCTTGACCTCCACGGGGGCCCCTTCCGTTGGCGTTTTCATCGCAGGCGTCTGTGCAGCAGGCTAGTAGACGGTCCGGACGCGCATAGCGCCCCGCCCCCGAACCGGGAGTTCGCGGTTAGTGAACAAACCCGTCACGATTCGGTTTAGGCACCCGCTGGAACCCCGTTCCAGACAGCCGGCGTCATTAACATCGGCACCATCAGTAACATCCGTGACACCCTCTACGACATCGTCCGAGACCTCGAAGAGTTCCCGGGTGATGAAGTTCGCGCGGAAAGTTACCCGCGGGACTTCGACGACGATCCGGAGACGGACAGCTGGGACGAGCCCGACTACGAAACCGACGAGGAATGGGCCTGGCCCGCCGACCGCCGCTGGCGTCCGATCGCCCTGCTCCTGGGCGCCGTCGTGGCGATCGGCGCCATCGCCACCGCGGTGATCATCAACAGCGGCGACAGCGCCACCACAAAGGCCACCGTCGGAGTGACACCCCCCAGGACGGCTGTCACGTCGCCCAGATCGAGTGCGCCACCCAGCGCGACCACAAGTGCCCCGCCCACCTCGTCCCGCGCCGCGCTCCCCCCGGAGACGGTCACCACCATCGCGCCCAGTGACGCGCCCACCAAGACGGCGGTGCCGCCCACCCGGCTTCCGAACGCGGCCCCGGCCCCGACGGCCGCCCCTCCGGGTGCGACGCTCAACCCACGCGCCGTCGTCTACAGCGTGACGGGCACCAAGCAGCTCTTCGATCTGGTCAACATCGCCTACACCGATGCGCGCGGCTTCCCGGTGACCGAGTTCAACGTCGCGCTGCCCTGGACGAAGGTCGTCGTGCTCAATCCGGGCGTGCAGACCGAATCGGTGATCGCGACCAGCATCTACGGGCAGCTGAACTGCTCGATCGTCAACGCACAGGGCCAGCTGGTGAAGGCGTCGACCAGCAACTCCGCCCTGGCGACCTGCACTCGCTAGGCCAGGCCCAGTTCGCGCATCCGGCTGTCGTGGGTGTGCTGTAGCCGTTCGAAGAACGCGCCGAGCTGCCCCAGGCCGCCCGTCCCGGAGACCACCAGATCCACCAGTTCGTCGTGGTCGGCGAGCAGGAATTGCGCCTGGGTGATGGCTTCGCCGAGCAGTCGGCGCGACCACAGCGCCAGCCGGCTGCGCTGTTTGCCGCTGGACGTCACCGCCGCCCGAACTTCGGCGACGACGAACTGGGAGTGACCCGTCTCGGACAGCGCCGCGCGCACCACGTCGGCGACCTCGTCGGGCAACCCGTCGGCGATCTCCAGGTACAGGTCGGCGGCCAGCGCGTCACCGACATACGTCTTCACCAAGGCTTCCAACCAGGTACTCGGAGTAGTCAGCCGGTGGTAATTTTCCAGCGCCGAAACGTACTTGGACATCGCCGGCACCACGTCCACACCACGTTGTTCCAGGGCGTCCCGCAGCAGCTCGTAGTGGTTCATCTCGGCGGCGGCGATGCTGGCCATCGAGATCCGCCCGCGCAGATTCGGGGCCATTCGCGCCTCTTCGGTCAACCGGTAGAACGCTGCCACCTCGCCATATGCGAGCAGCGCGAACAGTTCGTTGACGCCGGGATGATCCGCCGGCAGTTGTGGCCTGGGCGAATCGGCCGCCTCGTCGTAGGAGTCAGCGGAGGATGGCGAAGGCATGGTGACACTTTAGTCGGCAGGATTAACGGAACATGGGTGCCCGCTGGGCGACCAGGTACCATGCTTGTAGGTAGTGGCTGAATCTGTGCTGCTGCTGCCCAAAGAAATGTGCGTGCACGCAACTGGCCCGCCCCGATCTTTCCAGCGGGCCTCGGCGACGTAATCGGAGTCGGAAATCGTGCGCGCGAACCGCGACACAGACGAAGTACCGACTCAAAACTCGATTACTGTCACCGAAAGGCTCTTACCCCGCGTATGACCGCACTTAAAAGCACTACCCCACTGACCTTTGCCAGCCTTGGAGTCCGCGACGAAATCGTCAGCGCACTGGCCGAAAAGGGCATCGAAACCCCGTTTGCTATCCAGGAGCTCACCCTTCCGCTCGCGCTCGCCGGCGAGGACGTCATCGGCCAGGCCCGCACCGGCATGGGCAAAACCTTCGGCTTCGGCGTACCGCTGCTGCAGCGCATCACCTCCGAGACCGCGACGCGGCCGCTGACCGGCGCACCGCGGGCCCTGGTCGTGGTACCGACCCGCGAGCTGTGCCTGCAGGTCAACGATGACCTGGCCACCGCAGCCAAATATCTCAAGGCCACGAACGAAGACGGCGCCCAGCGGCCGCTGTCGGTCCTTGCCATCTACGGCGGCCGCGCCTACGAGCCGCAGATCGAAGCGCTGCACAAGGGCGTCGACGTCGTGGTGGGGACCCCCGGCCGGCTGCTCGACCTGTGCCAGCAGGGCCACCTGCAGTTGGGCGGGTTGTCGGTGCTGGTGCTCGACGAGGCCGACGAGATGCTCGACCTGGGCTTCCTTCCCGACATCGAGCGCATCCTGCGCCAGATTCCCGCCGACCGGCAGTCGATGCTGTTCTCCGCGACCATGCCGGACCCGATCATCACCCTGGCCCGCACCTTCATGGTTCAGCCCACCCACATCCGCGCCGAGGCCCCGCACTCGCTGGCGGTGCACGACACCACCGAGCAGTTCGTCTACCGCGCCCACGCCCTGGACAAGGTGGAACTGGTCACCCGGATCCTGCAGGCCCGCGATCGCGGCGCGACGATGATCTTCACCCGCACCAAGCGGACCGCTCAGAAGGTCGCCGACGAGCTGCAGGAACGCGGTTTCGCGGTCGGAGCCGTGCACGGCGACCTCGGGCAGATCGCGCGCGAGAAGGCGCTCAAGGCGTTCCGCTCAGGTGACATCAACGTGTTGGTCGCCACCGACGTGGCCGCCCGCGGCATCGACATCGACGACATCACGCACGTCATCAACTACCAGTGCCCCGAGGACGACAAGATGTACGTCCACCGGATCGGGCGCACCGGCCGCGCCGGTCGCACCGGCATCGCGGTCACGCTGGTGGACTGGGACGAGCTGGAACGCTGGGCGACGATCGACAAGGCGCTGGGCCTGGGCTCCCCCGACCCGGCCGAGACCTACTCCAACTCACCGCACATGTACGCCGAACTGGGCATCCCGGCCGAGGCCGGTGGCACCGTGGGAACGCCACGCAAGGCCCCGGTCAAGCGTCGCGAGGCCAGCAGCAGCGGCAGTTCCGAACGCCCCGCCCGCCGCCCGGACCGCCGCAAGCGCACCCGCGGCGGCAAGCCGGTCACCGGCCACCCCGAGGCGAACGCGGCCGCAGTCGCTGACGCGCCCGCCGAGGATGCGGCACCTGCTGCCGGCGCGCCCAGCAGCAGCCGGCGTCGTCGGCGTCGTCGCAAGCCGGCGGATGCCGCCGCGGTGACCAACTGACGGCATACTCACTTCCGTGGTCCGACCCGAGCGCCGCACCAAGACCGACATTGCGGCCGCCGCGGCCATCGCGGTCGTCGTCGCGGTAGCCGCCTCGCTCATCTGGTGGACGAGTGACGCCCGGGCCACCATCAGTCGGCCGGCCGCGACACCCGCGCCCACCGCTACCCAGGCCCGCGACGTTCCGGCTGCGCTGCACCAGCTCTGGACCACCCCCAGCCCGGCCACCCGGGTGCCCGTCGTGGTGGGCGGCACCATCGCCACCGGCAATGGTCGCGAGGTCCAGGGCCGCGACCCCGGCACGGGTCAGGTCCAGTGGAGTTACTCGCGCGATACCGACCTGTGCGGGGTGACCTGGGTTTACCACTACGCAGTCGCCGTCTATAAGGACGACCGGGGCTGCGGTCAGGTCAGCACCATCGAGGGATCAACCGGGCGCCGTGGCCCGGCCCGCAGCAGCTACGCCGATCCGGCGGTGCGTCTGTCCTCGGACGGCACCACCGTGCTGTCGGCGGGCGACACCCGGCTGGAGATGTGGCGCTCGGACATGGTCCGGATGATGGCCTACGGCGAGACCGACGCCCGCGTGAAGCCGGTGAACCGGGGCCTGCACTCGGGTTGCACCCTGGAATCTGCGGCAGCCAGTTCGTCCTCGGTGGCGGTGCTCGAGGCCTGCGCGAACCAAGCCGACCTGAAGCTGATCCTGCTGCGACCCGGCAAGGAGGACGACGAGCCGCAACAGCAGGTGGTTCAGGAATCCGGGGTGCGCCCCGGCACCGGCGCACGGGTGGTATTGGTCTCCCAGAACCGCGCCGCGGTGTACCTGCCGACACCGCAACCGCGCCTCGACGTGGTCGACGAAACCGGCACCACGGTGTCGAGCACGCTGTTGACCGGCCCGCCCTCGGCGTCGTCGGTGGTCTCCAATACCGGGAACCTGATCACCTGGTGGACCGGTGACGCGCTGCTGGTGCTGGACGCGACGACTCTGACCGCCCGCTACACGATCGCGGCCGGCGAGACCGCCGCCCCGCTCGGCCCGGGGGTGATGATGGCCGGTCAGCTGCTGGTGCCGGTGACCGGTGCGCTCGGGGTGTACGACCCGGTGAACGGCGAGGCCAGCCGCTATATCCCGGTGGAGCGGCAGCCGATCAGTACCGCGGTGATCCCGGCGGTGTCAGGCTCGCGGGTGCTCGAGCAGCGCGGCGACACCTTGGTGGCGCTGGGCTGACTCACCTGCGCGAGCAGACACGAAATCACCCGGGAGCGTGCGCTCCGAGGCGATTTTGTGTCTGCTCGCGGGGAATTAGTACTCCACTGCGAAGGTCGGCAGCGCCTTGCCGGTCTTCCAGTGCTTGAGCAGCGCCTTGGCCAGGTCCCGATAGGCCAGCGCCCCCTTGTTCTTGCGGCCCGCCAGCACCGACGATCCCGACGCGCTGGCCTCGGCGAAGCGCACCGTTCGCGGAATCGGCGGCGCCAGCACCGGCAGCTCGTAGCGATCGGCGACGTCGAGCAGCACGTCGCGGGTGTGAGTGGTCCGCGAGTCGTAGAGCGTCGGAAGGGCCCCCAGCAACCGCAGATTCGGATTGGTGATCTGCTGGACGTCGGCCACGGTGCGCAGGAACTGACCCACCCCGCGGTGCGCCAGCGTCTCGCACTGCAGCGGCACGATGACCTCGTCCGCGGCGGTCAGCCCGTTGAGCGTGAGCACCCCAAGCGAAGGCGGGCAGTCGATGATCACCACGTCGAAATCGTCGGCGAGCTTGGCCAGCGCCCGCTTGAGGGCGTACTCGCGTCCGGCCCGCATCAGCAGCATCGCCTCAGCACCCGCAAGGTCAATGTTGGCCGGCAGCAACGTCATTCCCTCGTCCGTCGTCACCAGCGCGGCGCTCGGTTCGACGTCGCCGAGCAGCACCTCATGGACGGAGACGGGCAGCTTGTCCGGATCCTGGCCCAACGAGAAGGTCAGACACCCCTGGGGGTCCAGATCGACGAGCAGCACTCGTTTTCCCTCGTCCACCATCGCCGCACCGAGGGAAGCGACCGTCGTCGTCTTGGCCACACCGCCCTTCTGGTTGGCTACCGCCAGTACCCGCATGTCACTCACAGTGCCCATCCTGGCACGGAACCCGTTGCCTCGTTCGGGTGGCGGGCCCGGCACGGCTCTCGGCGTGTCTCGGGCAGAATCGCGAGCATGGGCGTACAAGATCACCGGCTGGTGCTGTTGCGCCACGGGGAGACCGAATGGTCGAAATCGGGGCAGCACACCGGCCGCACCGACATCGAGCTGACCGGCGCCGGCCGGGAACAGGCGGAGTTCGCCGGGGTGGTGCTGGGCGACCTTCACCTCAAGCGCCCGATGGTGATCTGCAGCCCGCGCCGCCGGAGCCTGGTCACCGCCGACCTGGCCGGACTCATCGTCGACCAGGTCACGCCGCTGGTCGCCGAGTGGGACTACGGCGACTATGAGGGACTGACCACTCCGCAGATCCACGAAACCGACCCGGACTGGCTGGTGTGGACGCACGGCTGTCCCGGGGGCGAAAGCGTCGCACAGGTCAGCGATCGTGCCGACCGGGCCATCGCTCTGGCGCTGGAGAACATGGAGTCACGCGACGTGCTCTTGGTGAGCCACGGCCACTTCTCCCGCGCAGTCATCACCCGGTGGTGCCAGTTCGATCTGCGCGAGGGCAGCCGCTTCGGCATGCCCACCGCCACCATCGCGATCTGCGGGTTCGAGCACGGCATCCGGCAACTCGCTCAGCTCGGCTTGAGCTGCCATCCGAAACCGTCTGCGATCGCGTGAGCCCCGAACCGGCGTTTGCGCTGACCGGGCCACGGGGGACGCTGGTCGCCGATCGGGCCCGTGACAGCTTCCCCGACATTGCCTCGGCGCAAGCGGCACTGCACACGGGTCGGGCCTCAATAGTGTTGGGCGCGTTGCCTTTCGATGTCACGCGACCGGCAGCGCTACTGACCCCGGACACACTGCGCCGCATCGATGCGCTGCCCGACTGGCCGACCGATCCGCTGCCGGCCGTTCACATCGGCGCCGCCGTACCGCCCAGTGACGAGCATCGCGACCGCATCAGGCGCGCCCGCGAACAGCTTGGGGCGCCGGACAATCCGCTGCGCAAGGTGGTGCTGGCCCGCGCGTTGCGGCTGTCCGCCGACGCACCCGTCGACGGCCGCGCCGTCCTGCGACGCCTCGTCGACGCCGACCCGACGGCGTACGGCTTCCTCACCGACCTGAGTGCGGCCGGCCCGGCCTACACCGGGGCGGCCCTGGTCGGCGCCAGCCCGGAACTGTTGGTCGCCAGATCCGGTGAACAGGTCGTGTGCCGGCCGTTCGCCGGTTCAGCGCCCCGCTCGGATGACCCCGACACCGACGCGGCCAATGGCGCCGCGCTGGCCGGATCCGACAAGAATCGCCACGAACACCAGCTGGTCATCGACACCATGCGCGCGGCGCTCGAGCCGCTGTGTGACGACCTGACCATCGCCGCCGAACCGCAACTGAGCCGCACCGCGGCCGTCTGGCATTTGTGCACCCCGATTGTCGGCCACCTTCGCGATACTTCAACCAGCGCAATCGATCTGGCCCTGGCGCTACACCCCACCCCGGCGGTCGGCGGGGTGCCGACCCGACAGGCGGTCGAGTTGATCGATGCCTTGGAGGGCGACCGCGGGTTCTACGCCGGAGCGGTGGGTTGGTGCGATGCACGCGGCGACGGTTACTGGGTGGTGTCGATCCGGTGCGCCGAGTTGTCGGCCGACCGCCGCACCGCACTGGCCCGGGCGGGCGGTGGCATCGTCGCCGAATCCGATCCCGACGACGAAGTCGCGGAAACCACCACGAAATTCGCGACGATATTGAGAGCACTGGGAGTGCAGCAGTGACCGAGCAGATCCGCCGGGCCACACCGGACGACGTTGCCGACATCACGGCCATGATCCACCAGCTCGCCGAGTTCGAGCACGCCGCCGACGAGTGCACCGTGACCGAAAAGCAGATCACTGCAGCACTTTTCGGAGACGCGCCGACGGTGCACGGACACGTGGCCGAGTGCGACGGCCAGATCGCCGCGATGGCCCTGTGGTTTCTGAACTTCTCCACCTGGGACGGGGTGGCGGGCGTTTACCTCGAGGACCTCTACGTGCGACCGCGCTTTCGTAGACGCGGCTTGGCCCGCGGGCTGCTCGCGGCCCTGGCCTCCGAATGCGTGCGCAACGGCTACAGCAGGCTGTCGTGGGCGGTGCTCAAGTGGAACACCGACGCAATCGCGCTGTACGACGGCGTCGGCGGGCGGCCGCAGACCGAGTGGACCACCTACCGGGTGTCGGGGCCCGAACTGGCCGCGCTGGCCGGACCGGGCTGATCCCGCCCGGCGGCCCACCGCACCGCCGGCCCACTGAACAGCAGCGCCAAGGTCACCAGCGCCACCAGCGCCACCGGAGTGCCGAACACCGGCCGGTGCGAACCGACCGCCAGGTACCAGGCCACCGGCAGCAGCAGTAACTGTGTGAACACGGCCAGTCCCCGGCCCCAGCGCTTGCCCCTCACCAGGGCCAGCCCGGCCGCCAGCACCCCGGCCCCGATCACCGCGAACCACGCCGCCGTGCCCAGTCCGTTGACGACATGCTGATCGGCTCCGGCGAGCCCACGGACAACGAGGATCGCGGCCACTACGAGCCCAGCGACACCTTGGGCCGCGACGATGAATCCGGCTCGACGGACGACGGACGGGGCGGGAACGGTCACAGCGCCAGCGTAGTCAGGCTGCGCCGCGCGGGCCGAGATTGCCCAGGGTTGGCGTCAGGGGCCGAAAGTGCAGCCGCCGCCCCGTTGTTTTGCCTGGTACATGGCTTGGTCCGCCTGATGCAGGGCATCACTGCCCAGTTGCCCGGGGGTGATCATGCTGACGCCGATCGTGACGCTCCCGGGCGAGTGCGTTCGTACCCGCTCCACCAGCGTGCAGGCCAGTTGGCGAGCCTTGTCGGCGGAGGTGTGGGGCAGCAGAGCGGCGAATTCATCGCCGCCGATGCGGGCGAAGACGTCAGACAGGCGTAGCTGGCAGCTGATGATCTGGGCCACGCTCTCGATGTAGCCGTCCCCGGCCGCGTGGCCGTACTGATCGTTGATCCGCTTGAGGCCGTCGAGGTCGATCATCAACACCGCCGCCTCTCCCTGATAGCCATGACGGCTGAGCAGCGCGCCGTGCTGGGCGAGTTCCTCGGCGAACTGCGCGCGGTTGAGCACTCCGGTCAAGGGGTCTCGAGTCGCCTGGTGCCGGAGGAGTTCTTCGTCGCGTTTGCGAGCGGAGATGTCCTCAATGTGGGAGATGAAGTGCAGAGGCTGACCGTCCGCGTCGCGGACCATCGAAGCCGAGAGGTGGACCCAGATCAGGTGTCCGTCCTTGGCGTAGTAGCGCTTATCGATCTGATAGCTGGTGATCTCACCGTGCAGCAGCCGGGTGGCTTCATAGAGGTCCGAGTCGAGATCGTCGGGGAAGGTGATGTCCTGGAACGTCAACCGGGTCAGTTCCTGCTCGTGGTATCCGGTGATGCGACACAGCGCCCGGTTGACCCACTGGAAGCTGCCGTCCAGACCGACAACGGCAATACCGATCGGCGCGCTATCGAACACGGCCTTGAACATGGTCGGGGTACTGCACTGAACAGCTCGGTCCCCAGACACCCCGGTCATGTCGCGAACGAGTGCATGCAACGTCACACTCGGCGCAGAACGGACCGCGAGGACGACCATTTCGACGGGTAGTTCGGTGCCGTCTTTGGCGCGAACTACCTGTGCAACGACGTTGCCGACAACCGGCGACCGGCCGGTGCGCAAGCAGTCCACCAGGGCCTGCAACGCCAAGCCGCTCTGCTCGCCGGCAGAGACTCGCAGAAGCTCCGCCAGCGGCTGCCCGACCGCTTCCGCCGCGGCCCAGCCCAACATCGCGGTCGCGGCGCCGTTCCACTCCAGCACGCGACCGTCCGAATCCAGACCAACACAGGCATCCACGAAGGAGCCCACCATCGGGCGAGGACGGTCATCTACCCCTCGCGCGCCGTCGGGGTTAGACAACGCGAGAGCCATTGCGCCGGTGGCTGGTTGGTGTAACCGGAACTCGCAACTCCATGCACTCCCTCCGGCGGCGTCGGGACCAACAGGCAGCGCGGCCGGTGGGCGTTGGCCGCGGTCCTCTGGGTGAGTATCGCGCGGGAACGCAGATTCTGGTGCCGAACGGGTCGAATGAAGCTCAGCGGCCCGTCGCGCTTCTCCTCAGCGGCCCGTCCCGGCCCGCATCGTCGTCACGCCCCATCACAATCGCGCTTCTCCTCAGCGGCCCGTCCCGGCCCGCATCGTCGTCACGCCTAAGCTCAAACGTCATGCGTGCCATGTTGATCGTCAATCCGATTGCCACCACCATCACGCCGAGCGCCCGCCAACTGGTGGGGCACGCCCTGGGCAATCGGCTCGACCTCACCATCGAGCTCACCAACTACTCCGGTCACGCCGAGGAGCTCGGACGCAAGGCCGTCGCCGACGAGTTCGATCTCGTCGTCGTGCACGGCGGCGACGGAACGGTCAACCAGGTGGTCAACGGCATGCTCGGCCGGCCCGGCTCCGCCCCGGCAGGACCGGTTCCGGCGCTGGGCATCATCCCCGGCGGATCGGCGAACGTACTGGCCAGGGCTTTGGGCATCCCGCGAGACGCCTCCGGCGCGACCGACCAGCTCATCGCCCTGCTGAACGCCTACGAGCGCCACCACGAGTGGCGCCGCATCAGCCTGATCGACTGCGGCGAGATATACGCGCTGGTCAACGCCGGCATGGGCGTAGACGCGGAAGTGGTCCAGGCAGTCGAAGAAGAGCGGAAGAAGGGCCACAAGATCACCCCGCTGCGCTACTGGCGGGTGGCCACCCCGGTCTCGGTGAGGTTCAGCCGCCGCGAGCCCAACCTGATCCTGGAGCGGCCCGACCACGAGCCCGTCTCCGGCGTCCACTTCGTCTGGGTGTCCAACACCAGCCCGTGGACCTACAGCGACGACCGGCCGATGGTCACCAACCCGGGCTGCAGCTTCGAGACCGGCCTGGGGCTGTTCGCGCTCACCAGCATGAAGCTGATACCTACCCTGCGACTGCTGCGCCAGCTGCTCGCCAAGCGACCGAAGCTGGAAGCCGAACAGCTCATCCGGGACGATGACATCAGCCACATCCGCGTCAGCACGATGGCGGGGCCGGCCGCCTGTCAGTACGACGGAGAATACCTCGGGCTGCGCGAAACCATGACCTTCCGGGCCGTACCGGCCGCCTTGGCGGTCGTCGCGCCTCCGCCAAAATAACGTCGCCGACCTGCGGAAATCGAAGATGTGACAAGCCCGCGACAAAAATGTGGGGCGAAATTTCCCGAGTAGTGTAGTACAACGGAGTAAGGGCTTGTGTAAGAGTTCGATGAAGTGAGATACCCCACGGGCCCGCGTAACACTATTGACATCTGTTGAGCCTGTGAAACGATCAAAAGGTTGCATGCAGAAATATGCAGAGGTACGGAAACCTTTCTTGAGCACGCTCAACAGCCAAGAAGAAAAATGCCCGTGCGCAGTGCTGCGCACTTAGTGAGGAGTAGCAACTAATGGATTGGCGCCACAGGGCGGTCTGCCGTGACGAGGATCCGGAGCTGTTCTTCCCGGTTGGGAACAGCGGCCCGGCACTCGCGCAGATCGCTGACGCGAAACTGGTCTGTAATCGGTGTCCGGTGACCACAGAGTGTCTCGGATGGGCTCTGAATACTGGTCAGGACTCGGGCGTCTGGGGTGGGATGAGCGAAGACGAGCGGCGCGCACTCAAGCGTCGCAACGCCCGGACGAAGGCCCGCAGCGGAGTCTGACAACTCAGCTAAGCAGCTTTACGGCCCCGATTTCATCGGGGCCGTATTGCTGCCCGCCTAAACCAGCAACCGCCCCATCCGGCCGATCGGCACCCGCAGCACCACGTCGGTGCCGCGGTCGGGGCCTTCTCGCATCCCCAGGGAGCCGTCCAGCTCCGCGGACACCAGCGTCCGCACAATCTGCAGCCCCAGGCTGTCCGACTTCTCCAGGCTGAACCCGTCCGGTAGGCCACGCCCGTCGTCGTGCACCACGACGTCCAGCCACCGCGCCGAGCGTTCGGCGCGAATCGTCACCGATCCCCCGGTGGCCGACGGATCGAACGCGTGCTCGATCGCGTTCTGCACCAGTTCGGTGATCACCATGATCAGCGCCGTCGCCCGGTCGGAGTCCAGCACCCCCAGGTCGCCCACCCGGTTGATCCGGATCGGCCGGTCCACCGAGGCCACGTCGTTCATGATCGGCAGGATCCGGTCGATGACCTCGTCCAGATTCACCTGCTCGTCCACCGACATCGACAGAGCGTCGTGCACCAGCGCGATCGACGACACCCGGCGCACCGACTCGATCAAAGCCTCGCGCCCCTCGGCGTTGACGGTGCGGCGGGCCTGCAGCCGCAACAGGGCCGCCACCGTCTGCAGGTTGTTCTTCACCCGGTGGTGAATCTCACGGATGGTGGCGTCCTTGGAAATCAGCGCGCGGTCCCGCCGCTTCACCTCGGTGACGTCGCGGATCAGGATCGCCGCGCCCACGTTCTCACCGTGGACCACCAGCGGCAGCGTCCGCAGCAGCACGGTGGCGCCGCCGGCGTCCACCTCCATCCGCATGCTGGACCCGCCGGCCAGCAGGTTGAGCACGTGTTCGGCAACCTCTTGCGCCTCGAACGGGTCCGAGATCAGCGGACGGGTGACCTTGATGAGGTTGTGGCCTTCCAGTTCACTGGTCAGGCCCATCCGGTGGTAGGCCGACAACGCATTGGGACTGGCGTAGGCGACGATGCCCTCCACATCGAGCCGGATGAAGCCGTCACCCGCCCTCGGGGTCGAACGGGACATGGCGACGTCCCCGACGTCGGGGAAGGTGCCCTCGGCGATCATGTGCAGCAGGTCGACGGCGCACTCCCGGTACGCGGTTTCCAGGTGGCCCGACATGCGCTGCGCGGCCAGTTCAGTCTGGTGCTGGGTGAGCACCGCCACCACCTGGCCGCCGTAGCGGACCGGGGACGCCACGATGTTGGGGCCAGGCAATTGCCACGAATGGTTTTCTGCCGCTTCGCTTTCCTGGATAGCGACCCCGGAGCTGAACGTTTCAGCGACCAGCGGCAGCCGGTCGGCCGAGACGACGCTGCCGACCGCGTCGGTCTGCAACACCGTAGGCGAGGTGTTGGGCCGGCACTGCGCCACGCACACCAGCATGCCGTCGTCCCGGTGGACCCACATCAGGTAATCGGCAAAGGACAGGTCGGCCAGCAACTGCCACTCCCCCACCACGGCATGCAGGTGATCGACGGCGTTGCCGGGCAGAACGGTGTGCTCGGCGAGCAGATTACCGAGAGTGGACATGCAGTGAGTGACGCCTGACGGCTAGCTGATCACGGCTATAAGGTCGCCGGCCTGGATCACATCACCGACGGCAACGCTCACCCTGCTGATGGTTCCGGCGACCTCGGCCAGCACCGGGATCTCCATCTTCATGGATTCCAGCAGCACCACGACGTCACCCTGGCCGATTTGGTCGCCTTCGTTGACCACGACTTCGAGCACGCTGGCCACGATCTCGGCGCGGACCTCCTCGGACATCATCACCCCACTCGTATCGGCCGATTCTGCGTATATCGAACCATAAGGCGGGTCGGGGTGGCGCCGCGCGGGCTAATGAGGGCGCGTCGCCGGTCTCATGAGACACTGGAGGGCAACCCGGCGGCCGGTGTGCCGCCCAGCTCATTCAGACGAAACGAGGTTCCATCATGGCCAAGCGTGGCCGCAAGAAGCGTGACCGCAAGCACAGCAAGGCCAACCACGGCAAGCGCCCCAACGCCTAAACCTCAGGCCTGAAACTCTCCCCGGACGATCGTCGTCCGGCGGATTTCCAGCCGGAGGCGCTCGCGCAACGTGTCGGGCGCCTTCTCACCACTGCATTTGGTCGCGATCAGGGCTTTGAGCCGCTCCTCGATGCCGTAATGCTGAAAGCATCCGGGGCATGCCTCGAGGTGCCGGCGCAGGCTTTCCTTCTTCTCAGGGGTGCACTCGCCGTCGAGCAGCGTCCATACCTCGGCGATCACCTCGGCACAGCCGAAGGCACCGTGGTCATCGTGCTCGCTGGGTCGGCCGCAGGACTCACTCATGACGACACCTCCTCGTGTGCCTGCTCACCGCGGGTGAAACCACGATCCTTGGCCACGTCAGCCAGCAACTCGCGCAGCTGACGGCGGCCCCTGTGCAGCCGGGACATCACGGTACCGATCGGCGTTCCCATGATCTCGGCGATCTCTTTATACGGAAAACCTTCGACGTCCGCGTAGTAAACCGCCATCCGGAACTCTTCCGGCAGCGCTTGCAGCGCCTCTTTGATCTCGGTGTCCGGCAGCGACTCGAGTGCCTCGACCTCCGCCGAGCGCAGTCCGGTCGAGGTGTGCTCCGCGTTGGCAGCCAGCTGCCAGTCGGTGATCTCCTCGGTCGGATACTCCGACGGCTGCCGCTGTTTCTTGCGGTAGCTGTTGATGTAGGTATTGGTCAGAATCCGGTACAGCCACGCCTTGAGATTGGTGCCCTCGCGGAACGAACGGAATCCGGCGTACGCCTTCACCATCGTCTCCTGCAGCAGGTCCTCGGCATCGGCCGGATTGCGCGTCATGCGCAGCGCACCGCCGTAGAGCTGGTCGAGCAGCGGAATCGCGTCGCGTTCGAAGCGCGCCGTCAGCTCGGCGTCGGTCTCGTCAGGCTTGGGCGGCCCGTTCGTGGCACCGTCTAGCCCGGTCTCGCCATCGATGTCGGCCATCTTGATTAATACGGTCCCTTCGGTTGCGGTGTCGCCGGGGCGCGCAAACCACGCCGCCGGACTCGCAAGGAAGCGATCCAACCGCTCCGCACCCAAGAGGCTCGTCGCAGTTGACACCGAACTCCCTCCTTCAATCTAAAGGCCGCCACCGAACCGTGCAGTCACCGCCTCACATAACGGCAATTTCCGGCGCGCTATTTCCGGCGTGTGATCCCGCGCACGGGCTCAATGGCAGGTGGCGTTAATGTGACGGCCATGTCTCTCAACGGCAAAACCATGTTCATCTCCGGCGCCAGCCGCGGTATCGGCCTGGCGATCGCCAAGCGCGCCGCCCAAGACGGCGCCAACATCGCCCTGATCGCAAAGACGGCCGAGCCGCACCCGAAGCTTCCCGGCACGGTGTACACCGCCGCCAAGGAACTGGAGGAAGCCGGCGGACAGGCCCTGCCGATCGTCGGCGACGTCCGCGACCCGGACTCGGTGGAGTCCGCCGTCGCCAAGACCGTCGAGCAGTTCGGTGGCATCGACATCTGCGTCAACAACGCCTCGGCCATCAACCTGGGGTCGATCCTCGAAGTGCCGATGAAGCGCTTCGACCTGATGAACGGAATCCAGGTGCGCGGCACCTACGCCGTGTCGCAGGCCTGTCTCCCGCACCTGAAGGGCCGGGAGAACCCGCACATCCTGACGCTGTCGCCCCCGGTCCTGCTGGGCAAGGAGTGGCTGAAGCCGACGGCGTACATGATGGCCAAGTTCGGTATGACGTTGTGCGCCTTGGGAATCGCGGAGGAGATGCGCCAAGAGGGCATCGCGTCCAACACCTTGTGGCCGCGCACCTTGGTGGCCACCGCAGCGGTGCAGAACCTGCTCGGCGGCGACGAGGCGATGGCGCGTGCCCGCAAGCCCGAGGTGTACTCCGACGCCGCCTACGTCATCCTCAACAAGCCCTCGCGGGAGTACACCGGCAACATGGCGCTGTGCGAGGACGTGCTGCTCGAGTCCGGCGTCAGCGACCTGTCGGTCTACGACTGCGTGCCGGGCGGGAAGCTCGGCGTCGACTTCTGGGTGGACGGCGTCAACCCGCCGGGGTACACCCAGCCCTGACGTGACGGCCGCCGCGACACCGGCTTTGGCGGCACTGACCAAAGCCGGTGTGCCGCACCAGGTGGTGAAGTACGACCACGATTCCCGCGAACGCTCTTTCGGCGCCGAAGCGGTCAGTGCGCTGACTGAGTCGGGAAGCATTGCGGCAGAACAGATTTACAAGACGCTGATTATCGCGGTGCCCGGCGGCCTGGCGGTGGCCATCCTGCCGGCGTCGTCGAAGTTGTCGCTGAAGGCAGCCGCCGGGGCGCTGGGCGTCGGGAAGGCCGCCATGGCCGAACCCGCGGTCGCCGAGCGGACCACCGGCTACGTGCTGGGTGCGGTGTCCCCGTTCGGGCAGCGCAAGCGGCTGCCGACCGTGCTGGATGCCGGAGCGCTGGCCTGGGAGACCGTGTACTGCAGCGCGGGCCGCCGCGGTTGGGACGTGGCGGTTGCGCCGCAGGATCTGATCCGGTTGACCGGCGCCGTCACCGCCCCGATCCAGGCTTAGCGGTCAGGAAACCCTCGATGACGGGCGCCAGCTCGGCGGCGTTGTGCACCACGTCGATATGCCCGCCCGCGTGCAGGTGCAGACGGGAATGGGGAAGCAACCGGTGCATGATGTGCGCGTTGATCACCGGGATGATCGGGTCGTCGGTGCCCGCCACGATCAACGTCTGCTGCCGCACCGCCCGCAACGCGAACAGGCTGGTCCACACCGAACCCGCGAGCAGCTGATGCAGGTAGCCGACCTTGGAGCCGGCATGCAACTGCTTGACGAACAGCCGCGCCACGTCCTCACCATGAGCGCGGACGGTACCGCCGTAGAGCTCACCGGCGATGTAGGCCGCGTAATCGGGATCCGAGAAGCGGCGCGGGGTAACCATTTTCGCCAGCACGCGCGGGTGGGCAGGCACCATCAGCGCTCCGGTTCCGGTCGCCACCAGGACCAGCCGCCGGCACCGCCGCGGATTCTGAAACGCGAACTGCTGCGCCAGCGCGCCACCCCAGGACAGGCCGAGGATGTCAACCACGCCGAAATCCAGCTTCGTCAGCACCCGACCCAATACCCAGGCGAGGTAGGGAAAGCCGTAGGGCAGCGGCGAAGTCGGCGATCCCCCGGTGCCCGGGACGTCGAATCTGATTACCGGACAACCGAATTGCTCGACCAGCGGGTCCAGTACCTCGAGACTGGCGCCGATACCGTTGCACAGCACCAGCGGCACCCCGGTTCCGGGCCGAACCTCGACCCGGATCCGCTGGCCGCCCGCCGTGACGTAGTGGCTCACTTTTCCATCACATAACTGCCGGGCGCCGGTCCCAGCGGCGGAAGGCCCTCCCCGCCCAGGGCTTTCGGAGCGTCGATCTCGGGCCCGCTGCGGTCGGCCAGCCAGGCCACGTAATGCGGCCACCAGGAGTCGGCGAATTTCTCGGCGGTGTCGAGCCACTGTTGTGGATCCTCCTCGCCCACCGGACCGACCCGGTAGGACGCCTTCGGATTGCCGGGCGGGTTGACTAGGGCCGCGATGTGACCGCTGGTGGACAACACGTAACTGTTGTCCTTGCTGCCCAGCAGGCGCGCACTGCGATAGGTGGCCTGCCACGGTGAGATGTGGTCGGCGACGCCGCCGATCACGTAGGCGTCCGAGGTGACCTTGCCCAGGTCGACCGGACTACCCAGCATGCTCACCGCGCCGGGGGTCAGCAGCGCGTTCCGCAGCCCCATCAACACCATGTCGCGGTGCAGCGCGGCGGCCATCCGGGTGGTGTCGGCGTTCCAGAACAACACGTCGAACGCCGCGGGCTTACGACCTTGGACATAGTTGTTCACCACGTATCGCCACACCAGATCGGTGGGGCGTAGCCAGGCGAACATCTCCGCCATGTCGCGGCCGTCGAGAAATCCCTTCTTGGCCGACACCCGAATCGCGGCCTGCGCCGCCCGTTCGCTCATCGCCGCCGCGGCTACGCCGGCCCGGGTCTCGTCGAGGACGGTGACGGCCAGCGTCAGGCCCGCGACCCGGTCGCCCTCACCGATGTCGGCCAGGTGGGCAGCCGTCATGGCGGCGAGGATGCCGCCCGAGCAGGTGGCCAGCAGGTGGGTGTTGTCGGTCCCGGCGATCTTCTGCACGGCGTCCATCGCCTCGATGATCGCCGCGCCGTAGGCGTCGAATCCCCAATCCCGGTGCCTGGCCTGTGGATTGCGCCATGAGATGACGAACACCTGTTGGCCTTGACTGACGAAGTACTCGATCATGCTGCGGCCGGGCGCGATGTCCATGACGTAGTACTTGTTGATCACCGGCGGCACCATGAGCAGCGGGATCGCCCGTACCTTCGCGGTCTGCGGGGCGTACTGGATGAGTTCGAACATCGAGGTTTGCAGCACCACGGCACCCTTGGTGACGGCCACCGTCTCGCCCACCACATAGGCGTCAGGCTCAACCATCGCCGGCACGCGCGGCTTCGAAAGCATGTCCCGGGCAAAGGCTTTGAGGCCGCGCACGGCGCTCAGCCCACCGGTGTCGATCAGCGCCTTCCAGCCGAGCGGACTGATCAGCGGATTGTTGCTCGGGGCCAGCCCCTCGACCACGTTGTCGAGGACGAACTGCATCCTTTCCTTGTCGCGCCAGTCGAGTGCGGCGTCGTCCAGCAGTTCGCCGGCCGTCTCGGCCCCGGCCAGGTAGGCCTGCATGATTCGGTGCAGCAGTGGATTCTCCTGCCACGCAGGGTCGCTGAACCGTTTGTCGGCCCGCGCCGGCGCGCGTTGCGACTTGCCTGCGGCGATTCTGCCGAGTTCACGGGTCAGGGTGCCGACCCGGTCCGCGACGGCGCCCGGCTGTTGCGCGAGGCTTCCGGCGACCCGCGCCCAAGTGGCGTCGGGCATCATCCGACTGGCGAAGGGCCGGGTGGCGCTGGTGAGCAACAGGTCCAGCGGGGCGGCCAGTTCGTCTGGTTTGTGTTGAGTGGCCATGGTTATCGGGTGCTTTCGGTGGTAGGGACGGTGATGTCGCGCTTCTGGACCTTGCCGGTGGGGCCCTTGGGCAGCTCGTCGACGAGCCAGACCAGGCGCGGGTATTTATAGGCGGCGACCCGGCTCTTGACGTGGTCGCGCAGTTCCTCGACGGTCACCACGCTGTCCTTCTTCAGGGCGACCGCGGCGCCGACTTCCTCGCCGAGCGAGTTGTGCGGGATGCCGACGACGGCGGCTTCGGCCACCGCCGGGTGCTCGTAGAGCACTTCCTCGATCTCCCGGGGATAGACGTTGTATCCCCCGCGGATGATCAGGTCCTTGATGCGGTCGACGATGTAGTAGAAGCCGTCTTCGTCGACACGTCCGACGTCGCCGGTGTGCAGCCAGCCGTCCTCGGTGATGGTGGCCCGGGTGGCTTCCGGCAGATTCCAGTAGCCCTTCATCACGTTGTGGCCCCGGATCTGGATCTCCCCGGTCTCCCCTTGCGCAACCTCGGCCCCGCTCAGGTCGACGACCCGCATTTCCACCCCGTCGATGGGCGTGCCGATGGAACCGGGCTTGCGCGGTCGGTCAGGATGATTGAAGGCGGCCGCCGAGGAGCTTTCGGAGAGCCCGTAGCCCTCGAGAACGGTGCAGCCGAAGGTTGTTTCGAAATTGACGAGAACCTGCACGGGCAGGGCGGCGCCGCCGGACACGCAGGTCCGCAGAGTCCGCGTCCCCGCCGCCGCGTCGGCGGCACCGAGCAGCGCGGAGTACATCGTCGGCACGCCTTCGAAGACCGTCACGCAGTCGCGCTCGATCACCTCAAGCGCCTTGCGCGGGTCGAACCGGGGTATCAGCGTCAACGTCGCACCCGCGCGCACCGCGCTGTTGAGCGCTCCCGTCAACCCGAAGACGTGAAACAGCGGCAGGCAACCCATCACCACATCGTCGGGCCCGATCTTCGCCAGGGTGCGCACCGTGACGTCGGCGTTGTGACCGATGTTGCCGTGAGTGAGCATGGCGCCCTTGGGTTTTCCAGTAGTGCCGGACGTGTGCACGATGACTGCTACATCGTCGGCGGCCCGCTGGACCGGACCGTTCTGAGCGGGCAGGTCGGCGATCAGCCCGGCCAGTCCGGCGTCGTCGACGAGCCAGCACCGGGCTCCGACCTCGTCGGCCCCGGCGGTGGCCTCCGCAGCGAAGGCGGGCGTGGCGAACAACGCGGTGGCACCGCTGTTGGACAGGTAGTAGGAAACCTCGCGGGACTTGAGCAGCGGGTTCATCGGCACGGCGACGGCGCCCCGGTACATGATTCCGAAGAACGCGATGGCGTAGGCGGGGGTGTTGGGCAGCATCAGGCCGACCCGGTCGCCGGGCTGGATGCCGGCCCGCTCGAGCAGGGTCGCGACCCGCGATGCCGCGGCGTCGAACTCGGCGAAGGTGAACTGCAGGTCGTCGCAGCGCAGGGCCACGCGGTCGGGGTAAAGGTCTTTCGACACAACGAGATTGGTGCTCAATGCGGTCATGGGTCTGCCTCCGGGAAGTGCTTGTCTGGGCCTGACTCCAGCGTCGTGCCGGCGGCCTCGAACGACAATGTCCCCGCCGACAACGTGAAACCCGGTTCGGTGTTCCCGCGCACAACGGGCTTAAGGTTTGACCATGGGCGTCGGCACGACGGTGGACCCACACGTCATCGAACTCGGCAGGCTGATGCTGGCCCGCGCTCCGAGTCTGGGTGAAGCCATGGCCGAACAGTTGTGCCGCGAGATCGACGCCTACAGCGACGGGACCGTCGTGTCGAAGGACGAGGTACGCGAAAGCTGCGTCGCCAACCTGACATTCATCTTCGACTCGCTCGCCAGTGATTCCGACGGCGGCGCGGACGTGGCGCCCGCCGAGCGCACCGGCACCGCACGGGCGATCAGCGGGGTGCCGCTGCCGGCGGTGATGACCGCGTACCGGATCGGCTTTCGCTTCATGTGGGAGCAGACCCTCGCCGTCGCACGCGAGGCAGCTATACCCACCGACTCCATTCTGAATGCGACCTCTCGGGTCTTCTTTGCCCAGGAGAGGTTCACCCAGGCGATGAGCGACGCCTACCGGGAACAGCTGACGGTGCAGATCCTGGAGCGGGAGGAGGAACGCTCGGCGCTGGTGGAAGCGCTGCTGTCGCGCCGGATGACCGACCGGCAGAGCCTGTGGGAGGCTGCGGACCTGTTACGGCTGCCCACCTCGGGGCCGTACGTCGTGGTGGCGGCGGAACTGCCGGCGATCGGCAAGCTCGGCCTGCCGGCCATCGAGAACAGGCTGTCCGCCCGCGACATTCGGTCCGCCTGGCGACTGCTGCCCGAACTTCAGGTCGGCATCGTCCATCTTCGGGAACCGGCGCACACCCTCAACACCCTGGTGGAGGTGCTTGGGCATGCAGCCGCGGCCCGGGTCGGAATCAGTCCGCCGTTCCACGAACTGCCCGAGACCGCAGACGCGTTGCGCTATGCCCGGCTGGCGGTCGCCGGTAACTCCCCCGACCTGGTCACCGTGTTCGACGACACTCCGCTTGCCCTCGCGGCGGTCAGTGCACCCGAGGTCATGACGCGCATCAGATCCTCGGTACTGGGTCGGCTGGACGGCATGCCGGCCGAGGAACGGGCCATCCTGGTCGACACCTTCCGTGCCTGGCTGGCTGCCGGCGGCTCAGCCAATGACACTGCGGCACAGATCTATTGCCACCCGAACACGGTGCGGCACCGGCTGCGTCGCATCGAGGAGTTGACCGGCAGGACGCTCACCCGTCCCAAAGACGTCGCAGAACTCTGTCTCGCGTTCGAAGTAGATCAGCGGCTGCCGTGACGTGTCAGCGCACGGCCGGCCAGACCAGGCTGGCGGCCCCGACGTGAACTCCGACGATGAACGCCAGATAGGGCGACTGCGGCGCCGTCACGTTCAGGTCTTCGCATGTCCGAGGCTGGACATCGGAAACAATTCGGTGACTCCCTGAAAGGCGCCGACGACGATGGCCCCGGCAAAGCTCAAGTGCGCGCCCACTATTGAGTTTTTCCCCAGTCGTAGAAACCCTCGCCCGTCTTCACGCCCAGCTTGCCCGCGTCGACGTAAGACTGCAGTAGATCCCGCACGCTCTGCGGCAGGTGCGGAAACTCCTGCGCGTAGTTGTTCTCGATGTCGAGCACCACGTCCAGGCCGACCAGGTCCATCATCTGGAACGGCCCCACCGGGAAGCCAAAATTGACCTTCCAAATGCCGTCGACATCTTCGGGGCGGGCTACCCCCTCGGCGACGACGGCGACGCACTCGCGCTTGATGGCCGCCCAGACCCGGTTGAAGATGAACCCGGTGCACTCCTTGCGGGCTTCGAAAGGATGCACCCCGAATTCGGGCAGCACGGCCAGCAGAGTGTCCAGCAGGCCACGGTCGGTCTGGCCGTCCGACATCAGTTCCAGAGCGTTGAACTCAGGCGGCATATTGAAGTGCATGTTGCACAGGCGCGTCTTGTCGCGCACATTTCGGCCATCAGCCGCGACGGAAAGGACGACGAGTTGGTGGCGAAGATGGTGCCCGGCGGTGCGGCCTGGTCAATGTCGCCCCACAACGGGATCTTGATGTCCAGCCGCTCGGGCACCGACTCGACGGCCAGCCAGGCGCCGTCGAGCGCCTCCGGCAGAGTCGCGGCGCCGACAGCGGTACCCAACTCACCAAAGCCTCTGTCAGTCAACAGTTTCGGCAGAGATTCGGTGACGTACCCGACCGCCTCGTCCCGCTGCTCGGCGCGCCGGGCGTAGATCCGCACCGGTCCCCCGCGACTCGCCATCATCAGCGCGATGCGACGGCCCAGGGTGCCCGCACCGATCACGGCGACGGGGCGGTCCTGGATTTCTTCGAACGTGTGGGTGTATTTGCCGGTCACATACGCATGCTAGGTCGCACGCCAGCGCCTAGAGCAACGTCATCTGCCCGGGCTCCGGCTCGGCCGGCTCCAGCAACTCCGGCCCGTTGTTGCGGATGTTGTTGACCAGTTTGGACACCTCGCGCATCTCGATGTCCCGCACGTCCGGCGGGCGTGCCAGCAGTTCGGGATCCAGCGGCGCGTCCGGGTTCAACCAGGCATCCCAGTCGCCCTCACCCAACATCAGCGGCATGCGGTCGTGGACCTCGGCCAGCTCGCCCACCGCGTCGGTGGTGATGATGGTGCAACTGAGCAACGGCTTCGCCTCTTTGTCGGATTTCCAGACCGACCACAAACCGGCCGCGAACAGCGGTTCACCGTCCCGCCGGTGCATGAAAAACGGTGTCTTGCCTGCCTTTTTCGCGGTCCCACCGTCGGGATTGGCGCGCCATTCGTAGTAGCCGTCCATCGGAACCAGGCAGCGCTTGCCCTTGGCGGAGCCCCGGAAGGCCGGCGAGGTGGCGACCTTGTCGGCGCGCGCGTTGATCAGCAGCGGACCCTTGGTTTCCGGCTTACCGTCAGCGTCGGCCTTCACCCACGGCGGCAACAGACCCCACCGCATCAGGCGCACCCGGCGGGTGGGTTGATCGTCGGGCTCGTCGTGGCGGGTCACCACGGTGGCGATCGTCGTGGTGGGGGCCACGTTGTAGTTGGGCTCGGAGGCCCGTTCATCGGAGCCCGTGGCCTCGTCGATTGCCTTGATCTTCTCGGCCAGCAGGGCCGGATCCGTGGTGACTGCGAACCGTCCGCACATATCTCCAATGGTGGCAGATGACCCCGACAAGAGATGATGGACCGGTGAACGCATGGCAGGCCCCGTCCACACCGACACCGGTGCACGCGACCGTGACCGTTCCGGGCTCGAAATCCCAGACCAACCGCACCCTGATACTGGCCGCGCTGGCGGCCGCGCAGGGCCAAGGCACCTCCACCATCACCGGCGCACTACGCAGCCGCGACACCGACCTGATGATCGGCGCGCTACAGACACTGGGCCTGCGCGTCGAGGGCCCCGGGCCCGACCTGACGGTCAGCGGCGGCATCGGCCCCGCGCCTGGCGCCCGGGTGGACTGCGGCCTGGCCGGTACCGTCCTGCGTTTCGTGCCGCCGCTGGCCGCCTTGACCGCGACCCCGGTCGTCTTCGACGGCGACGAGCAGGCCCGCGCCCGGCCGATCGCCCCGCTGCTCGATGCGCTGCGCGGACTGGGTGTCCCGGTCGACGGTTCGGCGCTGCCGTTCCGGGTGCAGGGCAGCGGCGCGGTAGCCGGCGGCACCGTGGCCATCGACGCCTCCGCTTCCTCACAGTTCGTCTCGGGCCTGCTGCTGTCCGGCGCGTCGTTCACCGAGGGACTGGCCGTGCAGCACACCGGCGCGTCGCTGCCGTCGGCGCCGCACATCGCGATGACGGTGGCGATGCTGCGGCAGGCCGGCGTGGAAGTCGACGATTCGGTCGCCAACCGCTGGCAGGTGCTACCGGGGCGGGTCAAGGCGCGGCACTGGGAGGTCGAACCGGACCTGACCAACGCGGTCGCGTTCCTCGCGGCCGCGGTGGTGACCGGTGGCACCGTCCGCATCACCGGCTGGCCGCAGACCAGCGTGCAGCCCGCAGAGCACATCCTGGACCTGCTGAAGAAGACGGGTGCGGTTGTGACACAGAGCGATTCGGCCCTGGAGGTACAGGGCACGGCAGGTTACGAAGGGTTTGACGCCGACCTGCGCGACGTCGGCGAGCTGACACCGACGGTGGCCGCGCTGGCCGCGCTGGCCCGCCCGGGATCGGTGTCGCGGCTGACCGGGATCGCACACCTGCGTGGACACGAGACCGACCGGCTGGCCGCGCTGAGTACCGAGATCAACCGCCTGGGCGGCGACTGCCGGGAAACCGACGACGGCCTGGTGATCACCGCGACGCCGCTGCGGCCCGGCCTCTGGCACGCCTACGCCGACCACCGGATGGCGATGGCGGGTGCCATCGTCGGGCTGCGGGTTCCCGGCGTCGAAGTCGACGACATCGCCGCCACCACCAAGACGCTGCCCGAGTTCCCGCAGCTGTGGCGCGAAATGGTGGGCGATTGAGGCCTGGCGACTACGACGAGTCCGACGTCAAGGTCCGGTCCGGCAAGGGGTCGCGGCCCCGGACGAAGACTCGCCCCCAGCACGCCGACGCCGAGTCCGCCATGGTGGTCAGTGTCGACCGCGGCCGCTGGGGGTGCGTGCTGGGCGGGGACCCCGAGCGCCGCGTGGTCGCCATGCGGGCCCGCGAGCTCGGCCGCACCCCGATCGTCGTCGGTGACGACGTCGACATCGTCGGTGACCTGTCCGGACGGACCGACACCCTGGCCCGCATCGTGCGGCGCGGCCCGAGGCGAACGGTGTTGCGGCGCACCGCCGACGACACCGACCCGACCGAACGGGTGGTGGTGGCCAACGCCGACCAGCTGTTGATGGTGGTGGCCCTGGCCGATCCGCCGCCCCGCAGTGGCCTGGTGGACCGCGCGCTGATCGCCGCGTACGCCGGCGGGCTGCGGCCGATCCTGTGCCTGACCAAGACCGACCTCGCGCCGCCCGAACCGTTCGCCGAGCAGTTCGTGGATCTGGACCTGACGGTCGTTGCCGCGGGTGTCGACGATCCGCTGCTGGCGGTGGCCGACCTGCTCGACGACAAGATCACCGTGCTGCTCGGGCACTCCGGGGTGGGGAAGTCGACGCTGGTGAATCGCCTTGTGCCCGAGGCGGATCGAGCGGTCGGGCAGGTGACGGATATCGGGCGTGGCCGGCATACCTCCACGCAGTCGGTTGCGCTTCCGCTGTCGAATGGCGGTTGGGTGATCGACACCCCCGGCATCCGCTCGTTCGGGCTGGCCCACATTCAGCCCGACGACGTGATGAAGGCATTCTCCGATCTTTCCGAAGCCATCGAAGACTGTCCGCGGGGCTGCGGGCACATGGGGCCGCCGGCCGACCCCGAATGCGCGCTGGACGCGCTCAGCGGGACGGCGCCGCGTCGCGTCGCGGCGGCACGCCGGCTGCTGGCCACCCTCAGGGAGACTTGACCACCCGCATACCCAGCTCCTCCGCGGGAACGAGATGCCCTTCGGCACAGCGGATTTGGACTTCCGCTGCGGCGCCACAACCCACGTGTTCCAGCCGGAGCCGGTGTTTGCCCGGCAGATGCCGCTGACCCCACTGGAACAGCGACCACACCACCGGCATGAACTCGATGCCCGACTCGGTGAGCACGTACTCGTCGCGCCTGCGCTGCCCGGGCTCGCGATAGGGGCGGCGTTGCAGCAGCCCGAGGTCGACGAGCTCGCCCAACCGGGCCGACGTCGCCGCCTTGGTGATGCCGATCCGGCGGGCGAAGTCGTCGAACCGGGTGGTGCCGTAATAGGCCTCGCGCATGATCAGCATGGCGGACTTGGTGCCGACCACGGCCATCGTCTTCTCGATCGCGCACTCCCCGACCGCCGACCACGACTCCCGATCAGCAAGCGGCCCCTGCAGCATTGTCACGCACGTCACCTCCGGACTGGGTTGCTTTCAGTATACCCAGGTGTTATAGCTGAGTATAGACAGCAATACTCAGCTGCTAAGGACTCAAGGAGGAGCCATGACCCGTGATGCCGTGATCGTCGGCGCAGTTCGGACCCCTGTCGGCAAGGGCAAGGCCAACGGTGCGCTGCACGGCGTGCTGCCGGCCGATCTGCTGGCCCACAGCCTGCGCGAGGTGGTGGCCCGTTCGGGCGTGGATCCCGCGCAGGTCGACGACGTCATCGCCGGCGCCGTCACGCAGGTCGGCGACCAGGCCGTCAACATCGCCCGTAATGCCTTGCTGGGGGCCGGTTTTCCGGAGTCGGTACCCGGCACCACAGTCGACCGGCAGTGCGGCAGCAGCCAGCAGGCGATCAGCTTCGCCGCCCAGGGCGTGATCGCCGGCGCCTACGACATCGTCATCGCCGGCGGTGTGGAGTCGATGAGCCGGGTGCCGATGGGCACGTCGGTATTGCCGGGCAGCAACCCGTTCGGCGAGGACATGGCGCGGCGCTACCCCGACGGGCTGGTGCCGCAGGGCATCAGCGCGGAACTGATCGCCGCGAAGTGGGGATTCTCCCGCGCCCAGCTCGACGAGTTCTCCGCCGCCAGCCACGAGAAGGCCGCCCGCGCCACCAAGGACGGGTTGTTCGACAACGAGCTCATCCCGATCGCGGGGCTGTCCACCGACGAGATCATCCGGCCCGGCACCACCGTCGACACCCTGGCCGGGCTCAAACCGGCGTTCTACAGTGAGGCGATGGCGGCGCGGTTCCCGCAGATCAACTGGCAGATCACGCCGGGCAACTCCTCCCCGCTGTCCGACGGCAGCGCGGCGGTGATGATCACCAGCAGCGAGGCGGCGGCGAAGCTGGGCCTGAAGCCGCTGGCCCGCATCCATACGGCCACCGCGGTGGGCTCTGACCCGCTCTACATGCTGACCGGCGTCATACCTGCCACCGAACGGGTGCTGCAGCGTGCCGGCCTGACGCTGGCCGACATCGACCTGTTCGAGGTCAACGAGGCGTTCGCGCCCGTGGTACTGGCATGGGCGCAGGACACCGGAGCCGATCTGGCCAAGACCAACGTCAACGGCGGTGCTATCGCGATTGGTCACCCGCTGGGCGCCAGCGGTGCCCGCATCATGACCACCATGGTCAACGCGCTCGAGCAGCGCGGCGGACGCTACGCGCTGCAGACGATGTGCGAGGGCGGCGGCATGGCCAACGCCACCATCATCGAGCGGCTCTAGGGGGGCCTGAGAAAGGGGGAGTAGGGAGATGACCGTAATCCGTGCTGCCGCAGTGCAACTCAGTCCGGTGCTGTACAGCCGGGAGGGCACTGTCGACAAGGTGGTCGCTAAGATCGCGGACCTGGGCGCCCGCGGCGTCCAGTTCGCGACCTTCCCCGAGACGGTCATCCCCTACTACCCATACTTTTCCTTCGTCCAGCGGCCGTTCCAAATGCGTTCGCAACACCTGAGATTGATGGAGCAGGCGGTGACCGTACCGTCGTCGTCCGTCGAGGCGATCGGGGCGGCTGCCCGCACCGCCCACATGGTGGTGTCGGTCGGAGTCACCGAACGCGACGGAGGGTCGCTGTACAACACACAGTTGCTGTTCGACGCCGACGGCACGCTGATTCAGCGGCGCCGCAAGACAACTCCCACCTACCACGAGCGGATGGTCTGGGGACAGGGCGACGGAAGCGGGTTGCGCGCGGTGGAGAGCGCTGTCGGGCGCGTCGGTCAGTTGGCCTGCTGGGAGCACTACAACCCACTGGCTCGGTACGCGCTGATCGCCGATGGCGAGCAGATCCACTCGGCCATGTTCCCGGGATCGTTCGGGGGTGACCTGTTCGCCGAACAGACAGAGATCAGCGTGCGCAACCATGCGCTGGAGTCGGGTGCGTTCGTCGTCAATGCCACCGCTTGGCTCGACGCCGATCAGCAGGCACAGATCGCGGCGGACACGGACAGCCCCACCGCACCGATCTCGGGCGGTTTCTTCACCGCGATTATCTCGCCCCAGGGCGAGTACCTCGGCGAGCCGCTGCGCTCCGGTGAAGGCGAGGTCGTGGCCGACCTGGACTTCTCGCTGATCGACACCCGCAAGATCCTGATGGATGCCAGCGGGCACTACAGCCGACCCGAACTCCTGAGCTTGCGGGTCGATCGCACTCCCACCCCACACGTGCACGAGACCATTCACCCTGAGGCGGTCGAACATGTCAGCGTCTGAGACCCCCTTCCAGGGCGTACGTGTGCGATACGACAGCGCCAAGAGCTATGACGAACTGGTGACAGCCTTGCTCGCCGACATCGGCGATCAACCGGTACCCCTTGCCGAAGTCACCAAGCCGTCAGACAGCTGGCGAAGCTATCAGGCCGGGGTCGAACCACACGTCGGCCCAAGTGGATTCATGCTTTTCGCGCTGATCGACCATGGGTCCTGGCTGCCCAATGCCGGCATCGACCGCAGGGCGCTGCGCGTCATCCTCGGCAATCCCCTGATCGCGATCACCATGCTGCGTCACGACGTGACCGCGGGCCTGTTCGCCCCGGTGGAGCTACTCATCCTTGACGAACCGAACGGCAGCAGCCTCACCTACGTCAAGCCGTCGTCGCTGATGGTCGTCGAACCGAATCCTGAATTGCTGAGCGCCGCAGAGCAACTCGACGCCAAGCTGGCAGCGTTGGCCGACAAGGTGACCCGCTCAGATTCGGAGCGAGGACCTGGCTAAGCCGGCGACGCCGTGGTGGGCGAAGGCGGCCCAGTAACCTCGCGTCCTGCGAGCCAGCTCGGTGTCGATCGAGTCGGGTCCCGGACCGAGCATCGGCGCGTCGGCCCAGATCTCCGGCGTGCCGAACAGCAGCGGCAGTTCGATGCAGTGACACGCGCGAAAGGGCGCGCCAGGAGGTGACCAGTCCACCCGGAAGGTCGCGGCGGCGCCGCCACTCGACGTCCAGAAGTTGGCAAGGCCACGCGCGGGGCCGCCGAATATCCGCCTGGTCAGTACTTGACCGAGCAATCGCGCCATGACCCGGCCCGGCCGGCCCAGCCGTTGAAGTCGTTGCCCCCGTGGGTCCATGGCGACGAACGCGTCAGCGTCGTTGCGGGTGTAGCCGACGAGTATCTCGACCCGGCCGGCCACGTCCGTGAGTACGCGGCTTTCGTCGCCCGCGGCAGGCATCGGATCCACGCCTGCGATGGGTGCGAACGGAAATCCGCCGACCAAGCCGAATCGTTGTGCCGTTGTCACAGCGGCAGTCTGGGCGTCGAGCAGCTGTTCCACGGTGGCCTCGCCAGCGGCGACACCCGCGAGCACCGCGGTCACCGCCTCCCGCATCGCGGCCGTCATCGCCTCTCTACCCTTTCGCAGACCGAGCGGGGCGCTTTGCAGGATCGCGCGGTGGAACAGACCCGCGGTATGGCTGCCGAGCATCAATGACAGCACCGCATCTGCGCCCGCGGACTGACCGAAGATCGTCACGCGCGCTGGGTCGCCGCCGAACGCCGTGATGTAGCGCCGGGTCCACTGCAACGCCAGAATCTGATCCCGCGACCCCAGGTTCGCTACCCCGTCCGCGTCGGGGTTGAGGTATCCGAAGATGCCGAGCCGGTAGCTGACCGTGACGACCACGACGCGCCCTTCCGTGGCCAGCGCGTCCGGGTCATATTTGGGCGCCTCTCCGCTACCCGACATGTACGCCCCGCCGTGGAACCACACCATCACCGGCAAGCCCTGCGCGTCGTGCGGTGCCGTGACGCTGAGTACCTGGCACTGTTCACTTTTGGCGAGGCTGTCGGCGATCGGGCCGTTGACGAAGTCGAGCCGCGACGTTGCCTGCGGGCACGCCGCACCGCGCCTGGTCGCGTCGCGCGGCTCGCGGTGCCTCGGGGCGGGAATGGGCGCGGCGAACCGTTCGGCAGTCGCATAGGGAATGCCGTGGGCTTTCAGGACAGTGCCGTCGTCGTCGACAAGCAGTGGACCGCAACCCACTTCGAGGAGTCTCACGGGCTGTTTGGCGGGTAATTCCAGATCGCGGTCCCGAGATCGGCAGGACTGTAGGAGAAGTAGATCGGACCTTGCAGGAAGGGGTAATACCCGGTATTCGCCCCGTCCGACGCGGACGAGACATACGGCTGATTGCCCAGTGCCTTCATGGTGTCCGTCACCGTCTCGGTGTACAGCAACGTCTGGGTACCGGTGGCATACACCGAAACTGTCGTTCCCACAGGCAGATTGTCGCCGACCGTCAACTGAGAGAGGGACGTTGGAAGCGTGTAGTGCGGGAAGTTGCCGCCCAGGCCACCGGAATCGATCACCGCGTACCCGTCGCCCTGATAGACGATCGGTGTGGTAGCCGAACTCACTCCGTTGTAGGTGATTTGGACCCCCAGGGCGGTGGAGTACCAGCCGCCGGACACGGAGGTAACGGGGGTGAACGGGTTGGGACCGAACTGGAGTTGACCCGCGGGTTCGTTCATCAGGAAACCCTGGTTGAGCACGCCCGGCAGTTGGTGCAGGGGGCTGGTCAGGCCCTGGTCAACCGCACCCCCGACGCCCACGCCCATGTTCGCGCTGATGGCGTACTTCGGGTTCGACCAGTCGGACTGCGGCACTGGCACCCAACTTCCGTTCTGATATTCCTCCACCTTGTCGATGACGCCGATGGTGGTCGGCTGGGTGAGCATGCCGTTGCCGAAGTCCACCGGCGCCTTGTAGATGGTGTAGTGATTGATCTGGAATCCGCCGTAGTCCACCGAACCGGTGCCGACCGACGGGCCCAGGTTGGCTATGGTCTGCGCATCGAGTTCGGTGATCGGGATGACGAGACCGCCGGATCCGGTGTCGACCTCAGTGACGATCGGCGGCGCGCCGCCGACCGAGAGGTTGATGGTCGAGTAGTTGTTGGTGCTGGTGTAGGTCAGCGCGACGGTGGGCTGACCGCCCGCGGCACCCTGAGCACCCGCGGTACCGAGGAGGCCCGCTTTCCCACCGAGGCCACCGGCGCCGAGCACCCCACCCGTCCCGCCGCCGCCGCCGTTGCCGACGAGGAAGCCGCCGCTGCCTCCGGCGCCGCCGGCCGCCAGTTCGCCGCCGATCCCGCCGCCGCCACCAGTGCCCCACAGGATGGCGTTGCCGCCGGCGCCCCCGATGCCGACTGGCCCGCCGGCACCGCCCCACCCACCATTGCCGTACAGCAGGCCGCCGGTGCCACCGGCCCCGCCGAGCGCGCCCCAGCCGCCGGACCCGCCATTGCCGCCGGTGCCGATCAGGCCGGCTGCGCCGCCCGCACCGCCGGCTGCGCCCGCCGCCGTGCTGTTACCCCCGTTACCGCCGCTGCCGATCAGGATTCCGCCGGCACCACCGGGAGTTCCGATCCCCTGCGCGTTGGTGGTGCCGTCCGCGCCGGGGCCGATCAGGGGACGCCCCAACAAGGCGTTGGTCGGTGCGTTGATCAGCGCCAGCACATCCTGCTCAAGCGTCTGCAACGTCGCCGCGCCACTGGCCTCAGCCGCCGCATAGCTGCCGCTTGCGGCGGACAGCGTCTGCATGAAGCGGGCATTCCACGCATCCGCCTGCGCGTTGAGCAGCTGATACTGATGGCCGTGCGACGAGAACAGCGCCGCGATCGCGGCCGACACCTCGTCGACGCCGGCGGCGAGTACATCCGTAGTCGCTACTGCCGCAACGGCATTCGCGTCAATTAGCCCGGCACTGACGCCGGACAACCGCAACGCCGAAGCTGCCACCACGTCCGGCACCACCGTTATGAACGACATCCGAAACCTCCCAGGCCCCCGAAAACCTGATGAGCACGACGGTCACCCAACCTACAGCAGTTAACAACCCGCTAACCAGGACTTTTAGGTGAATTTCAGATTTGGATCGTGATCGGGCTTACTTGAGACCGAGAATCTGCGCGGCCTCATCCGGCGAAGCGACGGGCCGGCCGAAGCGCCCACAGAGGTCCACGGCCTCTTCCACCAACTCGACGTTGGTCGGGGTGCGGTCGCCGCGGTAGAACTCAAGCCCCAGGTGCAGGTGCCCGCCTCGCTGCAGCGCGAGCTTGGCCACCGGACTGGCGCAGAGGTCACCGCCGACGACCGAAACCGCCCACGGAATGTCGCACCCGTCAAGCAATTCCAGGTAGGCCTCCAGCGCACGCTCGGTCGGGGGTAGCCCGAAGGGCGCTCCGAGATACCCCAGTTCGGTGGAGAAGTAGAGCTTGATCATCGCGCCCCGCGGCAGCTGGCCCGCGCGCCACCACGCCAGCGTGGTTCGCAGGAAGCCGGGTTCATAAATGGCCAGACTGGGACCCAGCCCGGCTTGATGGCATATCTCGAAGGCCCTGGCGATCGTGTCAAAAGAGTTGCTGTAAACCAGATTCCCGGTAGGTATGCCCGCGGCGTCGGTGCCACCGAGGTTGACCGACCCGGGGTCGGCGAGCCCCACGCGCAAACCGGCCGCGGCGAGCGGGACGAGGTGTTCGTAAGAGATGGAGAAACCCTCGCCGAAGTGGATCGTCGGGTAGAGCAGGGCGTCAGGCCGGGCCGCGAGGATCGGCCGCCAGGCCTGCAGGTAGCGCTCGGCTGCCTGCTCGACGGTGATGCCGTAACGGTCGATGTGGTTGTGGATGATCGCCGCACCCGCCTCGATGCAGGCCAACGCGTCCGTGGTGATCTCCGAGGGATCAACCGGCACATGGGGATTCGCCGTCTTGGAGGTGGCGCCGTTGATGGCGCACTCGATGATGACGGGTCCCACGAACTCAGAGCCAGCCGGTGCGGGCCGCGGCGACCGGCTCGGCGGGCGACGGCGCCAACTGGCCGTCGCGCACTCCGTCGAGCATCCGCTTGACGGTGGCGACAATCTCCGGCGCCGACGCCGCCAGGCCCGTGAGATCGGCCTCGGTCACCTCCGATACGTCGACACCGGCCCGCTCCAGCACGCCGGCCGGGTCGGCCAGCTGACCCGCCAGCCAGGACACCGGGTCGGCGGACAGCTCCGGGACGAAGTGCCGGCGTCCCGGTTCCCACCCATCGAACCGGGGGTGGTGATGGGCGCGGTCCAGCGTTCCCGGCGGGCTCTCGGTCGAGCCGAAAAGGTCGACCCGCCATACCGGCCGGGTGAAGGTGATCGGTATGCCGGCGTAAATCGACCCCTGCGGATCGGCCCGGTCGACCAGCCGGAGTTCCAGCCGGACCCCTCGTTCCGGGGTTTCCTGACCTGTCATCGGGGACGGGTCGACGAAGTACATGTCTCCGACGACCACGCCCAGGGTTTCGAATCCGAACGCTGCGAGCATCTACCGAGCGTAGTCCCGGTCCGAGCGCAAAGCGCCAGGCGCACTCGCCGGAACGGCGGGATTGACCGGCACCACCGGCGAGACACGAACATAACCGGAGCCGACCGGCGGGCGCGGGTCCGGTTCGCCCTTGTTCGGCCACAGCGACGTGGCGCGCTCGGCCAGCGCGGTGATGGTCAGCGACGGATTCACGCCGAGGTTCGCGGTGATCGTGGAGCCGTCGATCACGTGTAACCCGGGGTGCCCGTGCATGCGGTGATACGGGTCCACCACGCCGTCGGCCGCGGTCTCGCCGATCACACAGCCCCCGATGAAGTGTCCCGTCATCGGGATGTCCGCAAGATCTGCCCAGGCGCCGCCGGCGATCCCGTCGGTGTGCTCGGCGGCCCGCCGGGCGACCTCGTGGCCGACCGGGATCCAGGTCGGGTTCGGCTCGCCCACCCCCTGCCGGGTCACCATGCGGCGGCCGAACAGCCCGGGCCGGGTGAACGTGGTGAGCGAATTATCGTGGGTCTGCATCACCAGCAGCGGGATGGTCTGCTGCGACCAGCGCTTCGGGTTGAGCAGCCGCCGCAGGTCCCGGCGTTGCCGCACAAGCTCTTTCATGCCGGTCCGCCAGCGCCTCCCACCGTCCAGGCCGTCGACCAGGACCGTGCCCATCAACCCCATCAGGTTGGAATCGTGGCCGTAGCGGCACGGCTCGACGTGGGTGTGCTCGTCGGGGTGGATGGATGAGGTGATGGCCACGCCCTCGGAGTAATCCACGTCATCGCGGCGCGCCCGCACCGCCAGGATCGCCTCGGAGTTGGTCCGCGACAACTCCCCCAAGCGCGGCGAGACGTGCGGCAGACTGCCGCCGTCGCGCAACCGGTGCAACAGCCGCTGGGTACCCAGTGCCGCCGCGGAGAACACCACCTGCTCGGCGGTGAACGTCCGGCGCCGCCGGCGGATCTTGCTCCCGGTGCGACGGGTGATCACGTCGTACCCGCCGTCGCGGCGCGGCCGCACGTCGACCACGGTGGTCAGCGGATGGATTGCCGCGCCGAGCTTTTCGGCCAGGTACAGGTAGTTCTTCACCAGCGTGTTCTTGGCGTTGTGCCGGCAGCCCGTCATGCATTCGCCGCAGTGCAGGCAGGCGTTGCGGTCTGGGCCCGCACCGCCGAAGTAGGGGTCCCCCACCGGTGCGCCCGGGGCGGCCAGCCCGTCGGCGCCGCTGAAACACACCCCGACGCGGGTGGCATGGAAAGAGTCCGCGACGCCGAGGTCGGTGGCTATCTGCAGCATCACCTTGTCCGAAGGTGTTGTGCGCGGATAGGTTTCGACTCCGAGCATCCGGGTGGCCTGGTCGTACCAAGGGGCAAGCTCGTCCTTCCAGTCGGTGATGCCGCTCCAGCGCGGGTCGGCGTAGAAGGGGTCGCCGGGCTCGTAGAGGGTGTTCGCATAAACCAGCGAGCCACCGCCTACCCCGGCACCGCTGAGCACCACGGCGTCCGACAGCACGTCGATCCGCTGGATGCCGTAGCAGCCGGCCGATGGCTTGAACAGGTAATCCCGCACGTGCCAACTGTTCTTCGCGAAGTCCTCGTCGCGAAACCGCCGTCCCGCCTCCAGAACGCCTACGCGGTAACCCTTCTCGCTGAGTCGCAGTGCGGTGACGCTGCCGCCGAAACCGGACCCGATCACCAGCACGTCATAGTCGTATCCGGTCACGCGTTCACCTCCGCCGGCACGGGAAGAACTTCGTGGTAGTCCTCGAGATCCGCGATCTTGGTGCGGCGCTGATATTCGTGGACCAGCCCCGGCCAGTTCGTGGTGACCCGGCCCGAGCCGGTGCGGTACCAGGAGTCGCAGGTCGTCCAGACGCCGCGCTCGAGTCGGGACTGCACACCCGCGTCGTAGGACTGCTCGACATCACGCCGGACCTCGAACGCGCGGGCCCGCGGACCGCGGGCCAGTTCCTGCACGATCTGCCGGATGTAGCGGGACTGCTGCTCCATCATCAGAATGATCGAGCTGCTACCGAGATTGGTGTTGGGGCCGTAGATCAGGAACATGTTCGGAAACCCCGGGACGGCCATGCCGAGGTGCGCGCGGGCACCCTCGGCCCATTCGGTCTGCAGATCGCGTCCCTGACGTCCGGTGATCGTCATCGGGGCCAGGAATTCGGTGGCCTTGAAGCCGGTGCCGTAGATGATCACGTCAACTTCGTGCACCTGTCCGTCGGACGTGCGCACGCCGGTCGGCGTCACCTCGGTGATGGCGCCGGTCTCGACGTCGACGTTGTCGCACGCCAGCGCCTGATACCACTCACTGCTGAACAGCACGCGCTTGCAACCGATCGCGTAGTCGGGAGTGAGCTTCGCCCGCAAAACCGGATCCTTGATGTGGCGCTTGAGGTTTGACAACGCGAGCGTCTTCAGCACGCGCGCCAGCGGCGCCGCCCTGGTCAGCGCGAAGCCCAGAAGTTCGGTGGTCTCCCAGATGGTGCCGCGCATGGCCGCGGCGAATCCCGGGACGCTCGCGAAGGCGGCGTGGTGCTTATCGGTGTAAGCGCGGTCGAGCTTGGGCACCACGTAGGGCGCCGAGCGCTGAAAGACGGTGACCTGGGCCGCGTTCTGCCGGATACGGGGGACGAACTGGATGGCCGACGCGCCGGTGCCCAGCACGGCCACCCGCTTGCCGGTCAGGTCGACGTCGTGGCGCCACTGAGCCGAATGGAACGAGGGGCCCGCGAACGTCTCGAGTCCGGGGATGTTCGGCAGCGCCGGCCGGGACAGCTGCCCGACCGCCGGCACCAGCACATCCGCCTCGAAGACGTCGCCGGACGAGGTCGCCACCCGCCAGGTGGCGGTGCTGTCGTCATAGGAGGCGGAGGTGACTTCGACTCCCGTCCGCACCAGGCGGCGCAGACCGAACCGGTCGGCGGTGTCGTGAATGTAGCCCAGGATGTCCGGTTGCTCGGCGTATCGCCGCCCCCAGTCGGTCTTGCGGGCGAACGAGTACGAGTACAGGTTCGACGGGACGTCGCACGCGGCCCCGGGGTAGGTGTTCTCCCGCCAGACGCCGCCGATGTCGTCGGCCTTCTCTAGAACCGTGACGTCGGCGAGCCCGTCTTTGGACAGTTCGTAGGCGGCGGCGAGACCACCGAAGCCGGCCCCGATCACCAGAACGCGAGGTTTTGATGTCATGTCTCCGACGTTAGGGGCGGGGAAGCCCCTGGTGTCAGCCGATTGCGGACGGCGAATCCATGATTCCGGCCAAACGTGAGGTCGCCGACCGCTGATAGCGGGCCGGCGTCGTCCCTGTCCACCGCTTGAAGGCGGCGATGAAGCTGGTGGACTCGGCGTAGCCCAGCCGCAACGCGACGTCCTCCACCGAAAGCGCGCCGGTGGCCAGCAGCTCCTCGGCCAGCACCCGATGCACCTCCTCGACCAGTTCCCGGAAAGTGGTGTTCTCCTCGGCCAGCCGCCGCCGCAGGGTCCGCTCGCTCATCGCGAGCTGGCGGGCCACGGCCGCGATCGTGTGGGGTTCGCCGTCGATGGAGGCCAGCCGGTCCCGGACTTGGCGGGCCACCCCGGTGCGCTGGCGGCGGCGCTCCAGCAGCGCCTGGCACTGCTGCTCGCACATGACCATGCTCAGCTCGCTGGCCTGCGGTAGCCGGTTGTCCAGCAGCCCCACCGGCCAGCGCGCCACGGTGGCCGGTGAGTCATAACCGGGCGTGACGCCGAACGCCTCGCGCGCCGCGGCGTCTCCCGATGCGGGGGCAGGGCCGGCGAAGTCGATGGAGGTGAACGGGATCGGGCTGCCCAGCAACTCCGACATCACCCGGGCGATTGCCGCGAGGTCACGCCGCATCAGGAATTCGGCCACCGGACCGGTCAGGTCGGGCAGGTCGAGCCGCAACGCCACCACCGGCCCCTCGACGGTGACGGTCGGCAGGCAGAAGCCGTAGCTGAGGTCGTAGTACCGGGCCGCGAACCGGACGGCGTCGCCCAGTGTCGAACTGGTCAGGCAGGCGAACCCGAAGATGCCGAACGATCCGACGTAATAACTGCGGCCCACCCGGACACCGAGGTTGGCCGGGTCGCCCAGCAGATTGACCAGATTCGTTGCGACCGCCAGTTCCTGGCGGCCCAGAATCATCCGCTCGTGGTCGTGCAGGTCGGCCTCGGACAGCCCGGAATCCGTGAGCACGTCCGACACGGAAAGTCCGTTCTGACAACCAAATTCAGCCATCAGGGCGACGCTGGCGGTGGTCCGCGGGAAATCCCAGTGCGACACCTGGGAGCCGACGAACACCTGCACTAGACCAGGTTAAGCCGCCAGGTCGTCGTCGGTGGGCGCGGACGCCGCACGCCGGTTGCGCCGCCAGCCGCGCACGGTGGCGATCGCCGTCTTGAGACCGCGACGGCGTCCGGTCGTCGGGTCGGTCCCGGCGAAATCCGGTCCCAGCTCGACGAACATCCGCTCGCTGCGGGTCTCGGGCGCATTGTCGGCGTCGTCGCGCAGGTACTTGTCCGGCAGCGACAGCTTGGCCAGCGTGCGCCACGTCTTTCCGTACTGCATCAGGAAAGAGCCTGTGGTGTAGGGCAAGTCGTACTTGTCGCAGACTTCCCGGACGCGCACCGAGATCTCGTGCAACCGGTTGCTGGGCAGATCCGGGTAGAGGTGGTGCTCGATCTGGTGGCACAGGTTGCCGCTCATGAACCGCAGCAGCCAGCCGCCCTCGAAGTTGGCACTTCCCAGCATCTGGCGCAGATACCACTGGCCCTGCGTCTCACCGACCATGTCCGTCTTGGTGAATTTCTCCGCCCCGTCCGGGAAGTGGCCGCAGAAGATGACGGCGTTGGCCCAGACGTTGCGGATCACATTGGCCAGCGCGTTGGCCTTCAGTGTCGAGCCGTAGGTGGCGCCGGGCGACAGGGAGGTGAGCGCCGGAAACGCGACATAGTCCTTGAACACCTGGCGACCGGCCTTGAGCAGGAACTCGTCGATCCGCTCGCGGGCCTCCGCGTGGTCCATCCGCTTCTTGACGATCTTGCCGATCTCGACGTGCTGCATGCCGACGCCCCACTCGAACAGCAGCAGGAGCAGGGTGTTCCACACCAGATTGAAGATGTTGAAGCGTTTCCAGGGCTGGTCGCGCGTGACCCGCAGCAGGCCGTAGCCCACGTCGTCGTCGATGCCGAGGATGTTCGTGTACTTGTGGTGCACGAAGTTGTGGGTGTACCGCCAGTGCTTGGACGAACCGCTCATGTCCCACTCCCAGGTGGAGGAGTGGATCTCGGGGTCGTTCATCCAGTCCCACTGGCCGTGCATGACGTTGTGGCCGATCTCCATGTTCTCGATGATCTTGGCCACGCCCAGCGTCGCGGTGCCGGCCCACCAGGCGGAGCGGCGCGAGCTGGCGGCCAGAATCACCCGGCCGGACAACTCCAAAGCGCGCTGCGCGGCAATGGTGCGGTGGATGTAGCGGGCGTCCCGCTCACCGCGGGAGTCCTCGATGTCGCGGCGTATCGCGTCCAGTTCGATGGCCAGATTCTCGATGTCGGCGTCCGTAAGGTGCGCGAATACATCGACGTCTGTGATCGCCATGGTCTCCTCGTGGATCGTGAATAACCTACGTCCCCGTAGGTTACCTGCCGGTAACTCTAGATGTCGACCGCACAGTCGCCCGATGCGGCCGACACACACGTCTGTATGCGGGTTCCGGGGTCGTGCTGCTCGCCGGTCCGCAGGTCACGAACATGACCCTCCACCAGGTCGACGACGCAGGACTGACAAATACCCATCCGGCAACCGAACGGCATCTGCACACCGGCTCCTTCGCCGGCATCCATCACCGACGTCGCCGCGTCGGCGGCCACACTCCTGCCGCTGCGGGCGAACGTCACCGTCCCGCCCGCTCCGGCCGGCGCCGCTTTGGCCACCGCAAACCGCTCGAGGTGCAGCCGGTCGCCCAGGCCCGCGGCGCTCCACACCTTGGTGGCCTGGTCGAGCATCCCCGCCGGCCCGCACGCCCAGGTCTGTCGTTCGCGCCAGTCGGGCACCAGCTCATCGAGCTGGGACAGATCGAGGCGACCCTGGGCCCGGGTCTGGCGTACCGAGAGGCGATAGCCGGGGTGGGCGGCGGCCAGTGCGGCCAATTCGGCGGCGAACATGACGTCCGATTCGGTAGGCGCCGAATGCAGATGCGTGATATCGCCGATCTGGTTGCGGCGCACCAGAGTTCGCAACATTGACATCACCGGGGTGATCCCCGACCCGGCAGTGAGGAACAGGATCGAAGGCGGCGCCGGGTCCGGCAGCACAAAATTCCCCTGGGGCGCGGCCAGTCGCACGATGGTCCCCGGTTCGACGCCGGCCACCAGGTGCGTGGACAGGAAACCCTCGGGCATCGCCTTGACCGTGATCGTGATCGTGCCCGCGCTGACCGGGGTCGACGTGAGCGAATACGACCGCCAGCGCCAGCGCCCGTCGATGAACAGGCCGATACCGATGTATTGACCGGGCTGGTAGTCGAAGCTGAATCCCCAGCCGGGCTTGATGACCAGCGTCGCGGAGTCCTCGGTCTCGCGCCGGACGCCGACAATGCGGCCCCGCAACTCGCGGGCCGACCACAGCGGATTGGCCAGGCGCAGGTAATCGTCGGGCAGCAACGGGGTGGTGATTCGCGCGGCGAGCTTGCGCAGCGCGTGCCAGCCGGGATGCCGGTCGGCACCGGCGATGGCCGGGCGCCTGGTGTTCACGACGTTGGCGGACAGTACCGCGTTCTTGATGCCCATATCGGAAGCTACGGTACCGTAACTTACGGTTGCGTAGCTAGTTTGGGGGCTAGTTCAGAGCAGCTCGAGCAGGAATGGAAGTTCCTGCGTGGCGTACCAGGCCAGGTCGTGATCCTGGGCATCGCCGACCACCAGGTCGGCATCCTCGTCGCCCAGGTCCGCCTCATCGATCACCTCGATGGCCGCCAGCACCGCCTGCTCGGCGCCGGCGTTGTCCACATAAGCGGCGATCACCCGGTCAATCGGCACCGGGCCGGAAAGCCGGACCACCGCGTCATCGAGATCGGGGCGGAAAACGATGTCCTCGACATCGGCGGCCAGCACCGCCCGCCGCGGCGGCAGCCCGTCTCCGTGCTCCACCGCAAGCAACCGCAACGACGCCAGCGCGGCCTCCCGCAGTGCCACCTCGGCGAGTTCGTCGTCATCGCCCTCGGCATAGGACTCCCGCAACGTCGGCGTCACCGCGAAGGCCGTGCCGCTGACCGGCTGCAGCGACCCGTCGGCGACGAGTTGTTGCAGCATCGCCAGGGTGGCCGGGATGTAGACCTGGGTCATGCCGGCTTGATCAACGAGGCCGCGTAGTCGTCGACGTAGGTCGACAACTCACGGGGCGGCCGCTTGTAATCGCCACTCACGACCGGCCTTTCGGGAATGGTGACCTTGGGCCTCTTCACTTCTTCGTATTCGATCGTGGAGAGCAGGTGGTGCATCATGTTCAGTCGCGCGTGCTTCTTGATGTCCGATTCGACGACGTACCAGGGGCTGACCGGGGTATCGGTGTGCACCATCATCTCGTCTTTGGCGCGCGAGTATTCCTCCCAGCGATAGATGGATTCCATGTCCATCGGGCTGAGTTTCCATTGCCGGACGGGGTCGTTGCGGCGGGCTTTGAAACGCCGCAGCTGTTCGGTCTCGGAAACCGAGAACCAGTACTTGCGCAGCAGAATCCCGTCGTCGATCAGCATCTGCTCGAAAATCGGCGTCTGCCGCAGAAACAGCACATACTCCTGCGGTGTGCAGAATCCCATGACCTTTTCCACACCGGCGCGGTTGTACCAGGAGCGGTCGAACAGGACGATTTCTCCCCTGGCCGGCAGATGGGCGATGTAGCGCTGGTAGTACCACTGACCGCGTTCCCGGTCGGTCGGCGCGGGCAGCGCCGCGATGGTGGCCAGCCGCGGGTTGAGGTATTCGGTGATCCGCTTGATGGCGCCGCCCTTGCCGGCCCCGTCGCGTCCCTCGAAGATGACCACGACGCGGGACTGAGAGTGCCGCACCCACTCCTGGAGTTTCACGAATTCCGTTTGCAGCCTGAATAATTCGGCCTCATAGAGATCATTGGAGATCTTCGGCGCGGCCGCGGATTTCTTCTTCTTCGGGGTGCTCACATCAATGGATGTTATCGGTACCCGCGCCGAACTACCGGGAAGCTTCCAGCAGCTCGTCCAGTGCCTGGTTCAGCAGACCCGGCAGCAGGTCGACGTCGCTCATGGCGTCGCGGTCGGCGTTGATCCCGAAATACAGCATCCCGTTGTAGGAGGTGACACTGATCGCCAGCGCCTGATTGTGCAGCAACGGCGGCACCGCATAGGTTTCCAGCAACTTGGTGCCGGCGATGTACATCTGCGACTGCGCGCCCGGCGCGTTGGTGATGAGCAGGTTGTAGGAGCGGGCCGCAAAGCTGGTCGCCACCCGGATTCCCATCGCGTGCAAAGTCGGCGGGGCGAACCCGGACAACGTGACGATGGTCCTGGCGTCCACCCGGCTGGATGCTGCTGGGTTGGACTCGGTGGCATGGGCGATCTGCGACAGCCGCACCACCGCGTTGCCCTCCCCCACCGGCAGGTCGACGAGGAACGGCGTCACTTCGCTCATCGCCTGGCCCGGGCCGGTCGAGTCGAGTTGTTCGTCGGCGTACACCGACAGCGGCGCGAGCGCGCGCACCGTCGCCGTCGACGAAACCGCCTCCCCGCGCGACATCAGCCAGTTGCCCAGCGCCCCGGTCACCACGGCGAGCACCACGTCGTTGATGTCGCAGTCGTAGCGCGCCCGCACCGCGCGGTAATCGTCGAGTTTGCCGCGCGCGACCGTGAAGCGCCGATTGCGCGACACGGGAGCGTTGAGCGGGCTGCTGGGCGCGGTACCGCGCGCCACCGTGCGCGCCATGTCGAACACCCGGCGGCCGGCCTCCATGAGCTGGGTCGAGCTGGTCACCAGCCCCGCCAGCGAGGACCCCACGGCGCGCATCTGCGTGCCCGGGCCCGCGATCCAGTCGCCGATCGCGCCGATCATCAACCGGGTGCTGCCGGGGTCGCGCTCGGGCACCCAGATGTCCTCGGGAAACGCCGGCGAGCGCCGCGTCCGGTCGGCGATCACATGGTTGATCTCGAGCGCACCCATCCCGTTGATCAGCGCCTGATGGGATTTGGTGTAGAGGGCGATGCGGTTCTTGGCGAGGCCTTCGACGAGGTACATCTCCCACAACGGCCGCGACTTGTCCAGCGGCCGCGCAGCCAGCCGCGCGATCAGTTCGTGCAGTTGCTCGTCGCTGCCCGGGGACGGCAGCGCCGACCGCCGCACGTGATAGGTGATGTCGAAGTCGCGGTCGTCGATCCACACCGGCCGGGCCATGCCGAACTTGACCTCGCGCACTTTCTGGCGGTACCGCGGGATCTGCGGTAACCGCTGTTCGACGGTGGCCAGCAGCGTCTCGTAGCTCAATCCCGATCGCGGGCGCCGCAGGATCGACAGCGAACCGACGTACATCGGGGTCGCCGTGTTTTCCAGCCGGTAGAAGGACGCGTCCGCAGTGGACAAGCGAGTCACCATCGCGGCTCGGTCCTCCTCAAGTCGTCGCCTTTCGTTTTCGGGATCATGCAGTCGCCCCACGGTAACCGCATTCGCGGGTCCGCGAAGGTCGGGGCTGGCGCCCACGGCGCTTGTGGATCAATGCCGTCGGGTGAATACCGCAGACCGGCGATCGTCTGCCACTCTCCACGGGTGCCCGTTTCCGACACCGCCGTAACGCCGGTGATCGACTACGAACCGCCGGCGCACCCGCCCGGGCCTGATGCGCCGCGCTGCCGGCCCTCATCGCCGGCGTCGGTCCCGCGCCCGCGTCCTCGCCCGGCGCCGAAGACGCCGCTGTCGCCACGGATGCGCCAGGCGGCCGCCTTCGCCGACGCCGCGCTGCGCCGCGTGCCGGAGGTCATCGACCGGCGCCGCCCGGCCGCCCAACTCGGCACGGTGCTGGCGCCGTCACTGGTCGAGGCGGTGCTGGCGGTCGGCCGGGCCACGGCCGGGACGCCCGGCGCCGCGGTGTTGCGCCGGATGCGGGTCCAGCCTGCCCTCGGTGACGACGCGGCCGAGGTATTCGGCTCGTACAGTCGCGGCGAGCGGGTCCACGCGATCGCCTGCCGGGTGGAGCAACTACCTCCCGGCCGATGGCTGGTGGTAGCCCTGCACATCGGCTGATCGCCGGAAGCGGGGAACCAGCATCGGAACCCGGCGACGGTAGTCGCGGTACCGCTCGCCGAGTTGCGCCGTCAGGTCGCGCTCTTCCAGCTGCAGGGCGATCAGGATGTAGGCCGTGGTGCCGATGGCGAACAGCAGGTGCCCCGCTGTCATCGTCGGCGCCGCCCAGAACGCCACCAGAAAGCCGAGCATGATCGGGTGACGCACCAACCGATAGAGGAGATGAGTGCGAAAACCCAAGTCGCTGTAGGGATTTCCCCGCCAGGCGAGATAGACCTGCCGCAACCCGAACAGGTCGAAATGGTTGATCATGAAGGTCGAGGCCAACACCGTCGCCCATCCGACCCAGAACAACACCCAAATCGCCCAGCGCCCGGCCGGTTGCCGCACCTCCCAGACATGCATCGGCATGCTGCGCCACTGCCAGTAGAGCACCAGCAGAACCGAACTGGCCAGCAACACATAGGTGCTGCGCTCGATCGTCGTCGGCACCCACCGAGTCCACCAGCGTTTGAATGCCGGACGGGCCATCACACTGTGCTGCACGCCGAACAGGCCGAGCAGCGCCAGATTGATCAGCAGCGCCTGCCACAAGGGTGCGCTGATCCCGGTGTTTACGTTGCGCGGCACCAGGATTGCGCCGACGAAGCCGACGGCGTACAGGAAGGCGACCAGGAACACCAAGTAGCTCAGGGTGCCGTAACAGATTGTCAGATAGCGTTTCATGGGCTGATTGTTCGGCGCGACCATGCGTGTGGGCATGGGGCGGATGCCTCAAACTCGGAGCGGCGCGTGCCTCTGGGGTGGTTCTAGGGTGGTTGAATGGCACTCTTGCTCGGTCCCGCGTTGCGGCACGTGTCCGATACGACCGCGCTGGTGTGGGTCCAAACCGACAGTGCGGCAACGGTGCAGGTGCTGGGCGGATCGGCCCGGACGTTCACCGTGCAGGATCACCACTATGCCCTGGTGACGGTGACCGGGCTGACTCCGGACACCGTCACCGAATACGACGTCACGTGCGACGGCGAAGTGGTTTGGCCGCTGCCGGATTCAACGTTCCCGCCGAGCGTCATCCGGACCCGGGGGCCGGAATCCACCCATCGGCTGCGGGCGATCTTCGGATCGTGCCGGTACCCCAAGACCGACGACTCGAGCATCGAGTCGAAACTCGGGTTCGACGCGCTGGACGTGTACGCCGCCCGGATGGCCACCCAGCCCACCGACGACTGGCCCGAGGCGCTCATCCTGCTCGGAGACCAGTTGTACGCCGATGAGCTGACACCAGAGGCGCGGCGACGACTGGCCGGCCGCCGCGGCCGGGCCAAGCGGGCCAAGCGTCCGCCGGACGAGGTGGTCAGTTTCACCGAATACGAACGGCTGTACCGTCATTCGTGGAGCGACCCCGAGATCAGGTGGCTGATGTCCACGGTTCCCACCGCGATGATCTTCGACGACCACGACATCAGGGACGACTGGAACACGTCGGCTTCCTGGCGGGCCGACATGCAGGAGAAACCCTGGTGGCGCGACCGGATCAGAGCCGGGCTGGCCTCTTACTGGGTGTATCAGCACCTGGGCAACCTGAGCCCGGCTGAGCTGGCCGCGGACGAGGACTACCGGCGCCTGCTGGCGACCGACGGTGACTGCTGGCCACACCTGGTCGAGCTGGCTGACCGCGCCGACGCAGAGGTGGACGGCAACAAGGGCGTCAGGTTCAGCTACCGATGGGATCTCGGCCGCAGCCGGCTCATCATGATCGACTCACGCAATGGCCGGATCCTGGACTCGGGCCAACGCATGATGATCGGGGAGCACGAGTTCGACTGGGTGCAGTCACAGGTCTGCGACGGCCTCGACGAATTGGACCACCTGATGCTGGCCACGTCGGTGCCGTGGCTGATGCCGCCCGCCCTCGGAGACTTGGAAGCGGTCAACGAACGCAACGCCGACCGGCCCGGGCTGCCCGGCAGGCTTGCCGAAAAGACGCGCCAGGCAGTGGATTTCGAACACTGGCCGGCGTTCCACAAATCGTTCGAACGGCTGGCCGAGCTGATTCGATCGGTGGCCGGTCATTCCCCCGGGCCGGCCACCGTCAACGTGCTGTCCGGCGACGTGCACCACAGCTACGCCGCGCGCGCCGAGTGGGCCGGTGAGTCAGGTGAGCCGGCCGCGGTGCACCAACTGGTGTGCTCACCGGTGAACAACTACGTGCCGCTGTTCGTCAAGCCGGTGTTCACCCTGGCTTGGACGCGTCCCGCTGCCAAGCTGGCACGCTGGTGGGCGCGCCTGCGCCACGTTCCGGCGCCTCCGCTGTCCTGGGTGAACACCTGCGGTCCCCTGTTCGGCAACACCATCGCCACCCTGCTGGTGGACGGCCGCGGCGCCGAGGTGCTGTTCGAACAGCCCCGCGGCGCCGACGCGCTGGACGAAGTGGGTCGGGTGCGGCTCAGCCGGCCGACCTGACGCCGGACCTGCGGTCCAGTACCCACACCGTGGCCAGCGTGAGCGCGACCGCGAAGCAGCCCAGCGCCAGCAGACTTCCACCGGTGCCTCCGCTGAACGTCTCCCGGTAGCCGGACATGGCCGGCATCGTGGTGGTGAACCGGTCCAGGTTCAGATCACGCCCCAGCGCTTCGAACGCATGGCGGTTGGACAGCCCGAGGCTCATCAACCGCCCCGGCAGGGCCATCTTGTCGACGGGGACGATGGCGCCGCCGAACAACACCTGCGGGAAGCACAGCATAGGCAGCGCGAGCGCCGCCTGTGCGGCGTTGTGCACCGCGGCGGAGGCGAGCAGGCCAAGGGCCAGCGCGGAGGTCGCTTCGATCACCATCGTCGCGAATAGCAGGGCGTAGACATGCCATCCGGCGGCCGGCAACCGGCCCAGACCCCGCAGCACGAGCAGCAGCACTGCGCTCACCGCGGCCAGCACCGGCAGCAGGGCGGTGACCTTGGACGCCACGTAGGCCGCCACGCTGAGCCCGGCAAGGCGTTCCCGCCGGAACACGGCGATCTCCCCGACGATTTGCAACAGACCGTAGGTGAGGCCGAAGAAGAAGCCGTCGAACGCGATCCAGAAGACGATCTGGGCCGGGCCGACATCGCCGGCGCCACCGGGGTCCAACGCCCCGCGCCGGAACAGCGTCGCCATCATGGCCGTGACCAGTACCGGTGAACCGAGCAGCACCGCCAGGGTCAGCCGGTTGCGGACCAGCACGTCGGCATTGCGGCGCGTCAGCAGCCACCACTGCCGAAAGGCGTTCGGGCGCTTGATTTCCGGACCGGCGGGCGTCGTCGCGCTCGTCCGGTGTGCGATCGGCTCGATCATCGGGATGTAGTCGCCGACCAGTCGGTTATACACGTCGGCCAGGTTGTGCACCCCGAAATGCCGGCGTGCGTTCGCCGGGCTGCCGTTGAATGCGAGATGGCCGTCGCGGGCCAGGAAGATCACCCGGTCACACTGATCGATGCCGGCCGGCTCATGCGTGGTGAGCACGACCGTCACCCCGCGCCGGCTAAGGCCGCGCAACAGCCGCATCACATCGGCCGCCGTCGAGGGGTCGAGCCCGGAGGTCGGTTCGTCGAGGAAGAACAGGCGCGGGCGGGTCAGCAGTTCGACGGCGATGCTGGCGCGCTTGCGCTGGCCGCCGGACAGCGAACGCACCGGCACCTCGGCCCGGTCGGTCAGGTCGAGATCCTTCATGACCTGCTCGACCGCACGGTCCGCCTCGCCGGCGGTGGTGCCCGCCGGCAGTCGGAGCCGCGCCGCGTAGCGCAGCGTGCGGCGGAGCGGCATTTCGACGTGGATGATGTCGTCCTGGGGCACGTAGCCGACACCTGCTTTTCGTCCGGCGCCTTCTCCGGCCACGGTGTGCGAGACCGCCCCGCCGGTCGGCGGCTGCAGTCCCGCAAGGATTTTCAGCAGAGTGGTCTTTCCCGCTCCGCTGCCACCGGCGATGGCGACCAGCTCCCCTGGTTCTATGCGGAGCGACAGTTTCTGCAGGATTTGTCGTGTGCCGACCCGTCGGCTCACATCGATGGCATGTACTAGTGCGGTCATGCTGAGGATCATCGGCCGGCGGCGGGACCGGTCACATGGGGCGCTTGCCTCAAATCATCCCGCGGTCGATCGCCGCAAGGCTTGCCTGGGTGCGGTTGTTGACGCCCAACTTCGTATAGATCCGCTCGACGTGATTGCGCGCGGTCTTCTCGGCGATGAACAGCTGGCTGGCGATTTCACGGTTCGACCGGCCCTGCGCGACGAGTCGCAGGACTTCCACCTCACGGGCGGTGAGCCCGGAAGACCATGAGGTGCGCCGGGTGGCCCGATGCCCGGCCGCGGCCAGCACGGCTTCCACCGAGTCGGCGTCCAGCCGTCCGCCGCGCGCTTCCCGGCGTAGTTCGGCCGCGGCGGCGTCCGGATCGAGGGCGGCCCGTTGCGGGCGTGGCTCCAGCAGTTGCCGGTAGGCCACCACGGCGGCGAGAAGCCGGTCCTGAGCGGTCAATTCGTTGCCGGAAAGGCCTCGGGGAAAGCCGGATCCGTCGATACGCTCCTCATGCTTGGTGGCCACCGACACCACCGACTCCAGGCCGTCGATCCGGCTCAGGATCCGGCCGGTCAGGTAGGGGTACATCCGTACCCGCTCCCATTCGGCCGTACTCAGCGGACCCTTCTTCTCCCAGATCTGGTTGGACACACCCAATCTGCCCAGACCCTGGACCAGGCCCGCGCGGTACAGACGGGTGATATCGGCCGGCGGCATGCGGCAGTGCCGGGCCGCCGCAGCCGCCAGATCGGCGACACCGCGCGAGTAGCCCGGCGAACATGGACATTTCAGATCGACGAAATCCGCCATCGCCCTGAGTAATTCGTTGATCTCGTCGGCGCCGATGATGCGGTCGCGGTCGGGCGCCTGCGCCAGCGCCGCGGTCCACACGTCTATTTCGAGTAGGCCGTCGACGATCGCGGCCGCATCGCGGGTGAACACATCGGCCACCGCAGGGCTGAACTGCGTGCCACGGCGGGACCGGGCGGTCTCGACCGCGTGATCCAGGCCGCCTGTGCGCAGGTGGACCTCGATGACATCGGCCAGGTGGACGATGTGGATCTCAAGTGGAATGCCTTCTCCGCGAGCGCCATTCGGCATTCCCCGGCCGTCCCAGCGCTCGAAGATGTAGGCCAGTGCCGCCCCCACCTCGCTGTCCAGGCCGATCCGGTCGGACAGCACCCCGGCCGAACTGCAATGGGAACTGATCAGGCTGGCCACCTGGTTGCGGGCGGTGAGCAGGAAGGCCGCCGAGCGCAGTCCGCGTTCCCACGCCGGCAGTCCGCGCCCGACGTGGCTGACCATCAGACGCAGGAACGGCAGGCCGGCCATATCCACCCCGTAGGTGTCGGCCCGGAACGCTATGTCGTCACCGAACAGCGCCGAAAGTTCATGGGAATCGGCGTGACAACCGATCCAGCCCACCAGATTGGCGTAGTACACCGTCGCGCGCTGGCCCGCGTCCAGACCCATCCGGTCGGCGACGCGGGTCGCGATCAGGGTGGACCGAAGCATGTGTTCCATCGGTTGACCCAGACCGAGGTCGATAGCCAGCGAGATAGCCGCCAGCAACTCGGCTTTGCGCACGCCCTCATTCTGCACGCTATGGGGCTTCTGCACTTACTGGGGCAACTGCCCCATGTGACGCCCCGTTGCGTGGCCCTAGCCTGGGCCCATGGTCACGGTGATCGAACACAACCCCTGGGACAGCGTCCTCACCGACGGTCACGCGTCGCTGGTCAAGGCACGGCGGGTGTTCCGCTACCTGCCATCGGCGCCGCGATGCAAGCTGTGCAACAACCCGTTCGGCGGCCCCGCCGGCCGGGTTCTCGCGGTCGCCGGGTTCAGTCCCTCGCGCAAGAACCCGAACCTGTGCAGCCGTTGCTGCGACGCACTGCCGGCGGGCGGTGCCGAGGTGGACGTCGCGGTGCTGTTCGCCGACGTCCGGGGGTCCACCGCGCTGGGTCAGCGCGGCGCGGCCAAGGACTTCGCGGCCCTGCTGAACCGGTTCTATAGGGCCGCGACGCAGACGCTGCTCCGGCACGACGCGGTGATCGACAAACTGATCGGCGACGAGGTGATGGCGTTCTTCGTGCGCGGCATCAGCGGTCCGCAGTACCGAGGCCATGCCGTCGCGGCCGGATTGGACCTGCTGCAAGCGGTCGGTTACGGCAGCGCCGAGGGCCCGTGGCTGGAGTTGGGTGTGGCGGTCAATGCCGGCATCGCGTACGTGGGCAACGTCGGCGACGCGGTCGTCGACTTCACCGCCCTGGGCGATCCGGTCAACGTCGCGGCGCGGATGCAGCAACACGCCAAGGGCGGGGAGTTGCTCGTCGCGACCGGAGTAGCCGACGAGCACGCAGCTACGGCCCGGCGACGTCGACTGAACCTGCGAGGCTACGCGCAGCCGGTCGACGCGTTCGTCTTAGCCGTCTGAACGGGCTGCTAGCGCTTCTTCACCGATTTCGGCGGCTTGGCGCCGCGGCCCTGGCTTCGCGCCGCGGCCCGCCGTTCCCGGCGGCTGCCGCCCGCGGCGGCGCCGGCGGAGGTCTTGGCCCCGCCGCCGTTGCGCTGCACCTGCGCCGAACCGTCCTCGGACGGGCCGGAGTAGGTGAGGGCGGGCGCCCCGCTGTCGCTGCTGTCGTCGATTCCCTTGGCGCGCAACGTGCTAACTGGCTCTTTAGCGCGGGTGGGCTCGTCTTCGCCGTCGGATGCGGCAGCGGTGGCGAATTCGGCCAACCCTTCCGGCTGTTCGACCGGCGCGACGTCGACCTGCGGTGCCGGGACCGCCTCCACGCTGACGTTGAACAGGAAGCCGACCGACTCCTCCTTCATGCCGTCCAGCATGGCCATGAACATGTCGTAGCCCTCGCGCTGGTACTCGACCAGCGGGTCGCGCTGGGCCATCGCGCGCAGCCCGATGCCCTCCTTGAGGTAGTCCATCTCGTAGAGGTGCTCACGCCACTTCCGGTCGATCACGTTGAGCAGCACATTGCGCTCCAGTTGGCGCATCGCGCCCTCGCCGGCGATCTCCTCCAACTCGGCTTCCCTTGCGGCATAAGCCTTGTCGGCATCCTTGAGCAGTTCGTCGAGGAGTTCCTCGCGGGTCAGGTCGTCACGCTCGGAGTCCGCGTCGTGGTGAGTGAGGCTCTCGTGGCTGATGCCTACCGGGTACAGCGTCTTCAGCGCCGTCCACAATGCATCCAGGTCCCAGTCCTCGGCGTAACCCTCACTCGTCGCACCGTTTACGTACGCGGTGATGACGTCGGTCAGCATTTCCTTGGCCTGCTCCTTGAGGTTCTCCCCCTCGAGGATGCGGCGGCGCTCGGCGTAGATGACCTTGCGCTGCTGGTTCATCACCTCGTCGTACTTCAGGACGTTCTTTCGCATCTCGAAGTTCTGCTGCTCGACCTGGGTCTGCGCGCTCTTGATGGCGCGGGTGACCATCTTGGCCTCGATCGGGACGTCGTCGGGCAGATTCAGCCGGGTCAGCAGGCTTTCCAGCGCCGCGCCGTTGAAGCGGCGCATGAGCTCGTCACCCAGCGACAGGTAGAACCGCGACTCCCCCGGGTCACCCTGGCGGCCGGACCGGCCGCGCAGCTGGTTGTCGATACGGCGGGACTCGTGGCGCTCGGTGCCCAGCACGTACAGGCCGCCGGCCTCGATGACCTCCTTGGCCTCCGAGCTCGCTTCCTCTTTGACCTTGGGCAGCTCCTGGTGCCAGGCCTCTTCGTATTCCTCGGGCGTCTCCACCGGGTCCAGGCCGCGCTCGCGCAGCCGCTTGTCGGTGAGGAAGTCGACGTTGCCGCCCAGCACGATGTCGGTACCGCGGCCGGCCATGTTGGTGGCCACGGTGATGCCGCCACGCCGGCCGGCCTCGGCGATGATGCCGGCCTCCTGCTCGTGGTACTTGGCGTTGAGGACGTTATGCGGGATGCGCCGCTTGGTGAACTGGCGCGACAGGTACTCCGAGCGCTCGACGCTGGTGGTGCCGATCAGGACCGGCTGGCCCTTCTCGTAACGCTCGGAGACGTCGTCGACCACGGCGATGTACTTGGCCTCTTCGGTCTTGTAGATGAGGTCGGACTGGTCGGTGCGGACCATCGGCTTGTTGGTCGGGATCGGCACCACACCCAGCTTGTAGATCTCGTGCAGCTCGGCCGCCTCGGTCTGGGCGGTACCGGTCATGCCGGCCAGCTTGTCGTAGAGGCGGAAGTAGTTCTGCAGTGTGATGGTGGCCAGCGTCTGGTTCTCGGCCTTGATCTCGACGTGTTCCTTGGCCTCGATGGCCTGGTGCATGCCCTCGTTGTAGCGGCGACCGATCAGCACGCGGCCGGTGAACTCGTCGACGATGAGGACCTCACCGTTGCGGACGATGTAGTCCTTGTCGCGGTTGAACAGCTCCTTGGCCTTCAGCGCGTTGTTCAGGTAGCTGACCAGCGGAGAGTTGGCCGCCTCGTAGAGGTTGTCGATGCCGAGCTGGTCCTCGACGAACTCCACGCCCTTCTCGTGCACGCCCACCGTGCGCTTGCGCAGGTCCACCTCGTAGTGGGTGTCCTTCTGCATCAGCGGCGCCAGCCGGGCGAACTCGGTGTACCAGTTGGACGCACCGTCGGCCGGCCCGGAGATGATCAGCGGGGTACGGGCCTCGTCGATCAGGATGGAGTCGACCTCGTCGACGATGGCGAAGTTGTGCCCGCGCTGCACCAGGTCGTCCAGCGAGTGCGCCATGTTGTCGCGCAGGTAGTCGAAGCCGAACTCGTTGTTGGTGCCGTAGGTGATGTCGGCGTTGTAGGCGACGCGGCGTTCCTCCGGCGTCATCTGGGCCAGGATGACGCCGACGTCCAGGCCGAGGAAGCGGTGCACCCGGCCCATCCACTCGCTGTCACGTTTGGCCAGGTAGTCATTGACGGTGACGACGTGCACGCCCTTGCCGGCCAGCGCGTTGAGGTAGGCCGGCAACACACAGGTCAGGGTCTTGCCCTCACCGGTCTTCATCTCGGCGACGTTGCCCAGGTGCAGGGCCGCCGCGCCCATCACCTGCACGTCGAACGGGCGCTGGTCGAGCACCCGCCAGGCGGCCTCGCGGGCCACCGCGAACGCCTCGGGGAGCAGGTCTTCGAGGTCCTCCGGGTTTTTCTCGTCTGCCAGACGCCGTCTGAACTCGTCGGTCTTGGCCCTCAGTTCCGCATCGGTCAACTTTTCTACGTCGTCCGACAACGTGTTCACATAGTCGGCCACCTTCTTGAGGCGTTTGACCATGCGACCTTCACCAAGGCGCAGCAATCTCGACAGCACAGCTTTGTTCCCCTGTTGGGTAGGAGTCTTTCAGGCGACCCCCATCCTAGGTGACGGGGTGATCAGGCCAATCTGATCAGGCCGTAGTCGTAGGCGTGCCTGCGATAAACCACCGACGGCCGCTCGGTCTCCTTGTCGAAGAACAGGAAGAAGTCGTGCCCGACGAGCTCCATCTCGTAGAGCGCGTCGTCGACCGACATCGGCTTGGCCGGGTGCTCCTTGGTGCGCACCACCTTGCCCGGCTCGTGGTCTTTATGGTCCTTGCGGTCCGGCTCGGCGCCCAGGTGATCGTGCGCATCGGCCGGTTCGGCGTTGAACGCCTTCTCCGGCGGCGGCAGCACCGCGGTGGCCTCGGCCAGCGACACCGGCGTCTTGTCGCCGTAATGCACCTTGCGGCGATCTTTGCCGCGGCGCAGCCGGTTCTCCAGCTTGGCGACGGCCGATTCCAGCGCCGCGTAGAAACTGTCGGCGCAGGCCTCGCCGCGCACGACCGGGCCGCGACCGCGGGCGGTGATCTCTATGCGCTGACAGGCCTTGCGTTGGCGGCGGTTGCGCTCATGGTCAAGCTCGACGTCGAAAAGGTAGATGGTCTTGTCGAACCGCTCGCAGCGGGCGAGCTTCTGTGAAACGTAGACACGGAAATGATCGGGTATCTCGACGTTGCGCCCTTTGAACACGATCTCGGCGTTGGCCGTCGGTTCGGCCTGGTCTTCGGTTCCGGCTGCATCGAGAACCTGCTCGGAATCCGCGGTAAGCCTTGGCATTCGTGACAACTCGTTTCTCTTTTCACGTCACACGCGACCTGCGTGCCCGGCACTGATTCAGATACGCGCCGACGGGGTTAGAGCGGTACGAAAGAGCCACCGCCGCAGGCTGCCCGCCGGAGCAAGAGATCGTATTCTCACCTCCTACCGCGGGTGCTGCTGGTGTTGTCGACGTTAGCCCTTGTTCGCCTCACCGTGCCACCCCATTCGCAGACCTGTTGCGAGTTCTTCACGCGGCGGCGATGGCGAGAACCGCGGCTACCCGCACGCCGGCGGCCCGCAGCACCCGAACGGATTCCCGGGCCGTGGCCCCGGTGGTGACGACGTCGTCGACGACCAACACCTCGGTGTCGGGCCGTGGACCGCGCAGCCGAACCCGGCCGGCGATGTTGCGTTCGCGGGCCGAGCTGTCCAGTCCCACCGAGTCGCGGGCCAGGGCCCGCATGCGTAACGCGGCGGTGACCGTGACGTCCGGGTTGGCGGCCACGGCGGCGTGCGCGATCCGGGCGATCGGATCCCCGCCGCGCCGGCGGGCCGCGGAGCGCCGGGTGGGCGCGGGCACGATCGTCAGCGGGGTTTCCACCATGCCCCAGCACCAGAGCCGGTGGAGGCCGACGGCCAGGGCGTGCGCCAGGGGTGTCACCAGGTCTGCACGGCCGCGCTCCTTGAGCGCCAGGACGGCCTGGCGGCGGACGCCGGTATAGCGGCCGAGCGCGAACACGGGGACTTCCGGGTCGATGCGGGGACTGATCACCAGCGGCTCGCCCGGCTCGACGGCGAGTGCGGCGGCGCACGCCGGACACCATCGGGTTGCCGGAACTCCGCAGCCGCCGCATTGCAGCGGCGCAACCAGGTCGAGCAAGTCGAGCATGAGCACAGTGTCGCCGTAGGGGGTGACAAGGCCGGATGGAGACCGACTTGTAACCAAACACTGACCGACTTGCGCACGCGCGCTTACGTTTACGCGCTGGTGGCGGCCCTACCATTCGAGCAGCGACGTCTTATTACCCATCCGACAAATTAACCCTGGAGAAAAAGCCATGCGGGCGGCGATCCGGTCTCTGCTGGCGTTCCTGTGTATCACTTCGACGGTGATCGCGGGGCACGCCGGTGTAACGCTGATGGCGGCAAGCACCTCGAGCGGCTATTCCGGCATCGTCGCGATGCTGCCCGTACGCGGCTCCGTCGTGGGTGTCGCCCACCCGGTCGTGGTGACTTTCGGCAGTCCGGTCGCGGATCGTGAGGCCGTGGAGCGCGCCATCGAAGTGACATCGGCGCCCGCGATGAGCGGCAAATTCGAATGGGTGGACAGCAACGTCGTGCAATGGGTGCCCGACCGGTTCTGGCCGGCACACAGCACCGTGGCGCTCTCGGTGGGCGGTCTGCGCACGGAGTTCAAGACGGGTCCGGCCGTGGTCGGCGTCGCGGATGTCACCAACCACACCTTCACCGTCAGCATCGACGGGGTGGAAGCCGATACGGCGCCGCCGGCCCTCCCGGCGCCGCATCACCGGTCGCACTTCGGTGAAGCGGGCGTGTTGCCGGCGTCGATGGGCAGGCCGGAATACGCGACGCCGGTGGGGACGTACAGCGTGCTGGCCAAAGACCGCTCGGTGATGATGGATTCGAGCAGCGTCGGCATTCCCGTCGACAACCCCGACGGTTACCGGCTGCAGGTCGACTATGCCGTCCGCATCACCAACCACGGTCTGTACGTCCATTCGGCGCCGTGGGCGGTCAACGCGATGGGCGTCGACAACGTCAGTCACGGCTGCATCAGCCTGAGCCCCACCGACGCGGAGTGGTACTTCAACACCGTCCACGTCGGCGACCCGGTGATCGTCAAAGAGGGTGTCCCGGCGGTCGACAGCGGCAAGGAAGCCGACGTCAAGCCGCCGCAACCGTCGACCCTCAACCCCGATCGGCCGCCCAGCTAGAAGGG
>NZ_LKTM01000067.1 GCF_001417955.2 Mycobacterium gordonae | reverse complement strand
AACCAGGGTGGTTCGGTTTTGGATGCTTCGGCGACCGGTGGTGCTGGTGGTGGGGGTGTCAATGGTGGTGTGGGTGGCCATGGTGGTACTTCGGAGGTCAGTGCCGGTTTGCAGGGTGGTGCTGGTGGTAGCGCGTCGGGTGAGGGCCTGGGTGGTCAGGGTGGCAACGCTGATGGCGTGGGCAGTGTCGGTGGTAACGGGGGCCAGGGCAATATTCAGGGTGGCTTCGTGCGGCCGGGTATCGGCGGTGATGGTGGGGCGGCCAGCGGGTTTGGCACCGGTGGCGCCGGTGGTGATGCGACCGGTGGTGGTACCGGCGGCAACGGTGGGATCGGCAGTGTGGTGGCCGGGGGTCTGGGTGCGGTGGCCGATGGCAGCGGTTTAGGCGGCGATGGTGGTGATGGTCTGCTCGGTGGTGTCGGTGGTAACGGCAGCAGCGGTCAGGTCGGTGCCTTCAACGCCGGGGCGTACGCCGGCGGCGTCGGTCAAAGCGGTGATGGTGGCACTGGCACCGGTGTCGGTAGCCACGGCGGGAACGGCACCATCGGCAATGTTCAGGCGTTCGGCCAGAACAGTCAGGCCAGCGGCACGGCCACCGGGGGCAATGGTGGTGCGGGTACCTCCGGTGGTACCGGCGGGACGGGTGGTCAGGGCCGGATCGTGGCCAATGGAACGGGCAGTATCGCCACTGGCAGCGTCGCGACCGGTGGTGTCGGCGGTGATTCCAGCAGTGGTGTGGGGGCGTTGGGTGGCCAGGGCTATGTGGTCTCCGGGACCTTCGGTGATCCCGGTAGTGGTGGTGTGATCACGGGCAGTACCGCGACCGGTGGTGATTCCACGGCGGGTGTTTCCGGCGGGACGGGTCAGGTGCTGGCGGTCAATGGCACGGTGATCGACAGCTCTGCGGTCGCCGGTGATGCGGTGGCCGGTCAGATCGGCACGGCGGCGACGGTGAGCGCCACCAACGGGGGCACCATCTCGGCGAGCGGCGCGACCGGTGGGCAGAACAGCAGCACCGCGATGGGCGGCAACGCCAGCATCACCGCCGACGGCGTGGGCAGCAGCGTGGCCGGCAGCACCGCCCAGGGCGGCAACGCCGGACTCGGCACCAACGGCGGCACTGGCGGCGGTGGTGGTGACGCCAATATGGTTGCCAACCAGGGTGGTTCGGTTTTGGATGCTTCGGCGACCGGTGGTGCTGGTGGTGGGGGTGTCAATGGTGGTGTGGGTGGTCATGGTGGTGCGTCGGAGGTCAGTGCCGGGTTGCAGGGTGGTGCTGGTGGTAGCGCGTCGGGTGAGGGCCTGGGTGGTCAGGGTGGCAATGCTGATGGCGTGGGCAGTGTGGGTGGTAACGGGGGCCAGGGCAATATTCAGGGTGGCTTCGTGCGTCCGGGTATCGGTGGTGATGGTGGGGCGGCCAGCGGGTTTGGCACCGGTGGTGGCGGTGGTGATGCGACCGGTGGTGGTACTGGCGGCAATGGTGGTATCGGCAGTGTGGTGGCCGGGGGTCTGGGTGCGGTGGCCGATGGCAGCGGTTTAGGTGGGGACGGTGGTGATGGTCTGCTCGGTGGTGTCGGTGGTAACGGCAGCAGCGGTCAGGTCGGTGCCTTCAACGCCGGGGCGTACGCCGGCGGCGTCGGTCAAAGCGGTGATGGTGGCACTGGCACCGGTGTCGGTAGCCACGGCGGGAACGGCACCATCGGCAATGTTCAGGCGTTCGGTCAGAACAGTCAGGCCAGCGGCACGGCCACGGGCGGCAATGGTGGTGCGGGTACCTCCGGTGGTACCGGCGGGACGGGTGGTCAGGGCCGGATCGTGGCCAACGGAACGGGCAGTATCGCCACTGACAGCACCGCGACCGGTGGTGTCGGCGGTGATTCCAGCAGTGGTGTGGGCGCGTTGGGTGGCCAGGGCTATGTGATCGCCGGGACCTTCGGTGATCCCGGTAGTGGTGGTGTGATCACCGGCAGTACCGCGACCGGTGGTGATTCCACGGCGGGTGTTTCCGGGGGGACGGGTCAGGTGTTGGCGGTCAATGGCACGGTGATCGACAGCTCTGCGGTGGCCGGTGATGCGGTGGCCGGTCAGATCGGCACGGCGGCGACGGTGAGCGCCACCAACGGGGGCAGCATCTCGGCGAGTGGTGCGACCGGTGGGCAGAACAGCAGCACCGCGATGGGCGGCAACGCCAGCATCACCGCCGACGGCGTGGGCAGCACCGTGGCCGGCAGCACCGCCCAGGGCGGCAACGCCGGACTCGGCACCAACGGCGGCACCGGCGGCGGTGGCGGCGCCGCCGACGTCATCGCCGACAACGGCGGTGTCGTGGCTGGTGGTCATGCGATCGGCGGCGACGGTGGTGACGGAGACACCGGTGGCGCAGGCGGTGCAGGTGGTTACGGCGATGTGCAGGCTATCGCTGCCGGCAGTAGCGCCAGCGGCACGGGTCACGGCGGCGACGGCGGCAATGCCACCGTCGGCGGCACCGGCGGTACCGGCGGCGAAGGTGCCATCTACGCCTACGGCGCGAACGGCCATGCGAGCGGCACCGGCCTCGGTGGCGCGGGCGGCGACGGCCTCAATGGCGGCGTCGGCGGCAACGGCGGCATAGGTGACACCAACGCCTACGTGAACGGCTTCGCCGACGGACTCGGCAAGGGCGGTGCCGGCGGCAGCGGCACCGGTGTCGGCAGCGTCGGCGGCAACGGAAGCTCCGGCGAGATCCAGGCCGGCTACATCGGCCAAACCGGTGGCCACGCAACCGGATCCGCCTACGGCGGCGACGGTGGCAACGCCACCGGCGGCGGCCACGGCGGCCAGGGCAACTATGCGGTGGTGCTGTCCACCGGCAACGGAACTGCTGACGGCACCGCCTTCGGCGGCGACGGCGGCGCGGCCACCACCACCGGTGCGACCGGCGGCCGCGGCGGCGGCGCCCAGGTCACCGGCGTGGACAACACGATCGTCAGCGGTACCGCGACCGCCGGGAACGGCGGCATCGGCTACGGCGGGAACGGCGGTGACGGCGGTGACGGGTGGACGTCGGTCAACGTCGACGCCGCTGACCCCACCGGACAGGTCATCAACGGCACGGCGATCGGCGGCGACGGCGGCGACGGCGGCCACAACAATGGGCTGGCCAGGGGCGGCGACGGTGGTCACGGCGGTTGGGGCAAGGTCTATGCCGACAGCGGCGGCACTTCCACCAACACCACCGCCCACGGTGGGGACGGCGGTGCCGGCGGCAACGGTGGCACCTACGTCGACGCCCTGCACCCGGGCACCGGTGGGATCGGCGGACTCGGCGGCGAATCCACCCCGACCAACACCCCCGGCGGCGCTTACGTCGCCCAGGCGGGTGGCCCCGGTGGTCCTGGCGGTGCCGACGGTTCGATTGGAACGCCTGGCAGCGACGCTCCTAACATCCCCTAGGGCTCAGCGGCCAGGCCCATTACCGATGATCTCCACCCCGCTGCCGTTCCAGCGGAACTTCACCGTGGCGGGCAGACCGACCCCACTGGCGTAGGTCAGCGCAACGGTGTCCCCGGTGCTCTGCGCCGGGTCAACCCCGTTGAAACCGTAGGTGTCCGGCACGCCCTGCGGGATGAACTTGCCCAGGTGGAACAGCACCGCACGGGTGGTCGGATTGTCCACGTTGGTGTTGGCCTTGATGATCACCGCGGACAGCTGCGCGCACTCGTTGTAGTTGCCGCCCAGCGGTTCTGGGTTCCAGGGTTGCTGACTGCGCGGGTCGCGGGGCAACTCCGAGACGACTTTGGCGATGGCGGGCGAACCGAGGTTGACCGCGCACGGGTCCGGTGGCGGCTCGCTGGTGGCGGGTGGGGCCGCCGTGCCCGGTGGCGGGTTCGCCGGGCCCGCCGTCATCGCCGCCGACGTCGGTTTGGTGGCCTGCGGCGTCTTGGCGACCGTAGAGTCCCCCGACCCGCATCCGGCCAGTGTCGCCACTGCCATCGTGGCAGCCGCCAGCGCCGCTGCAAGGTGGGTCCGCACACCGGGCACCGTACCGTCATCGCGCGCAGGGGTGCGGCAGGCATGGCCGCCCGGGCGGCACACTCTAGACTTCATCTCCTGATGGCAATCCCGGAAAATCCCACTGAAGCACCCGTCACGACGTTCGCCGACCTGCAGATTCATCCCGATGTCGTGCGTGCGATCGCTGCCGTGGGCTACGAATCCCCGACCGGGATCCAGGAGGCGACGATTCCGGCGCTGATGGCCGGTTCGGACGTGGTGGGCTTGGCCCAGACCGGCACCGGCAAGACGGCGGCTTTCGCGCTGCCGATCCTGTCCAAAATCGACACCAGCAGCAAAGCCACCCAGGCGCTGGTGCTGGCCCCCACCCGCGAACTGGCCCTGCAGGTGGCCGAGGCGTTCAGCCGCTACGGCGCTCAGCTGCGCCAGCTCAACGTCCTGCCGATCTACGGCGGTGCCTCCTACGGAGTACAGCTGGCCGGCCTCAGGCGCGGCGCCCAGGTGGTGGTCGGCACCCCGGGCCGCGTTATCGACCATCTGGAACGCGGCACGCTGGACCTGTCGCGGGTGGACTACCTGGTGCTCGACGAGGCCGACGAGATGCTGACCATGGGCTTCGCCGAAGAGGTCGACCGCATCCTGTCCGAGACGCCGGAATACAAACAGGTGGCGCTGTTCTCTGCCACCATGCCACCGGCGATCCGCAAGATCACCGCCAAATATCTGCACGATCCACTGGAAGTCACCTCCAAAGCGAAAACCGCTACCGCCGACAACATTTCGCAGCGCTACATCCAGGTGGCGGGCCCGCGCAAGATGGATGCCCTGACGCGGGTGCTCGAGGTCGAGCCGTTCGAGGCGATGATCGTCTTCGTGCGCACCAAGCAGGCCACCGAGGAGGTGGCCGAAAGGCTGCGCGCCCGAGGCTTTTCCGCGGCGGCCATCAACGGGGACATCCCGCAAGGGCAGCGGGAGAGAACGATCGCCGCACTCAAAGACGGAAGCATTGACATCCTGGTGGCCACCGACGTCGCCGCCCGCGGGCTGGATGTGGAGCGTATCTCGCACGTGCTCAACTACGACATTCCACACGACACCGAGTCCTATGTGCACCGCATCGGGCGTACCGGCCGCGCGGGGCGGTCCGGCAGCGCGCTGCTGTTCGTCTCGCCCCGGGAGCGCCACCTTCTCAAGGCGATTGAAAAGGCCACGCGGCAAACGCTTGTCGAGGCCGAACTGCCGACCGTGGAGGACGTCAACGCGCAGCGGGTCGCTAAGTTCGCCGACTCGATCACCGACGCACTCGGCAGTCAGGGCATCGAGCTGTTCCGCCGGCTGGTGGAGGATTACGAACGCGAGCACGACGTGCCGATGGCCGAAATCGCCGCAGCGCTGGCGTTGCAATCTCGCGACGGTGAGGCTTTCCTGCTGGCACCGGATCCGCCGCCGGAGCGGCGCAAAGAACGCAAGGAACGCGACGAAAACCGCGAGCGCCCGGAAAGGCCAAGACAGACAAAGCCTTTCACCACATACCGAATCGACGTGGGCAAGCGGCACCGCATCGGCCCGGGTGCGATCGTCGGCGCGATCGCCAACGAGGGGGGTCTGCACCGCAGCGATTTCGGCCACATCGCCATCGGGCCGGACTTCTCCATGGTGGAACTCCCGGCCAAGCTACCCCGGGCGGTGCTGAAAAAGCTTGAGCAGACCCGTATCTCAGGGGTGCTGATCAACCTCCGCCCGGACCGGCGCTCCGACAACACTCGAACACCCAGGAAACCCCCCGGCCAGGGCAAGCCGCCCCGGAAGCGCGACGCATGACGGTGTCGGAAGCCGAGGACGCCCAGGGCGGTCTCGAGCAGACTGCTGGCGTCGACCGGGTGGCGTCGCTGACCGGTGTCCGTGCCGTCGCGGCGTTGCTGGTGGTGGGCACCCACGCCGCCTACACCACCGGCAAATACACCCACGGCTACTGGGGTCTGGTCGGTGCGCGGATGGAAATCGGCGTACCGATGTTCTTCGTCCTGTCCGGATTCCTGCTGTTCCGGCCCTGGGTGAAATCGGCCGCCACCGGCAGTCCGTGGCCGTCGGTGCGTCGCTATGCGCGTAATCGGGTGCGGCGCATCATGCCCGCCTACGTCGTCACCGTCCTGATCGCCTACGTGCTCTACCACTACCGCGAGGCGGGACCCAATCCCGGGCACAGCTGGTTGGGCCTGACCCGAAACCTCACGCTCACACAGATTTACACGGACGGCTACCTCGGCAAGTACCTGCATCAAGGCCTGACCCAGATGTGGAGCCTGGCGGTCGAGGCGGCCTTCTATGTGACGCTGCCGCTGCTGGCCTACCTGCTGCTGGTGCTGCTCAGCCGGCGACGTTGGCAACCCAAGCTGGTTCTCGCGGCGCTGGCGGCGTTGACTCTGGTCAGCCCGGGCTGGCTGGTGCTGGTGCACATCGACCGGTTCTTTCCCGACGGCGCGCGGCTGTGGCTACCCACGTACCTGGCCTGGTTCCTGGGCGGCATGATGCTGACGGTGCTGCAGCAGATGGGGGTGCGCTGCTACGCATTCGTGGCCATCCCGCTCGCGGTGATCTGCTACTTCATCGTCTCCACTCCGATCGCCGGCGCACCCACCACCTCGCCGGCCTCGTTGCCGGAAGCGCTGTGGAAGACCGGTTTCTACGCCGTCATCGCCACGCTTGCGGTGGCGCCACTGGCCCCTGGCGATCAGGGCTGGTATTCGCGGGCGCTGGCCAGCCGGCCGATGGTCTGGCTCGGCGAGATCTCCTATGAGATCTTCCTGATCCACCTGATCACAATGGAATTCGCGATGGTCTACATCGTGCGGGCACATGTGTACACCGGCCCGATGCTGAACCTGTTCATCGCCACCATGGTGGTGACCATCCCGCTGGCCTGGCTGCTGCACCGGTTCACCCGGGTTCGATAGGTCTGCCGCAGCGAAATCTCTGCGTTTTCACTGTCTTTCGTGTTCCGGCTAAGCCTCGTATCAGACACGCGTAGAGTTCTGCAACGATCGTGAGCTGTTGGTGCCGTCGAACGCCAGGGGAGCCCGGATGTCCTTCTACTTGATCGCTGTGCCTGAGGCCTTTGCGGCGGCGTCCGCGGACCTGGCCGGGCTCGGCGCGACGATCAGCCAGGCCAACGCGGCGGCAGCCGCGGCAACCACCCAGGTGTTGCCCGCGGCGGCCGACGAGGTGTCGGAGTCGATAGCGCGGCTGTTCGGCGGTTTCGCCCAGGACTATGAGCTGGTCAGCGCGCAGGTGTCGGCATTCCACAACGAATTCGTGCAGGCTCTGACCGGTGCGGGCAACGCCTACTGGGCGGCCGAGGCGGCCAGTGTCAACCCACTGCAAACCGTGGTCGACGACATTCTGCTGTTGATCAACGCCCCGACCAGGTTCCTGTTGAACCGCCCGCTGATCGGCGACGGCACCAACGGGGCCGCCGGTACCGGGCAAGCCGGCGGTGCCGGTGGAATCTTGTTCGGCAACGGAGGCAACGGCGGTTCCGGAGCCCCCGGCCAGGCCGGCGGTACCGGTGGTGCGGCTGGAATCTTTTACGGCAGTGGGGGCGCCGGCGGCGCAGGTGGGAC
>NZ_LKTM01000066.1 GCF_001417955.2 Mycobacterium gordonae | reverse complement strand
CAACCCACCCGACCATCCAGAGGAGGACGCTCAGTAAATACCGCGCAACGGTGCCTCATTCAGGTTGACAGGTTCCGACGACAGCGTCATGATCGTCGGCGAACGCCAGCTGGTCGGTCGAGCACTCGGTTCATCGTTGCATCTCAGAGGCGTGTTGCCCTGCCAGTGCGATGCGTCCACAATTATCTGCATCGACATGGAGGTGCGCGCAATGCACTGGGCTACCGTAACTAAGTCGCGGACTTGCGTGGCGACGGTCGCGCGAGCGGCCTTATCGTTGACAGTAATTACGGCCGTCCCACTGACTGTGGGGTGGGTCCCGGCGGCGCACGCCGATTCAGTCGAATACTGGACGTCGTTGGTATGACAGCCAGGAACCTATTCTGACCACTTCGGTTCTAACCGGAATCTGTCAACCAGAATGAGGCACCGTTGTGTGGTATTTACTGAGTGCCCTCCTGTGGTTGGTCGGGTTGGTTGATCCATGAGATGTCGGGGATCTTGGGCGGTTCGGGGGGTTTGCGCACGAACCGTTCGGGGTGTGCGGCGTAGGCGCCAGCCAGGATGGTGGCGCGCTTGTCGCGGATTGCCTCGGCCAGGCCGTAGTGGATGTCAGCGGGGGTATGCAGGCCCAGCCCGGTATGACGATGTTCATCGTTGTACCAACCGAAGAAGCGCTGGCAGTGTAATCGAGCTTCCTCGATCGAGCCGAACCGCGCGGGAAAGTCGGGCCGGTACTTCAATGTTTTGAATTGGGCCTCGCTGAACGGGTTGTCGTCGGAGACGTGTGGTCGGCTATGCGACTGGGTGATGCCGAGGTCGGCGAGCAGGAGGGCCACCGGCTTGGAGGTCATCGAGCTGCCGCGGTCAGCGTGGATCGTCAACTGGTCGTGCCCAATTGCCTGCTTGGCGCAGGTTTGACCGATCAGCACCTCGGCTAGAGCGGCTGATTCGCGGCTGGCGACCATCCACCCAACGACGTAGCGCGAGAAGATGTCCAAGATCACGTACAGGTAGTAGTAGGTCCACTTCGCGGGGCCGCGTAGCTTGGTGATGTCCCATGACCACACGGAATTCGACTGGTAAGCAACCAGTTCGGGCTTCACGGTGGCCGGGTGGGTGGCTTGGCGACGGCGTTCTCTGCTCTCTCCGGCCCGGCGCAGCAGCCGGTAGAACGTAGAGATCGAACCGAGGTAGACGCCTTCATCAAGCAGCGTGGCCCACACCTCAGCCGGGGCGTGGTCGACGAACCGGTCGCTGTGCAGCGTGTCGAGAATGGTCTGTTGCTCGGCTTGGCTGAGCGCCCGCGGCTGGACTCGGTCTCGTTGCGGGATAGGCGTTTTCGGCACCTGCGGCGGGCTTTGCCGGTGTCGCCGATAGTAGCCGGCCTGTGCGCTACCGGCCGCGTCGCAGGCGGCCCGCACACCCAGATGCGGTGTCAGCTCGGTGACGGCATGATCGGTCACCGTGTCGACCTCGGATCGATATCCGCGCTCTCGGAGAGCGTCTCCAAGAGCGCGTGCAGTTTTGCCTGCACATCCACCACGAAGCGGGTCTTGGCCAGCTCCTGCTCCAGTCGCTGCTTCTCGGCTTCTAGGGCAGCGATCCGCTCGGCCTGCGGGTCGCGCCTCTTGCGTCCGCGAGGGGCAGCCAGGGCCGCCAACGCGCCGGCGTCACGGGCTCGTCGCCACTCCACGATGTTGGCTGGAATACAACCCCTCGCGGCGCAGAACCGCGCCTTTCTCACCATCGGGCGCCGCGTCGTATGCGGCGAGCACCTCCAGCTTGTACTTCGCGGTGAACGTCCGGCGCCGAGCACGTTCGGGAACCTCAGGATCGGGACGTTGCGTTTCCTCGTCGGCCACCCGACCAGGATGTTCCATCCCGGTCGCTCGAACCAACGTCGTCACCTTGCTTGTCATCTCGGGGAGTCTCTCCATCCCCGCCCTCGGGTCACTAATTGTCAGGGGGCGAGCGCCTCAACCCAGGTTGGCAGAGAGGGAACTCGTTCACGCCGAACGCGACCGCGGTTGGTACCTGTTTCGCACGGACGAATGGGGCTAACGTCTTTGCTGCTACGTTCGCAACACAGTCTGCGGCAATGAATGACGTGGGCAATTTGTGGCGCACTTTTGGAGGCGGCGGCACCTTCACATCTGCTCGAACGTCTAACGGCGTCCGGTTGTGTTCTACGCTCCCGGGGATTCAGGGTATGCGCTGAGCCCCCTCCGGAACGACGGCCTGGTGCCTCTCCCCTATCCGGCTGGCCCTGGTGCAATACCAGTACCCATGCGCTGAGTTAACGCAGAACGTTGCGCGCCACAACTCACGGTGCTCCGCATAAGCCCCCGCAACGGCACGGCTCTGCCGGGCGCTCGAGCAGTAATCTGGGGTGCCTCGCCGAACAGGTTTGACGACCCGTCTCGTTCGCCGCGGACGCCGATCACTTAGCCGCCGAAAATGTAGACGACCGCGTCGTTGCCGCCGCGGCACTCAATCCACATGGCGGCGTAAGGGCCGTCCATTCGGCATTGCATGACGAACTTGGTGCCATCGCACTGGGCGTTCGTGCAGTTCGCTTTCGGGCTTTGAACGCTGATTTGCGTCGGGTATTGCCAATCACTGACCGTCGCTAGGTAAGTCTGCCCTACCGCGATGGCAAACCCGCAGGAAGTGTAATGGGGCCCACGGGGAGTGGCGGGCGCCACCAGGTAGGACCTGCCGTTGGCGTAAAGGCTATGCCCACCGCTGCAGGCATAGTCTCCGCTGCCGTCGGCGCCGTGCAGTACGTCTGGCGGAGTGCCCAAGGGAAGCGAGGGACGGGTCGACGGAGTCGATAGGGCAAAGGACGTGGACCCGCCGTAATCTCCGTATCTCGTGGTGGGATATGCATATGAACTCGAGGGCGCTTGCGACCCCGAGTCGGGCCCGCGTTGGCTGCCGATCGCCAGCAGGGCGACGACGAGTATCGCAAGGCCGCCGACGACGGCCAGAATCGAACCCTTAGCCGCAGGCGACATCTGTCCGCTTGTGGTGGGCCTTCCCGCGGTGTTCCGCTGTTGTGGCACTCGGCGTGGCGAAGGTTGGGGTGGGGGCGGGGTTTGGGCGACAGGAGGCGGTTTCGGAGGCGCGGCGGTCTTCTTTCGGTGCTGCGCTTCTTCGATGGCGTGTCCGAGAATGTAGGTCCACGACTCGGGTAGCGGTCGCTTGTGTGTAGGGCGTTCCAGGGTGTCGGTGATGAGGCCACGAAGCACTTTGGGCGCTGCGGCTGGAATGTGTTGAGGCGTCCTGACATCCTGGTCGCCGACAAGCAGTCGCAGCGCGAGTAGGCCGAGTTTGTAGGTGTCGGAGTAGACGGTGGCCGGTTCCTCCCCCGAAGGAATTTCCCAGCCCGGTGTTTCGACTTGTGGTAGGGCCGATACCCCGTTAATCCGCATGGCGTCACAATCGATGAAGTAGATCTTCGCTCGCGGCGCTAGACAGAACAGCAGGTTTTTGGGTGAGATGTCACCGACGCACACGCCGTTACTGTGCAAAAAGGTGAGCCCGGAGGCTACTTCGCGCAGCAGTGTGTAGCGTTGCACGTCATCGATGTCGATGCCTCGTGCCTGCAGGATCGATTCGGCGTTCAGTAAGTGCTGGAATTCGGCGAGGTTTCTCGATACCCCTTTGAGGGTCGTCAGCGGGATGAAGAATTCGTCTGGAATTTCGGGCATAACGAAACCCGTTTGGGCCCCGTTCTCTTCGACGAGCTCGCAGGGCCAGGCCGCGAGTGAGATGAGTCGTTCGCCATCGTCAGACGTCAGAGATTTCTCCACGAGTTCCGGCATTGCAGCCAGGGCACTGAAATCGATCTCGTTGCGAGCCTTGGCCTTGTACTGCTTGTAGACCATGGATGACGTGAATTTGGTCTTGAGGTTCGGCGCTCGGTACACCACCCCCTGGCCACCTTGACCGATCTTGGTCAGTTCGCCCAGTTCGCTGACTTGCTTAACCGCACGCGCCATCGACCCTCCTGTCAGCACCTGGTCGTTGCGGTGACGGTACCGCTGGTGGGGGTCGCTTTGACCACACCGCTACTAAAGTCCTATCGTCGTCAAACATTTCGCGGCTGAAGTCGACGGCGTGGGCGAACTCGATGAGCGAGGGCGGAGATGAGGTGCTCAGCACGGCTCGCAACAGGTTCCCCACTCCGCCTTGCCCGGTACCAAGGGGGTCCCCGATGCCGTCGGTGCCGATGAGTAACACATCGCGGTCGGTGAATTCGACAACTACCGGCGTCAGTTCAGCAGGCAGACGAGGCAATCCGGCCACCGATGAGGTGGTAATGGCGCTGTCTTGCAGGGGTTTTCCACCTAGGAGGTGACGGAATGCTCCCCGCGAAAGTAGCCATGCGCTTGAGTCGCCGACGCCAACAACATAGGCACGCGACCGCCCCGGGTCTAGTGGCTCGATGATCCCGCATACCAAAGTGGTGGCCATTTCTTGCTCAGCGCGCAGAGGGTCAGGTTCGGCGAGCTGCAGAAGGCTTTGTGCCTGCTCGGTGAGTTCCCAGGCGACGTTCTTGAACAGTGTCAGCCAATCGGTCTGTGCGGGATCGTCATTGAGATGTTCCTGTAGCCACCGCGCAGCCTGCTTGATGGCTGCGCTTGCGCCGATGTGTGATTGGCGCGCCCCCGAAATTCCATCTGCGACAAGGATGACGACTCGACCGCCTGATGCGTGGTGGATGGCGAAGTCGTCTTGACGTGGTGCACCGTTGTAGCGGTGTAGGTGTCCTCGTTGGGAGACACCGCGAACGGTGATCGAATCGGTTGACCACCCGTCAATGACCACATCCGGGCGGAACGGGAAGGAACGGTATTGCGCACCAATTGGTTCCGGCTCTGTGCAGGGAGACGGTGGTCCTACCGTGATTTGTGGTATCGCGAGGGGTCCGATGACTTCCGCTACGGTTGCTGCTTCGGATCTCTTGGCGATCGTGAACTGTTGGACCAACGGCGAGTCGACCGGCGTGCTCTGAGTAAGGTCGAGCGGCTGAGTCGGATCGTCGGAGAGTGAGTCGTTCGTTAGCGAATCCTGGTGCGCGGGCTCAACGCGGTGCCGGCCCCGTCGAAAGCGTGCCATGAGCCCTAGACGACGTCGACGGCCAGGGTGAAGCCTTCTGGGCGGTCAAACTGCAGCTCTGCGTTGCCAGCAGCGAACGCCTGTCCCGAGCTGATGACTGATTGCGTCAAGGATGTGAGGAACTCTGACAGTGCGGCACCGGTGTCCACTCCACGCGCCGATTTGAAGGCGTAATGCTGTTTGGTGGCGAGTTGGGCGACGGTGTCTGCATCGGCGTCGCCGATTCCAAAAGCAATGATGTTCGGCGCCGCGGGTTGTGCTAGCAAGCGTTCCCGGGCTGCGCGCCAGTTATCGCGCGAGTTCGGTTGGCCGTCGGTCAGGAAGAACACCGCGGGCCGATGGACGGTGTATCCGCTGGCCTTCAGGTGGGGAATGTCTACGGATATACGGTACTCGAGCTCTTGGAATGCAGCTGCGTAGGAGGTCAGCCCGTTGGCACCCAGAGACGGCAACCATGTCGTCTCTCGCAGGTCTGCAGCTTCCAGGTGGGTGAAGGCTGTATCGGAGAACCCGATCACCGAGAAGCGCACCCGAGCGGCAGCAAACGGTTGTCTTTGTAGCGCGTCTTGGAGTGTGACGAGTCCCTCGTTCAGTTCGCCGATGTTGTTGCCCATCGATCCCGATTCGTCGGCAACGAAGTAGACGAGCAGGATCGACCCTTTTGGCTCCACTTTCCAACCCCCGTGATGACACGTTGAACGCTTAGCCTGCGGAGGCATTCTCGTGAGTCGCCGGATCCGCTAACCTCGGGTCAGGCTAACACTGAGCCGCGGCTGTGGGGTAGGAATTGGTTTACCCATCCGCCTCGAATGGAGGTCTCTCGTTCACGGCACCGCCCCGGTTGCTGCCTCCGATGGACCTAGCGGCAGCAAACGCCACATACGGCACGGGGGCCCCGTGCGCGTGCAGCGAAGTCGTTGCTCAGCAGGTGTTACCAGCGGGTCGGATGCGCGCTATTCTCCGTTCATCGGGGTGCGGGCCAGGTAGGGAGGGATCTGCGATGACGACGCCGCACTCACCGGGGTGGTACGACGACCCAGATGGCTCAGGCGCTGAACGGTTCTTCGACGGCAATGGTTGGACTCCGCAGCGTCGGCGAAAGTCTTCCTCGCCCACCGGGCGTGGTCCCTCGCCTGACGCGACCGGGCCTCACTCGCCCGGACCGACAGATTCCCAGTCTTCCAGCTATGCCGACAATGACACCTCATTCGGGCAGCCCGCGAGCGGCTACCCTGCCCCCTACCCCGCTGCCTCGGCTGGAAGTGCCGGTTTCCCAGACCAGTACTCAACCGGGTATCCGTACACGGCGTCCCCCGTGGACCCGTACGGTTTCAGCTCGCCAACGAGCGTCCCTTACCCTGCCTACGGACCTTACGATCCATCCGGGGCCGGTGGCGCTCCTTCTGGCCCGTCGCATTTCTATGGATCCGCCGGCACTCCCGCTGCGCCGGTCTCCTCCGGGGCCTTCGCGGCACCACACCAGCCAGGTCGACCGCCGCGGCTTTGGGCCGGGATCGCGCAGGGCGCTGACCGAGTGGTGGGACTGGTCACCGCGGCGTGCGGCGCCGCCTTGGTCATTGCTTCGTTCCTGCCGTGGGGCCGGGTAAGTGCGGCCGGCAGATTCGATGACGGTCTGTACGGTTCGAGAACCTTAGCGTTTCCCGGCCTTGGAAAACCGAGCATGACAGTCAGAATTTCTGGCGACGGAACGTCGATGAGTGGCAAAATCGAGACCCCCGAACTAAATGCGCTACAAAATACTAATCCCGGCTGGATTGCGCTCCTAATGGGCATCATCGCGATTCTCGCGGGGATCGCCTACCTGTGGGTGAGGCAACGCATGCTGATAGCTGTTGCGGTGGCGGTTCTCGGCGGAGTCACAGGGTTGATTTGCACCAGCCACATCGTTGATGTGGCGGGGACCTTCGGCGATCCGCCCGGCCTAGCGCACAACGATTTTTCGCCAGGAGTGGGCTTGATCGGCGCTTGTGTGTTGTCGTTGGTTTTGACAGGGGCTGCAATCTTCGCCGCGTTTATCCAGGGGCGGGCACAGGCGAGCAATCCAAGTTTTGGCCCGCCGGGCCCTAGCTATTGACGTCCCGGCGCCCAATTCAGGTGCTGCACTCCCCGGTGGGCAACTGTGCACGGTGAGCGAATAGCCAACTGGCGACGTCGCTGAGTTCCTCGGTACCTTGGGCCAGGGATCCCGACGCAGGCTCAACAGCCATCGAGACGGCAGTCATCCCCCCGGGTGTGGGTATCACGCCTATCTGTCTGACGAGGTATTCGCCTGTTGGTTTCGGCCCCCAACCACCTTTGAAGCGGGCTCCTGAAATGTTGCCGAGGCCCCAGCTCTGATCCGGAGTAATGCGCCCCATCAACGCGAAGATCGCGCCGTTCCGGGTATCACACACTGCAGAAGATATGAACCGAGTTTGCGCGGTCAGACCTGAGTTAGGTCATTTTTAGTACCCTGTTGGCGATTCCCAGCTGGGTCAGGATTTCGGCTTGGGCTTCTGGGAT
>NZ_LKTM01000065.1 GCF_001417955.2 Mycobacterium gordonae | reverse complement strand
CTGGGACCCCTCGCCGCCGGGCCCGGCGGGTTGGGCGGGCGAGCGTTGTCGTTCTTCGGTGCGCCGGGGGCAACCGGCAGCGTCGGCGAGCATCCGGCCGTACTGCAGGTGTCTCAGCAGCAGGCACTGGCCCTGCTCACTACGGCTCCCGACGTGAACTTCCTGCTGATCGGCACCGACGGCACGAATCTGGCCGCGATCCTGGCAGACCCCGCCGGGACACCCAACTTTCACGCGTTCATGAAGCAGAGCGTCACCTCCGCATCGACGATCGTCGGGCACACCACCATCTCCAACCCTTCCTGGACGACCATTCAGACCGGCGTCTGGATGGAGACCGCCGGCGTGAGCAACAACGTCTTCACCCCGTGGACCTACGACACCTGGCCGACCGTGTACAACCAACTCGAGGCCACCTGGGGCGACCTGGTCAACACGACGGTCATCGCCAACGGCGAGGGCACCACGAGCGGCATCAACACCCGGATCGCCGGCGCCGGATCGCATCCCGCCGACCACATCGAATTCGTCCCGCAGGTCCCGGGCGACACGGATTGGATTGCGACGCAGAACCTGGTCGGCCAGAAGGCGCAGGCCGCAATCCTGGCCGCCGACCCCACCAAGGGCAATCTCATCTTCGCGTCCTTCGCCGGAGTCGATAACAACGCGCACCAGTACGGCGGTGACTCACCGCAGTACGCCGCGGCGCTTCGAAACCTGGACTACAACCTCGGTGAGCAAACCATCGGCGGTGGCGGCCTGCTGGGAGCGGTGGCACAGTGGGAGCACGACAACGGCGAACAGTGGTCGACGCTCATTGTCACCGACCACGGTGAGATCGGCCCCGACCAGTTCGGACGTGGACACGGTTTCCAATCTCCGCGTGAGACAGCGACTTTCCTCATCTTCGATCAGGCCGGCAACGATCTGCTAGACGGGTGGATCAACAACTCATGGCAGACCGTCAGTGTGACTCCGACGATCATGCATGACTTCGGCCTGTCACCCCTGCCGTACATGCAGGGCGCGCCGCTGACGTCGCCCGCTTTCCAAGGCACCTACGCCGATCCCGGCCCCAACCTGTTCAGCGTGCTCAGCGCCTCCTTCGCCGCACAGGGCTATCCCGATCCCGTGACCAACTACGTTCTCGACTCGCGCACGGTCGCGGCCACGATCCCCTATCTGGCGTACGGCCCCATCCAGAACATCGTCGATGCGGTACCGGATCTCTTGAAGGTGCCCGTCTCCTGGATCGGCGCCGGCATTTACCAGTCGCTGAACATCCCGGCCCAGATCTGGTGCCGATTGACCGGCGTGACCGGCAACCAGATCATCCCGCCGATTCTCAATCCGTTCCTCTCCGGGTAGTGCGGGCTCGGAAAACGGCTCGATTGCAGTAGCGCACTACTCAGACCCTCCCTGCTGAGGAAGACCACGATCAATCGGTCACGTCCCGGATGGGAAGGCCTGATCCGATGATTTCTCACGACATGCGCGGCCGGCGCAGCGATCTGAGCTCTGCCGGCACGGCACCGGTGCTGCAGCTCGAAAGTATCCACAAGACCTACATCCGGGGCGATGAGCAGGTGCAGGTGCTGGTGGACTTCGACTTCACGCTCAACGGCGGTGAATTCGTCGTCGTGACCGGGCCGTCGGGGGCAGGGAAATCGACCCTGCTGCACATCGCCGGCGGGTTGGACGCACCGGATGGCGGCACAGTGTCCGTGACCGGTCGAGACGTCTGGTCGATGGGTACCGGCGCGCGGGCAGCGTTCCGGCGACGCAACCTCGGTTTCGTGTTCCAGTTCTTCAACCTGGTACCGATGCTCACCGCAACCGAGAATGTCTCGTTGCCACTGGTTTTGGACGGTGTGCCGGCGCGATCGGCGGATGCGCGCGCCAAGGAGCTGCTGGCCCGGGTCGGGCTGGGTGATCGCGCACGGCACCGGCCGGCCGAACTGTCGGGCGGGCAGCTGCAGCGGGTGGCGGTGGCGCGCGCCCTGGCAGCCCGGCCCGCGATCGTCCTGGCCGACGAACCCACCGGAAATCTGGACAGCCAATCCTCGCGTGAGGTGCTGGATCTGCTGCGTTCACTGGCGGACGAAGACGGCGCCGCGGTCGTGATGGTCACGCATGACCAGGCGGCAGCGAGCTACGGTTCCCGCCAGCTGCACCTTGTCGACGGGCGTTCCTGCCCGGCCGGCGCCCCCGCCGGGGAGCGGTGATGCGCCGGCTGCGCGCCGGATGGCTGTCTTTCCGGCGTATCCATGTCGCGGCCCTGGTCGCCGACTGGCGCCGGACCTTGCTCAGCGTGATCGGCGTCGGGCTCGGTGTGACGGTGGTTCTCGGAGTCCTGGTCCTCAAGGCCGAACTCGTCCGCCCGTTCGACTCGTTCGGCCCGTCGCTCACTCACGCCGCCGACAGCGGGGTGATCGAGGTTACGCCGAACGTGAGCGGCCGGCTGCCGGTCGAGACGGTCAACCGGTTGCGCGCTGACGTCACGGGAGCCGCTGCGGTGGTCCCGGTGGTCGCCGGCCTGACCCCGGTCGATGTAGCGGGCGGCGCACACGGTTTCTTCGTGCTCGGCGGGTCCTGCGAAATCGAGCTGCTGGTCGGCTCTTTCGACTGCGAGCGTCGCGCCCACGAGGCCCAGCCCGCACCGGGACCCGGTGTGCCGCTGCAGGTTCCGGCGGTGATCGCGCAACGTCACGGGTGGAAGCTCGGAGATGAGTTGCGCCTCCCCGGGCTGCCGCGGGGTGCCGCGCACCTGGGTTGGACGTTTGAGGAGTTCGACCGCGTCAAGGACATCAACGACGGCTACGTGCTGCTGGCTCCTTCCACCGACATCGCGGCGCGTCTGCTCGGGGCACCCGGATACGTCACGGCTGCCTTCGTGCTAACCAGAAACGGCGCTGAGGTCACCGCCGACGTCGACCACGTCGTCGCGGGCGTGGCGACGGCCGGCGCGCCGCGGCCGCAGCTGCCGGCGGTGTTCGAGAACGGCAAGCAGAGTTTCAACCTCACCGTGCTGGCCGGAATCATCATCGGGGTACTGATCGCCGTCAACACCATCCTGCTGGCGGTGGAGGACCGCCGTGCGGTGATGGGCACCATCGGCGCTATCGGGGCCAAACCGGCCGGGTTGTTCGGCGGCATGCTGGGCGAAGGCGCTGTGGTGGGACTGCTGGGCGGATTGTGCGGGATACCAAGCGGTTTCCTGCTCGGGACGTATCTGGTGGACACCTTCGGCAAATCGATGCTGGCTGGCTCGGGCGGCACCATCACGGCGCACTTCACGCCGAACTTGATCGCGATCGGGGCGGCCGCGGGGGTCGTCTGCGGAATCCTCGCGATGGCCGGCCCGGCCACCAGGCTGCTTCGCGACGGACCGCTGGCGTCGATGGCCAGCGCCGGCGGGATACAGCGAGCCCGGACCATCCCTGTGTGGCCGCTGATTGTCGGGGTGGTCATGATGGCCGCCGCAGTCGCGGTGCTGAAGATCTTCGAACGCGGATCGCTACCGCTGAACGTCGGCATCAACGGGATGACCGTTGGGCTGTGCGGGCTGGTGTTGGTGACGGTGTGGGTCGCCCCGCGTGCCGCCGGGCTGTTGATCGACGCACTCACGGTCGCGCGTCCTGCCGTCGGCCGCCTGCTGGGCGCGGATTTTCGGCGTTACACGCTGCTCTTCGCCTGCTCGGCGGCGCTACTCGCCGAGGGCACCAGTCTGGCCATCGGCTCACACGCCATGCAACTGCTCGGCACCGACCAGATCGCCGCCGAGAAGGCCGACCGGCTGCCGGCGGCCCTGTTGATTTCCGCGCAATCGGTGCTGGATCAGCGGGACGGACAGCTCTCCGATGCCACGTTCGACCTGGTGACCGGCGCCGCCGACGGTCGGAGCGTGTCAACGCGCTGGCGGTCGACGATAGCGTCGGGGACGTTGTCGCGCTTGGTCATCGGGGTCACACCGGGTGACTGGTACAGCCAGGCGCAATATGAGCCGGCCGGCGTCCCTGACACGTTCTGGCAGGGGCTGCGCGCGGGCGAGGTCGGCCTGAGCGAGATCGCCGCGAGCCGGCTCGGCGTTGCCGCGGGCGCCCTCGTCGAGCTGCCCACCGTCAAGGGGCCGAAACACTACCGGGTGGCCGGAACGTTCCGGCCACAGATGGTCAATGACGCGGCATTGGGCGACATCGCCCTGGTGTCCGAAAGCCTGGCGCGTTCCGACTGGGCCGCGGTGCGCGATCAGATCGCGGTGTCCTACCCCTCGGCGGCCGAATCCAGTTCCCACCGGCGCGATTTCACCGACCTCGGCGCCGGTTTGTGGGTGTACGACAACGAGCGGTGGCGCTCAGTGGCCACCAACGGAATCACCCGCTTCCTGGAGCCGTTCACGATCGGGGGCTACGTGGTGATGGCGGCTGCCGGCTTGAGCGTCCTGAACGTGTTCGTGCTGGGACTTGTGCAACGCAAGCGTGAACGGGCCGCGTTGCGGGCGATCGGGGTGACTACGGGGCAAGAACAGGCCGTGATCCTCGCCAACGCCGGTCTGCTCGGCTTACTGGTCGCTGTCGTCGCTGTGCTCGGCGGCGTAGGCCTCACCTACCTGTGGTCACTGGGCTCACCGGTGTACTACGGCATCAGAATCGAGTGGGGTGTGCTGCCGACGCCGCTGCGCACCGGAGTGGTTGCGGTGGCGACACTGATGCTGGCCGCCGCGGCCTACCCCGTGATCTATTCGCGGCGGCTGGAGACGATCGAGGTGTTGCGGAGCAGTTGACGCTTGCGGCCGCCTCAGACGTGCATCGCACGATGCAGGGGCGGGATTTCGTCACCGACGAGCCGGAACCGGTGCAGATGCCCCTGAATCGCCGGGCTCGACATGGCCTCAAATGCCCTGGGCGGCAATGCCATCTGGAAGACCAGCCCGCGCCCGTCTGCCCCGTCCATCAAGACACCGCCGCCCGCTACCGGTAATTGCATCACCAGGGTGCAGTAGGACGGAAAGGTGTCCTCGAATCGGACGCGATAAACGCCGAAGCCACTCACGTTGGAAATAAGCGGATTCCACCGGGCCGGATTGAAGTTGGCGGTCACACAGCGAGCGGCCCGCGATCGCCCGGCATCGTCCAGGAACCGCTGGTTGGTCCGCATGTCACAGTGTTCTTCGGCGAATCGGTTCACGTTGCGTCGGATGCGTTCCGCGAAAGATCCGGCAGCTTCGCCACTTCGCAGGTCCAGGTTCAGCGTCGTGACGATGTTGCCGGCCAACATCGGGTCGAGTCCGCAACGGTTCCTCGCATTTACGACAATCGACAGCGTGCGCTGATCCATCGCCGGGTCCGCCTTGCGGAGCGCCTCGCAAATCTGCGCGCAGACAACGTCGTTGGCAGACAGGCGAAGCCGGTCGCCGTAGGCGTCGCGCATACGGGCGATTTCGTCTTCCCCGAAGTAGAGGGTCAGGGTCCGTTGCTTGCGCGCATCCTTTGCCAGGTACGCCGCACTGCGCGCGAGTTCCGCCCACCCCAGACAACGCACCCCGGGCTTCCGGGCGCCGTCGGGGGGCAGATGCTGGTCGAGGTAGGCAGCGCGGTCTTCGACGATCAGCGGCTCGGCGAGTGGCCTGTCGCCAGCGGCGGCACTCCACGCATTCATGAAGTGCATGAACGTCTGCATGTCACCGACCACGTGGTGCCATGAGAAACCGATCGCGGTGGCGTCGTCGGCGAGGTGGGTGACACGGACCTTGCACAGCGGACCCAGGCCCCACCGGGCGGTGACCCCGTTCACCGGATCGATGAGCCATCGTCCCTTGTCCTGAGACGCCGACCGGACCGCCTCAGCCAGCGTGCGGTCTGACGACGCCGACGTGAAAGGCACACCTTGGCCCTTGCAACGAATCCGCATTCTGCCGTCAGCGATGGTCATTCGCCCGGCGAAAATGGGATGTTCGGTGAGCGCATGTGCGAATGCGTCGGCGAGCGCACGTGTGTCCAGCCGCCGGTCGAAGAAGAAAACGATGTGCACTGCCAGGTTCGCCACAATGGCGTCGCCGACGTTGCACCGAACATCGAACCGTTGTGCCTGAAGTGGACGGATCAGCTGAGTCGACATCGGGGCTACTTTCTGCGATTGACTACCACGCGGGCGCCCTGTTTCGGGGTGTGGGCAATTCCGCGGAAATGCGACTTCTCGTCGGGGGCGGCGTCGGTCTGGATCCGGAAATTTCGCAGTACCGTCCGCAGCACGACGTCCATCTCGGTGAGCGCGAAATCAGCGCCGAGGCACCGTCGCGCTCCACCGCCGAACGCCAGCCAGCCTGACGACGGCGGCCTGGTGCCGCAAAACCTGCGTGGGTCGAATTCGGTTGGTTTAGAGAATATTTCGGGGTTCTGGTGCAGATCGGCGATTCGCACCAGCATCGTGCGGCCCTGCGGAATCCGCCACTTGCCGAGATCGAAGTGGGGCGCGCTTACCCGGCGACCGGCGACATCGAGGACGGTACGTACCCGCAGAACCTCCAATATGGCGGCGCGTCGCAGGTCGCTGCCGCCCGCGTCGACCTCTGCCACCAGATCCGCGAGCACGTCAGGGTGCCGGCGCAACCGCTCGAAAATCCAGCCCAGAGCTGACGCCGTTGTCTCGTGCCCCGCGCTGATGAACGCCAGCAGTTCGTCGCAGATGTCCGGGCGCGACATTGCGGTTCCGCCCTCGCGGTTCGCACGCAGCAGCAGGGCCAGGATGTCTGTCCGCTCCCCCAGTCGCGGATCCGCCTCGGCCCGGTCGATAATTCTGTCCACGATCCGGTCAAATAATCTGCGGTGCAACTTAATCCATGGGTTGCGACGTCCGGTCCAGAATCGCGGCGGCGGCACGAACGCAACGAGTTGGCCGAATTTCAGGTAACGCGGGATGATGCGGCGGAGTTCCGCCAATTCCACACCGTCGGACGTGTCGGGGCCGTCGGGGCCGTCGGGGCCGAAGACGATTTGCAGGATCACGTTCAGGGTGATCCTGTTCATCGGCTCGAGGATCCGGAACTCCTTGCATTCCGGCCAGTTTGCGCTTTCCCGCAACGTCTCGTTCTCGATGAGACGCTCGTAGTGGTTGAGCTTCGTACCGTGGACTGCCGGGGCGAGCAACCGGCGCCGATCGTGATGTGGGTGGCCGTCGAGAGCGAATATCGATCCGGGCCCGAACAGATTGCTGAGGTTCGGCTGGACGTTGACCAGTTGCTCGATGCCGGCCGTACACACCGACCGCGCCAGGGCCGGGTCCGAAACGATGACGGTGTGACCGAAGAACGGGACGTTGATCTCGAAGACGTGTCCGTGCCGTTTGATCCAGCTATCCATCGCTTTCCGGCGAAAGAAAGCGAATTCGACGCCCTGCAGGAGTTTGGGTAGGTGTGGTCGCGGCGGGTTCGACGCGCCCGGTCGTGTGTCGCACGCCGTAGCGGTAGCCGGATCGATCATGCGCACCCCTGGGCTCTCCGCTCCCGCTCCACAGGCCAATCGTTGCTCTGTTGCGGGGCGGCGATCTGGGTAGTGCACTACTGCGATTCGACCCGGTTTCGGTCGCGGGGTACTTAGCCGGCCTTCCGCGGGACGCGGGCGGTTGCTTCAGCGCGACGGTGCGCGGCTGCGGAGGTGAGGCTAGTTGGTACTGGGTGGCGGCTTGGGTTCGAAGGGGTCGTACCACCACCAGTCAGCCCGTTCGCCGGTAGGCCCGGGCCACGGCGGCAC
>NZ_LKTM01000064.1 GCF_001417955.2 Mycobacterium gordonae | reverse complement strand
CTGGTCGAGTAGGGGGCCCCTTCCAGAACCACTAGGTGGTGGGTTCACCGTGCACTACGTCACGTTCGTGCTGAGTGCGTCGCTCAAGTTCAGCTTCATCGAGGTGTTTACCTTCTTTAGCGTGCTCGTGGCGATCCGGGTGAACTTCCTCACCGGGGGTCAACACGTCACTAAGGTCGGGCTGCTCGTTGGTTGAAGACATAAAGCGGCTATACCCCGGCGGCACCGCACCAAATCGGCCCGCTCGGGTGAGCGGATAAGTGCAGCCATTGATCGTCGTCAAGGGTGGGCTGATGGTGGGGTTCATCGGTGGGTGACCCAGCGTGAACTCGTGGCGGAGTTACTAAGTGGTTTCCCGACACCGACCACCACCGCGCCCCCCGCCGGGGCGACGCGTTATCGACGAGTGCAACCTCCAAGATCCGGGGCTCGCGGGTTCCCAAGACTGTGCCACCGGGGATGCGCGGGGATAACCGGGGTGGGTGACTTCAGTCACCGGGCCAGGTGCGCTGCGGCTGGGCCGCGTATCGACCATTTTGATTGAGCAGTGCTGATATAGATCGAGTTGGTCCTTCTCAAATGCCTCCGGAGGTGTCAGGAAGGGATCTGTAACTGATTCCTGTTGGGGTTCGTGTGTTGGGGCACGCGGACCCTCCTGACACACCCCGGAGGTGTTGTTGTGTCTGTGCAAACTGCTCCAGTCACGTCGTCCACGATCGTCGTCGCCGTGGATGTCGGCAAGACCTCGGCAATGTTTTCGGTGACCGACGCAGCGCGGCATCGGTTGGTCGGCCCATCGGAGTTCGCGATGAACCGCTCGGGTTTGGCTGCAGCGGCGGCTCGGGCGATCGCTGCGGTGCCTGAGTTGAGTGGGGTCAAGGTCGGCGTGGAGGCCGCCGGTCACTATCACCGTCCGGTCCTGGACTACCGCTGGCCACCTGGCTGGGAGGTGTTGGAACTCAACCCCGCTCACGTCGCCGAGCAGCGGCGGGTGCAGGGGCGGCGGCGGGTCAAGACCGATGTGATCGACTTGGAGGCAATCACCGATCTTGTCTTGGCCGGCCACGGAAGCCCGGTCCCTGATCACAATAAGGTGATCGGCGAAATGAGCGCCTGGGCCTCCCATCGGCACCGGCGGGTGGCCACGCGTACCGCAACCAAGAACCAGCTGCTCGGCCAACTCGACCGAGCGTTTCCCGGGCTGACACTGGCCATACCCGATGTGCTGGGCACCAGGATCGGCCGGCTGGTCGCAGCCGAGTTCGCCGACCCGGCCAGACTGAGCGCACTCGGCGTCAACCGACTGATCCGGTTCGCCGCGACTCGGGACCTTCAGCTGCGGCGCCCGGTCGCCGAACGCCTGGTTAGCGCGGCACGAGATGCACTGCCCACTCGCGACGCGGTGATCGCCCGCCAGATACTGGCCGCGGACCTGAACTTGTTGGCTGATCTCGACGACCAGATCCGATCCGCTGAAACCGCGCTGACCGCCCTGCTGCCGCGCAGCCCCTATGCCACCTTGACCACTGTCCCGGGCTGGGGCGTGGTACGGGTATCCAATTACGCTGCTGCCCTTGGTGATCCAGCGCGATGGCCCGGCCCGCGGCAAATCTACCGCGCAGCCGGGCTCTCCCCGATGCAGTACGAATCCGCTCACAAGCGCCGCGACGGCACCATCAGCCGTGAAGGCAGCGTGGCGTTGCGCCGCGCGTTAATCGATCTCGGGATCGGACTGTGGCTTACCGAGCCAATGGCAAAGACCTACGCACACCGACTCAAGGCTCGCGGCAAGCACGGCGGAGTCGTCGCCTGTGCACTGGCTCACCGCGCCACCCGTATCGCCTACGCACTGATGCGCGACCACACCGACTACGACGGCACCCGCTGGACTTGACCCCTACATCGCGGCCAACGAAAGGACGTCGAAACCCTTCACAACATTCGACGGCAGTGCCACGCTGAGTGGACGGGACGAAGGGCCGGACCAGATGCCGTCAGCGCTATGGCGGACCCCTCACCGGGTTACGCCGCGTCTAGCTTGGCACCCGGCCCTTCGCCTCCACGGCAGCCCGAACGACGCCAGATGACCCGTTCGCACGAGGTCGCATAGATCAGCGTGGGCGCCAAGGCACCCTCACTCACCGAACACCGCCGCCAACCACACAACACAAACGCCCCGCCGGGGTGCCGACCCAACGCGGCCCCACACCCCCTTGACTCGACCTACAGCCAGCTAGACCAGCTCCAGTGAGCAACAGTGCCGCAATCCCTGCTGTAGTCCCCGCCTGGGCGAGTCCCAGCGCGTAGCTCAACACCGCTGCGGTCAGGGCGCACACTCCAACCACCATCAGCGTAAGAGACATCTTCATCACCGTCCTATACCCATCAAGAAATCCGGACAGTGACGAGCGGCGCGGCGGTGAAGCCAAGAACCGAAATCCCACGCAATCGACAACGATGGGCTAGGCCACATTGTCTTGTTTCTAAAGATTCTGGACGGCTCAGATCCTGTCTCGTTCGTCGGCGGCATCCTCGTGTTAGACGAGGGGTGTGAACGCCGAACCGCATCAACGAGCACTACCTCAGCGCAGATGTCCCTTGCGATAACTCATGCGCGAAGATGCGCGTTATGACGCATTATCTTGTGTTGCCGGGGCTGTCCAGTGGTTCCCGCTGTTTGATTACTTGAAGGGCGGCTTACCAAGCGCGGATCGTGTCGAAGCCGATCTTTATCGCAGCGGAGAAGTTCGCTGCGTATCGTTCTGGGGTCGACTCCAGACCCTCACGAATTCGGTGTTCGTATTTGGACAGGTAATGCGCCAGCCGCTGCGGGTCGTCCGACCCGGTCGACAGCGCGGCTACACCGTCGATGGTCAGGACCCCGTTTCCGAGTGTTCCGTCTCCGTCGAGGTGGAACGAAACCCGTTTGTTTCCAGCAATATTTCGGACTTTGCCCGAGGTGGGCTCACTGATCACAAACACGTCGTCGCCGTCGAAATGGAACCACACGTAGGAGCTTTGCGGTTGCCCATCGCGACGGACGGTGGTAATCCAGCCGAAGTCCGCGTTCTCCAAGCGAGCGGCCGACGACGAGTCGATCATGCGTGCCTCCTACCGGTGGGCGGAGTGCTTACCGGGTGCCACCTCAACCCTGAGGAAGCGGTGGCACCCGGCATGCTCGCCTACGCCGAGATCATTCCGTGCGGGTCGATGATGAACTTGTTGGACGAGCCCTGGTCGAAGATCGCGTAGGCGTCCGGCGCCTCGTCGAGGCTGATGACCTTGTTGTTGAGCATGGGGCTCAGGTAGGGCATGCGGTCCCACAGGATCGCCATCATCAGTTCGCGGTGATAGTGCATGATCGGCGCCTGCCCCGCCGACACGCGCGGCGACTTGATCCACGCCTTGCCGAAGTCGAGCGGGAAAGTGCCTTCTTGCCCGGCCTTTGTCGGCGCCAGGGGGTCAGGTCCGTAGACGCCGATGACGCCCGTGGCGCCGCCGGCGCGAGTGGCCTCCAGCACCTGGTTGATGGCAGCCTGCGGCTGAAGGTCCTCCGCCTCCTTACCGATGCCGTGCGCTTCGGAACCGACATAGTCCACGGCACAATCGACTTCACGCTCGCCCAGGATGGCCTCGATCTGGTCGGGCAACGGAACGTCCTTATTCAGATCGATCGTCTCGCACCCGTTGTTCTTCACCAGATCAAGCCTGTCCTGGTAGTAGTCGCCGACGATGATGCAGGACGCACCCAGCAGCCGCGCCGCCGCCGCACCACAGCGGCCGACCGGACCGGCACCGGCGATATACACCGTCGAGCCAGGCTTGGCGCCCGCCTCCATCAGGCCATGAAAGGCCGTGGGCAAAATGTCCGAAAGCAGGGCGAGATCAAGGATCTTCTCCATCGCCTGGTCTTTGTCCGGGAACCGCAACAATTGGAAGTCGGCGTACGGGACGAACAGGTACTCGGCCTGACCACCCTGCCAGTCGCCGAGGTTGAACCCGTACGCGCCGCACGCGACGTCGGCATTCGTGGTCTCGCAGACATCGGTACGGCGCGCCTTACAGTTGCGACACCGCCCGCAGGCAACGTTGAACGGGACCGAGACGAGATCACCCTCGGTGAGGAACTCGACGTCGGGGCCCACTTCGACGACCTCACCGGTCATCTCGTGGCCCATGACCATCCCCTCGGGCACAGGAAAAGAGCCTCGGAAGATGTGCAGGTCGCTGCCGCAGATGTTGGTGGCGACCATTTTCAGGATCGCGCCATGGGGAGCCTTCTTGCCGTTGGGCATGACCAGTTTCGGATACTCCAGCGAATCGACCCGCATGTCCCCCGGATTGTGGAAGACGACTGCGCGATTACCTTCAGCCATGGTTGTGAACCTCCTTGCAGCACAATTGATGTGCTGATGTGACGGTCAGTCGGCCTGGTGGCGAACTGTCCTGTCAGCGTATGCAGGACCATGCATCGTGTCGGTGACCGCGCGCGCCACCGTTATGACAATCCGTGCCAAGGCGTCAGTCGGCGAGTTCAGCGGCAAGATACGCGGCGGTGGCGCTGTCCCGGTATGCCGCGACCTCCCGCGGGGTACCGGCGACGACGATGCGGCCACCGGCGCCCCCTGCGCCGGGTCCCATGTCGATGACGTGATCAGCCTGGGCGACCACCCGCATATCCAGTTCGGCGGCGACCACGGTGTTGCCGGCGTCGACGAGCCGGTGCAGGTGTGCCAGCAGCCGGTCGGTGTCGGCGGGATGCAGTCCGGCGGTGGGCTCGTCGAGCAGGTAGAGCGTGTCACCGCGGTGGGCACGCTGCAGTTCACCGGCGAGCTTGACGCGCTGCGCCTCGCCGCCGGACAGTTCATTGGCCGGCTGCCCGAGCCGCAGGTAGCTTAGCCCGACATCGCACAGCGCCTCCAGAGCTTGCAGCACGGCGGGTTCGCCGTCAAAAAACTCCCGGGCCGCCGACACACTGAGTTCGAGTACCTCAGCGATGTTCTTGTGTCGCCAGCGGATCGCGAGAGTCGCGGGGTTGTAACGGGTTCCGTGGCAGTCGGGGCACGGGCTATAGACGCTGGGCAGGAACAGCAACTCCACCATCACCCAACCCTCCCCTTCGCAGGTCGGGCATCGTCCGCCGCTGACGTTGAACGAGAACCGTCCGGGTTTGTAGCCGCGCTTCTTGGCCCCGGGGGTGTCGGCGAAGAGCCGGCGAACGTGGTCGAACAGCCCGGTGTAGGTGGCGATGTTGGATCGCGGTGTGCGGCCGATCGGCTTCTGATCGATGCACACCACCCGCCGCACACCGTGGGGGTCGCCGAGCACCTCGCCCGAGGCGGTGACCTGCGTGGCCTCAGCGAGCAGGTCGTCGTCGCGGGCGTCGTCGAACCGCACCGGACGGCCGAGGTGCTCACCGACGATCTCGGGTAGGGACTGGGCGACGAGGCTCGACTTGCCCGACCCGGACACCCCGGTGACCGCGGTGAGGCAGCGCAACGGCACCGATACCGACAGATCATGCAAATTGTTGCGTTGCACACCAGCGAGTTGCAGCCAGTCACTGCGCTCCCGCGGTGTGCGCGAGGCGACGCGGGTCTCGTCGCCGAACAGATAGCGGCGGGTGACCGAGTCGGTGACATCGGCCAGCCCGGCCGGGGGACCGCTGTAGAGGATCTGGCCGCCGTCCAGCCCGGCGCCGGGCCCGATATCAACCAGCCAGTCCGCCGCGGCGATGACATCCAGCGAGTGCTCGACGACGAAGACGCTGTTGCCGCTGCGTTTGAGGCCGGCCAAGATGTCCAGCAAGGCGTCCCGGTCGCGGGGGTGCAGACCGGCCGACGGCTCGTCGAGGACGTAGACGACGCCGAACAGTTGTGACGAGAGTTGCGTCGCGAGCCGCACGCGCTGCAGTTCCCCGCCCGATAGCGTCGGCGTGCTGCGGGCCAGGGAGAGGTATCCCAGTCCCAGATCGATGAGCGGTTGCAGCCGCTCCTGCAGCTCTGCGACCAATCGCTGTGCAGCGGAGCGCTTTTCGTCTGACATGTTGGGTGTTTGCCGGACATCTGGTGCCGCGGCATGCGCGGAACCCCCGGCCACGACCCGCGCGTTGACCGCCGACTTTCGTGTCTTCTGGTTCAGGGCCGCACCGGAGGTGGCCGGCTTCCACCGCGGGCTGAGCACCCTGGCGCACAGCGCGGCGAGCTGGTCGAGGGTGAGCCGCGACAGCTCGGCGATGTCCAGACCTTCGAATGTCACCGACAGCGCTTCGGGTTTGAGCCGCTTTCCGTGGCACGCCGGGCATGGGCCGCTTCCGACGAATTGAGAGACCCGTTTCTTGACCGCAGCGCTCTTGGTGTTGGCGAACGTGTCGAGGACGTAGCGGCGGGCACCGATAAAGGTGCCCTGATAGCTGGGCTCCATATCGGCTTTCACGGCGCGTCGAGTTTCCGCCGGGGTGAAGCCCGCGTACACCGGCACCGTCGGACGCTCCTCGGTGAACAGAATCCACTCGCGGTCCTTGCGTGACAGCGTCTTCCAAGGGGCGTCGATGTCGTAGCCGAGCGTGGTAAGGATGTCGCGCAGATTCTGCCCGTACCAGGCCGGCGGCCACGAGGCGATGGCACGCTCACGGATCGACAACGACGGGTCGGGCACCATGAGTGCTTCGGTCACCTCATACACCCAGCCCATACCGTGGCACGTTGGGCAGGCGCCCTGCGGGGTGTTGGGCGAGAAGTCCTCTGCGTAGAGCATCGGCTGGTCCGCAGGGTAGGTGCCCGCACGCGAATACAGCATCCGGACCAGACTCGACAGCGTGGTGACGCTGCCCACCGACGAACGGGTACTGGTTCCACCGCGCTGCTGCCGCAACGCGACCGCAGGTGGCATCCCTTCGATCGAATCGACATCCGGGACACCCACCTGATCAATCAGACGCCGCGCGTACGGCGCCACCGATTCCAAGTACCGCCGCTGGGACTCGGCGAAGAGCGTGCCGAAGGCCAGCGATGACTTGCCCGAACCCGACACGCCGGTGAATGCGACGAGGGCATCACGCGGCACCTCCAGGTCGACGCCGCGCAGATTGTGCTCGCGGGCACCGCGCACCCGAACTCTATTATCTGGCTCCACTACTCATCTCCTCGTCCGACGAGGCTAGCCATGGCGGCGGGACATCCCACTGTCGATGCGTGCCACAACCCTGACGTCCCGTGCCAGCTTGGCCCGCAGAGGATGGCCGGGCTGCGCATTCCTTTTGAAGGATGCTGCGGGCCCCTCCACAAGATGCACGCCCGGCGAGGTGCTGCGCTCGGTGGTGCTGATCTGACGAAGTTACGGCGACGGATCGAGCCGGTCCTGCAGGTTCGCGGTGTCCTGCCGGGCCAGGTGCCGGTAGTCTCCGGGAGTGATCCCGGTGATCGCCCGAAACGAGCGGTAGAAGTTGGTGTCGTTGGAAAACCCCACCTCTCGGGCGATCGCCTCAATGGGCAGGTCGGTCCGGTTTGTCAGTAGCCGCTGAGCGGTGGCGACCCGCATGGTGCGCAGATGCGCGGTCACGGTTTGGCCGGTGCCCTCGAACAATCGGTGCAGAGTGCGGCGGGACACGTGGCAGCCGACGGCGATCCGGTCCACATCGAGGTCTGGGTCGCCGAGGTGGTGGCGCAGGTAAGCAAGGGCCCGCTCGCGCTGCAGCAGGAGCGGATGAGTCTGTCAAGTTTGATCGGGCCCGGGAGGACACGTTGGGTTGGCCCCATCTTGGCGTGCGTTGGGCAACGTGTG
>NZ_LKTM01000063.1 GCF_001417955.2 Mycobacterium gordonae | reverse complement strand
GGCGGCCGGCTACCGATCATCTCCGCAGCCGGCAACCCGGGCGGGCAAGCCGGAAATGGCGGTGTCGGCGGACTGGGTGGGGATGCGGGCTGGCTGTTCGGCAGCGGCGGTGCCGGCGGCACCGGCGGGGTCGGGGGCAGCGGCGGTGCAGGCGGCAACGGTGACATCGTCGCCGGCGCGGGCGGTCTCGGTGGCTTCGGCGGCAACGGCGCCCCGGGCGGCGCGGGCGGTAACGGAAGCGTATTCGGCAACGGCGGCAACGGCGGTACCGGTGGCGCCGCGGGTGCTGGCGGGGCCGGCGGCAATCCCGGCTACCTCGGGATCGGCGGGCGCGGCGGCCTTCCCGGGACGCCGGGATTCGGCGGCCAGGCAGGACTGGGAGGTTTGCTGAGCCAGCCGGGTGTGGCCGGTGCGGTCGGTGCCAACGCGTCGTTGGGCGTCTCCTCACCCACCAGCCCGACCAGTGTGGTCGGCGGCGGAATAGGAACATCGGTCGGCGTCGTGCAAGCCATCAATGCCATCGGTCCCTCGATTCAGACTGCGCTGGTCGACTCGATCAACAGCTTCAACGCCAGTGTCGCCCAACAGATTCATCAGCTTGCCGTACAGACGCAAGCAGCTCTGCTCAACGCCTCCGGATTGAATTTCCTCGACGGCGGCACCGGCAATCTGGGCCTGTTGAACTTCGGCAACAACAATCAAGGATTCTTCAACTTCGGCAACGGCAACAACGGCGTCCTGAACTTCGGGGACGGCAACACCGGCAGTTTCAACTTCGGCAGCTACAACCGCGGCAGCGTAAATGTGTTCGGCAACGCCAACTTCGGCAACTTCAACCTCGGAGCCGGCAACATCGGCAGCTTTAACGTCGGCTCCAACAACTACGGAGGCAACAACTTCGGGTTCAGCAACGTCGGTAATCGCAACTTCGGCTGGTCCAACGTCGGCGACGGCAACATCGGAAACTACCTGCGCGGCGAAAGCCTGCTCGGCGTCGGATCGCTGGCCCTCGCCCTCGCTTGATAAGCGGATGAAGACCACGATGGATTGCGCCTTAATGCAGGACCTGCCCCGCCGGCTGCCGGGCTGGGTAGATGCCTGCGCCGACCTCGCGGACATTGCCGTAGCCATCTGCCGTGAGATCTGCGGGGAAGTTAGGACCGACGTGGCATCGGGTGCAGGGATGGTGCGTCGGCGGTTGTCATGCTGACCCGCGCTTCCGCGGCGCCCCCTCCAAATCCGATGACCCTGTTCTACACGTTGGGTTTTCCCTCGGAGACTGGTGATGTCGCCACGGTGATCAACGTCTTAGAGGGCGGGAAGGGCGACGCGTGCGCGCACGCGATCGCCTCGCACACCAACGTCGTCATCGATGTGAGGCATCTTCGGCTCGAAAGTGGCCGCTGAGCAACCGGTGTCGATCGTCATGGCGATCGCCAAGAACATGCCGCACGGAAAGTAATGGAGGCACTGTTATGAACGACTGGCCGACTGGTTCTGGTGGACCGTTGGGGGCTGCTGGTACGCCCGGCGCGGGACTGAATCCGCATACTCCGGTGAAACCGCCCGGGGGACTGCACACCTGGGCGCCGCCGCACGCGCAGAATCCACCGCGACCCGGGCAACCCTACATGCCGGCTCCGGGCGCACCGGGGTGGGAGCCAGCTCGCCAGGCCCCCAATCCCAAGCGGCGCAAGGCGTTGTGGATCACCCTGGCGGCAGGCGCCGCAGTCGTGGTGACGGTAGCGATCGTGCTGGTCCTCACCCTGGCGGGGGGAGGACCCGGCAACGGTGGGGCCGCCAGCGCCGGTGATGCCGTCAAGGGCTATCTGGCGGCGCTGGCGCGCGGTGATGCCGAGGTAGCGCTGTCCTACGGGGTGGATCAGCCCGCGAGCAAACAGTTCCTGACTAATGAGATCCTGAAAAAGCAGATCGCCCAATGGCCGATCTCCAACATCCGTATCCTCAGCGACGACTCCAGCGGACTGGGGATGGGGCGGGTGCACGTGGTCGCCAATTTCGGCGACACGAACTCCGACACCACGTTGTATGTGAAGAAGGATCACGGCAGCTGGAAGCTGGATGCGGCCGCGATCAAACTCGACGGTCAACACTTTGCCACCTCGGGCAACGCCGCGGCCAAGACCATGACGTTTTTCGGCAAGCCGGTGGCCGACGGGACGGTGTATGTGTTTCCCGGCTGGATCGACATCGGCTCCACCAACCCGTATTTGACGGTCAGCGCCAAACCAGTACTGCTCGACCAACTCCCGCTGAGCGGGGGGGCATGGATGAGCCCGGAGATCGCCCTGTCTGACACAGGAAAGGCGGCGGTCAAGGATTCGTTCAACGCCGCGATGGCGGCCTGCCAGCACTCGAACCTGCTGACCCCACCGGGGTGTCCGGTCCAACTGGATTCCTACGATACCCGCACCCTGGTCGATGGCACGGTCAGCTGGGGCCCGCCCGACACCAGCGCCATGGATTTCTCCCGCTTCGATCCCTACCGGCTGACGGTGCACTTCTCGGGCAAGGTGACGGTGCCGATCACCGCCGCCACCCGCAAAGGCGGCACCGAAACGGCCACCGCGAGCCAATTCCTCTACGGCGCAGCAGACATGGCGAAAACACCGCCCGCGTTGACCTTCGACTAACCCGGCGGCAAGGAGACCAGGTCATGACCGTAGACAACACGTGTGTGTCCCCTCACGAAATAGAGGGGGCCCAGATGAGCATTGCCGCGTTGGTGGCGGCGTTTTCGGCCAAAGTCGTCGGCCAGAGCACGCTGCGCGAAACGCTGCTCATCGGGCTGCTGGCCGGCGGACACGTCCTGCTGGAAAGCGTTCCCGGGCTGGCCAAGACGACCGCCGCACGGGTGATCGCCGAGTCGATCGAGGGCCGCTTCGCCCGCATCCAGTGCACCCCGGACCTGCTGCCCAGCGACATCATCGGCACCCAGATCTTCGACTCGGCCACCAATTCCTTTGTCACACGCCTAGGTCCAGTGCACGCCAACATCGTCCTGCTCGATGAGATCAACCGCTCCAGCGCCAAAACCCAGAGCGCGATGCTTGAGGCGATGGAAGAACGGCAGACCACGATCGCGGGAACGCTGTATCCGACCCCGGAGCCGTTCATGGTGATCGCCACCCAAAACCCGGTGGACCAGGAAGGCACCTATCCCCTCTCAGAAGCCCAAACCGACCGCTTCATGCTCAAAGACATTCTGCGGTACCCGAGCGTGGCCGAAGAGGTCGAAGTCATGATGCGCCGCGACAACGGCGTCTACCGCAAAGACCGCCCAACCCCGGCGGTGATCGGGCTCGAGGTAGTGCGCCGGCTGCAGACCGTAACCGCCAGCATCCACCTGGATCCGGCGCTGATGAGCTACGCCAGCCAACTGGTCGCGGTCACCCGCACCCCAGGGCAATACCTGCCACCCCCGCTGGCCGCGGTCATCGAATACGGCGCCTCCCCACGGGCCAGTCTGGCCTTGTGCCACGCCGCGCGCGCGCTGGCGCTGCTGCGCGGCCGCAACCACGTGCGACCCGAAGACATCGCCCACATCGCGCACCGGGTCCTGGCCCACCGCCTGGTCCTGGGCTTTGAGGCCGCCAGCGCCGGCATCACCGCCCACACGGTCATCGACGCGGTGCTGGCCGCGGTGCGTCTGCCCTAGGACTGGCATGGGTCAGCTCCTGCACGCCGCCAAGCGGCATTTCCCCGGCCCCACCCGCGGGTTGCTCGACGGCGGCCGGTATGCGCTGCTGCACACCCGCACGATGGAATTCGACGATCTGCGCCCGTATGTGGCCGGTGATGAGATCCGCGACATCGACTGGAAAGCCACCGCGCGCGCCGGCACGGTCCTGATTCGCCGCTACGTCTCTGAAAAGCACCACAAGGTCCTGCTGATCGCCGACGCCGGACGCAACATGAATGCGCTGGCTCCCAGCGGGGAATTCAAGCGCGACGTCGCGCTGCACACCCTGGGCGCGTTCGGGCTGATCACCCTGGGGCGCGCGGATGAGCTCGCCCTGGTCTACGGCGATCACCGCGGCAGCGTGCGGGTGGGCGCCCGCCGCGGCGAAAGCCACGTCGAGGCGCTGCTGCACCGCTTCTACACCCACACGACCACCGCACCCGGGCGCAGCGACATCATTGCCCAGTTAGATTATGCGGCAACACATTACCGGCGCCGGATGCTGGTCATCGTGATCAGCGACGAACCCGACGTCGATGAGCGGCTGCACCGTGTGGTGCGCCGCCTGCGTGACCGCCACGACCTGCTGTGGGTGATGATCGCCGATATGCCCGCGGTCGGTACGGCCGCCGATGAACCCGACGGCTACGACGTCGACAGCGGCGCCCACGTCCTGGGCGGCGCCGCCCTGGGACCGCGCATCGTCGAGGCCTACCGCCGCCGCGAAGCCGAACGCCGCGCCGCACTGCACGATTTCTTCAACACCCACGGCATCCGGGTGGCCGGCATCGCCGCAAGCAGCGACATCCGAGCCCGCATTGTGGACCTGACCCGGGAGTACTCCCATGCCGGGTGATTTGCTGCGCTATTTGGGTGCCCCGACCGGATTCCCGGGCTGGTGGTGGCTGGTCGTCGCGGGATGTCTCATCGTGGTCGTGGGATGGTTTGGCGGACTGTATATTTGGACGCTGCCTCCGGCGCGGCTGCGCCGCACACCGGTCCTTTCCGTCCTGCACCGCCGCCTGCTGCGCCGCCGGTTCACCCGCTCGATCACCCGCGCGGTCGAAGAGCACCGCGCCGGTCACCTGTCGCCCGCGCAGGCCGCCGCCCAGATGAACCACACCCTGCGCAGCTTTCTGCACCTGTCCACCGGCGCCCGTGTGCAGTACCTGCACATCGACGCCATCAGCGCCAGCACGGAGCTACTTGCTGCCGCGCCGGTGCTCAGTGCCCTCAGCGCCGCCCAGTTCTCCCCAGACCCGGTCGATGTCGCGGGTGTGGCCCGCCAGGCTCAGCAGGTGATCCGCGCATGGACGTGAGATGGAGTGCGGTCCTGATTTTCGGGGCCGCCGCCCTGACAGCGGTCACCGCCTGGGCCCTGCTGGTGCCGCTGGTGAAAACCCCGGTGGTGCGCCGCCCGCTGGCCCACGTCGCGCGGCTGACCGGCATGCCCGAATACGCGCGGCTGGCCGCGCTGCGTTTCTGGTCCATGCTGACCACGCTGGGTCTGCTGATGGCGTTGTTGGCCGTGGCGTTGCTGATTACCGCGCGCCCGGTGGGCTTTTCGGCGGCCACCAAGAACTTCGAAGCCGCCCACCCCGAAGACATCATGGTCTGCCTCGGTCAGCCCGTGACCGACCCGACCACCGCAGGATTTCTGCACTATTTCGCTCACCAGATGGGCACGTTCAACACCCAGCGCATCGGGTTGACCTCACCGAGCCTGCGGGTGGTGCCGTTGACCGGTGACTATGAGTACGCCGCCGCGCAGTTCGAACGCTTTGCCGCCCTGGCCGGCCTGCAACACCAACTCGACACCACCAAGGAACTGCCAGGCCCTCAAGCCGAGCAGCTGCGCATGGGCATCAACGACTTCTCCCGCGAGGTGAACTACCTCGACTACACCCGTAGCGTCCAAGACATCCTGGCGCTGTGCATGACCGGCTTTCCCGCCTTCGAGGACAAAAGCGTTCGCCGGCGATCGGTGATCTACCTGGGCTTCAACGATATTCGCGACCCCCGCGACGCCCGCCCGACACTGTTCTCTGACCAACAGGTCAAAGACATGGCCGCAGCAGGCGGGATCCAGATCAACGTGATCAGCCGCGCTGATGTGCTCAAGTCGGATCAGTCCAGCGCCGCGGTGGCCGCCATCGCCGCCGCCACCGACGGCCGCTACAGCCTCTACAACCCCGCCGGCACCGCCGGACCCAGCATGTCAGCAACCGACGCGAACCTCGCCGGCGTGCTCACCACGGTCCGCGACAACCCCCCGGGTGTGGTGCTGGCCAGCGGGACCTCCATCACCCGCCGCTCCTGGGATTACCCCAACGCCGTGCTGATCGCCGCGCTGGCGCTGACCGCGGTGTTGTCGGCCGCGCTGGCGGTGCTGCGGCGATGACATTCGAGCCTGTCCTTCCCGCCGCGGCGCTGATCACCCTCGCTGCAGCACTCGTCGCGATCCGGATGACGGCCCTCTACCGGCTGCTGGTGCGCACCGGCAAAGGCCGCTACCGCCGTGTCGTGGCGCGATGGGCCGCATTGACCGCCGCCGGGCTGCTACTCGTGCTGGCCGCCGCCCGACCCGGGCTGCCACTCGATGACGCACGCGCCCGCGCCGCCACCAAACCCCCGCCCAGCTCGGCCAATGTCAACGTGTTCTTCGTCGTGGACCGCTCCGTGGATGGCCGCGTCGAGGACTATGCCGGCACCGCCTCACGGATGTCGGGCATTCGCAGCGACATCGCCGCACTGATCGACCAATACCCACGGGCGCGTTTCGCACTGATCAGCTTCGCCTCCCGAGCCCGCCTGGACTGGCCGCTCTCCGACGACGGGTGGAGCCTCAAACCACTCATCGCGGGACTGTCCCCGTACACCGAGGTACCAGCTGACGCCATGTTCACCGTCAACGTCGGCGCCGCCAACGACGTGTTGCGCACCCAATTGCTTCATGCCAGCACCCAGTACCGCGACAGCAAGAACCTGGTGTTCTACTTCGGGGAAGGAGCAGGGGGATCGCGCGCTCCGCAGAGCGGCTTCGCTGACCTCGACCACGTCGCCGGCGGCGCGGTCCTGGGTTACGGCAGCACCGCCGGTGGCCCCATCCCGCAGCAATACACCAACGGATCCCTGCTCTACATGTGGGATCAACAGAACAACCGTCCGGCCCACTCGGCCCTCAACGAAGCCTCCCTCAAAGCAGTGGCCGGCGAGATCGGCGTGCCCTACTTCCACCGCGACAACGCCCCGATCACCGCCGTGGTGCCCGCCCTGGACCTCACCGGCGCCGGGCCCGACGGGGCGGCCCTGGTATCCACGCTCAACGCCGAACGCCGCGAACTGTACTGGTATTTCACCGGCCTGGCCGCCGTCCTAGTCCTAGCCGAAATCGCTTGGACACTGCGGGAATTCCGCCTGACCGCCTACCAACACCGACCAGCGAGACACTGATGCTGCAACGCAACCCACGCCGTGTGCTCCACCGCGCCCAAGCGCACGCCGCCGCCTGGTGGCAGCGCGGCCCGACCCGGCTGCGACAGCGCCGCCAGCTGCTGGTGTGCACACTGCCGGCCGCGACGGTGCTGCTGGCTCTGGCCGCCGAGATCACCAGAACCATGCTCGCCGGCCAGGCGGCACTCACCGACTACAACCGCCACGACCTGGACGCCCTACGCGCTGATGTCGCCACCCTGAGCCAGTTCAACATCGTTGATCCCGCCCAGGTGTCGTTCATCGCTGCCGACCTCGCCGTCCTGGAAGGACGACTCGAGGACGCCGAGCACCACTTCACCGCCGCGCTGGCCCACGACGGCGGCCCTGCATCCTGCCCGGTACGGGTAAACCTGGAACTGCTGCGCGAGACCCGCGGTGACCTCGCCGCCGCCACCAGCCACACCGCGCAGGCCGAACAGTTCTACACCACGGCGCTGCAAACGATTTCGGCCGCGCCACCGGGATGTTTCACCGACAACACCGACCCCAACCCCGACCGCCGCGAGATCCGCGCAAACGCCGCCGCGCGCGTCACCGACAAGATCAACACGTTGCACATGCCGGCACCCCCGCCTGCGCCGGTGCAAACCCTCACCCCGCAACCGCCGCCGACATCGTTGACCCCCACCACGGTGCCACCG
>NZ_LKTM01000062.1 GCF_001417955.2 Mycobacterium gordonae | reverse complement strand
CCCCCCGGGCCGGGATGGTCATCACCGGGCATCCCGTCGCGCGCGACGCCATGATCGGGCTTGCGGTAAAGAACCCCCGAGCCGCCGCAGACCTATGGACCTTCATCGGCCGCCGGCTGCGCGGGCAACACCGCGCCGAAGCCCTCACCCTCGCCGCCGCCTGCCTGTGCCTCGACAGTGACACCGTGCGCGCCGGCATCGCGATCGAGGCCGCACTCGAGGAAGCCGACACCACATCCACCCCAAGGCCCAAGCTCGCCAGGCTCCTCGAAATCGCGCTGCGCGCCGGCCTGAACCCGGCAACCATCCGCGACACACTCATCCAATCCACCGCAGAACACAGCGGCAGCGGTGCGCCCGCCGCCGGCTAGCCACACCTCACACCACGGCCCGGCCAGCTCCGCCACCACGCGGGGTTGGCCGGGCCCCCCTTTTTCTTCCGCACCCGCCCAGGCCGTCAACGTCGGGATAGGGCCGCCTGGCGGCGGCCGTCACATCCGTAGCCGCTCACCATTTTTGCAGTCAGCGGGGGTGTCCAGTGTGACCGGCGGGGACTGGTGTCGCCGTCAACCCGGGCCTCGGCGGGCTCGCCCGTTCTCGCTGCGCTCGCCCGTGCGCCACCGGCGGCATGTGCCGCCCTACCCAGGCTCGCCCCACGGCGCTGCGCGCCGGGCTCACCGGGCGCCAAATCCGCCTCCCGCTTCACCGCCGGGCCCAGGTGGACCGCGCCGCCCCGCCGGTCCCCCGCGAACCCCAGCGCCGACCGGCGCACTTAACCGGAACACAGAACGGAAAAACCCAGTGGGCATCGAAATCATTCACACCGCCGCACAAGGCACCCTCGTACACGGCACCAGCCGCGGCGACGGCACCAACACCATCCTCAAAGCCGCCGGATTCCGCTGGTTCCCCACCCTGGGACTGTGGGGCATCCTCCGAAGCCGCGACCGCCAACCCAACCACCACATCATCAACCACGCCTCCCAAGCACTGCGCGACGCCGGGCACACCGTCGAAGTCACGATCGACGACACGCACCGCCCCACAGCCGATGCGGAGGCCGACCGCGCCGAGCGCCAATGCCAGCGGGTCGAGGCCCTTACCGCCAAGGCCGACCGCCGCGCTGACACCGCCCGCGACGCATGGGAGGCCGAGCAGCGCGCCATGGACGCGCTCCCTCCCGGTGGAGAGCCCATCAAGATCGGGCATCACAGCGAACGGCGCCACCGCAAAGCCATCGAGCGCTCCAATGACGCGACCCGACGCGCCATCGCCGCCACCGCCGCCGCCGGTGCCGCAGCCGTCCGAGCCGACGCAGCCACCCACACCACCGACCGGCGCTACCACCCGGTCACGGTGAAAAACCGCATCGACACACTCGAAGCCGAACAACGCTCCGACCAAAGGCAACTCGATGGCCACCGCCGCGTCGTCGCACGCACCGTCAACCACGAATACGTCGACGAGTTCCCGCCAGCCAGCGGATCTCACCGCGAGCAGATCGTCGCCCGGATGGCCCAACGCGCCGACGACATCGCCTACTGGCGCGACATTTACTGCACCCAACAGGCCCAAGGGGTCGCCAACACCTACAGCCGCGACACCATCGCCAAGGGTGACCTGATCAAGTACCTCAACACCTGGTACCCGGTTGAACGCGTCAACCTGAAATCCGTATCGATCCGGCTGCACGCCAACGCATCCTGGACCGACACCGTCGCCTACCACAAGATCCAAGGCCACCGGCCCGCAGCACCCACCCAGCCCCACGCCGCTGCCACCGGCACCACCAAGCAGTAACTACACTCGCGAGGCCCGGTCAGCTCACCAACTCCCCGAGCTGGCCGGGCCCCCTTTTTCTTCCGCCCCCCGCCCAAGGCCGCCAGCGCCGGGATAGGGCCGCCTGGCGGCGGCCATGAAATCCGTAGCCGCTCACCATTTTTGCAGTCAGCGGGGTGTCCATTGTGACCGGCGGGGCTTATGTCGCCGTCAACCTGCGCCGCGGCGGGCTCGCCCGTTCTCGCTGCGCTCGCCCGTGCGGCACCGGCGGCACTTGCGGCCCTACCGCAGCTCGCCCCGACGGCGCTGCGCGCCTGAGGCTCGCCGGGGCCGCAAATCCGCCTCCTGCGTATCCGCCGGGCTCAGTTGACCGCGCCGCCCCGCCGGTCCCCGCACACCCAGCGCCGACCGGCGCACACCAAACACCTTCCACTGAAAGGGAAGACATCATGGCACACGAACTCGACATCACCACCGACGCCAACGGCATCGCCCACGTGTCCTTCGCTAACTCCCGCTCTGACCACTGGCACCGCCTCGGGCAATCCGTCGGCCACGCCATGACGGCCCGCGAAGCCCTCGACGCCGCCCACCTCGCCGGCTGGAACGTGCGCAAGATGGCATTGCAGGTCCCCCAGGAACCCATCATCGACGAAACCGGCGTCACCACTCCGGCACCCCTGGCAGTGCCCGACTATTACGCCACCGTGCGCACCAACCCCATCCACGGGCGCCTCGACGTCCTCGGGGTCGTCGGTTCCAAATACGAGCCCGTCCAAAACGAAGCCTCCTGCGATCTGCTTGACGCCCTGGTCGACGCCTCCGGGGCGCACTTTGAAACCGCAGGTGCCCTGCGCGGGGGCCGCGAAACGTTCATGACCATGAAGCTGCCGAACACGATCGTCTTCGACGGCCGCGACGGAACCCAGGACCTCACCGAGCTGTATCTCGCTGCGCTGAACTCCCACGACGGGTCCTCGAAGTTCACGTTCTTGATCACCCCCGTGCGCATCGTGTGCAAGAACACCCAATCCGCGGCCCTGCGCAATGCCAAAGCCAGCTGGGGGATCCGCCACACCGGCGGGGCACGCGCCGCCATCCAGGAGGCACGCAACGCCCTGAAACTGACCTGGCGCTACATCGAAGCGTTCGAAGCCGAAGCCGCCGAACTCTACGCGCGGCCGATGGACACCGACGAAGTTCGCCGCTTCGCCAACACCCTGCTCGAGGTCGACTCCGCCCCCAGCGCCGCCACCGCACGGCACCGCAGCGAACGCGCCAACGGCATCGTCAAACTGTGGACGTCCTCCCCGACCATCACACCGATCGCCGGCACCCGGTGGGCGGCCTACAACGCGGTCACCGAATACCTCGACCACCACGTCCCCGTGCGCGGTGCCAGGACCTCCAGCGCCGCCAGTGAAACTCGCGCCCTGCGCAGCATCGCCACAGCCGCCAGCCACCAATCGCTGAAGGCCCAAGCATTCCGGTTGCTCCAGACCCTGTAGCTCACACCTGCCGGGTCCGGCCAGCTCTCCACCACGGAGGGTTGGCCGGGCCCCCCTTTTTCTTCCGCACCCCTGCCCCGAGCCCCGCTCGCCGGCCGCGACAGACCCAGGGGTGTGGCCCCGCGCCGGCTCGTCAAATCCGCTGCCGCCTATCGGCTTTGCGATCGACCGCGACAGCGACCACCAGCGCCGGGTCTGCGCACCATCCGCGCCGCCCAGCGGCGCAACACGACCGCCCGCGGCGGCCGTACGCCCGTAGCCACTCACCTTCTTGCCGTCAGCAAGGGGGCGCAGCCTAATCGGCCGGGGGCCCGACCTGTCAACCCACGTCCGGTGCTGGTGCCGGCGGCGGAGGACCTTTGCGGCCCTATCAGCTCGCTGACGCTCGCGGGCCGCAAATCCGCCGGCACCAGCACCGGACTCTTCGGGGTTGACAGCCCACCCTCGACCGATTGACCGCACCCCCAGCGCCGACCGGCGCGCAAACACCTTGACCGAAAGGAACAAGCCATGCCCGTACTTCACACCACCGTGTACCTCAACGAGTCGCCCGACCGCCTGTGGGGCCTTTCCACTCCCGTGCCCACCGGCCTGCGTCAGGCCGCCAGCTTCGACCTGGAGATCGGTGACGACCTCACGGGCCAAGCGCTCATCCACGCCGCCCACCGAATCGTGTTCGAACAACTCAACATCGACAACCCCACCGCCACGTGGGCCCTACGCTACCGGCTGGCCGGCCACCGCAGCTTCTCCGTTGGCGACGTCATGGTCATCGGTGAAACCGCCTGGCTCTGCGAGCCGGTCGGCTGGACGTGCCTCACGACCGCCGACCTCATCGCCGCACTCGCCACCCGCTAACCCGGCCAGGCCCGGGCGGACCCGCCACACGGCACCCGCCCGGGCCTGGTCCCCACCAGACCAACCACACCACCCTGAACGGAGCACACCCCATGAGCGCATTCGCCGTCGAGCACGAACACATCAACGTCCTGCTCTGGGCCGCAGACACCTTCCGCGGACCTCACAACCTCACTTGGTACTACGAAAACCCTCTGCGCATAGGACAACTCACCCGCGACAACGTCGACGAAATCGATTCTTATCTGTAGGAGAGTGAGTTGGAAGTGGGGATGACCAGCGGTGATGCCGTCGCGGTCATGTCCGTGACGGGGCCATAGTTCAACGGTAGAACGGGGCCTTTGCAAGGCTCAGATCGGGGTTCGATTCCCCGTGGCTCCACGAATGGAGTACAGACACCTTCATATCTGAGACCTCCTTGCCGACACGAAAAGTGTCATATCCGTGGAGTACCACCGGATGCGCAGTCGGCAAGGAGGTTTCGTGATGCTCCGGGTGCCCCGATCATTCTCGATGTAGTCCGATTGCGTGAACCCGCCGAGTGTGCCTGGAACACGGAACGTTCGTGTCACCCCTCGGAGCTAACCTCAACGAGCTGTGCTTCCGGCAAGACGCCGAAGCCTTGAGAGGAGCCAACGATGGCAACCAAGACCGTGTTCTACTCGTTCCACTACGAGCGCGACGTGCACCGAGTCCAGCTCGTTCGGCAGATCGGAGCGCTTGAGGGCCAGCCCCTTCTCGGCGCCCAGCAGTGGGAGGCGGTGCGTCGGCAGGGTGAGCAAGCGATCAAGGACTGGATCGACAAGCAGATGGCCTACAAGCGCGCTGTTGTCGTTCTGATCGGTCAGGAAACCGCGTCCCGACCGTGGGTGCTGTACGAGATCGAGAAGGCATGGAACGACAAGAAGCCGCTCGTCGGTGTACGGATTCACGGCCTGTCGTCGATGGGCTCTGTCGACAGCCGCGGAGCGGACCCGTTCACCAAGGTTCCGGGTGTGAGTGGTGTTCCCGTGTTCGATCCGACCCAGACGAACTGGCAGGGACAAATTGACACCAAGGCCACCTACGCGAACCTGTCCAACAATCTGGAGAGCTGGGTTGCGCAGGCCAAGACTCGACTGCTGTGACTTCTGAGCAGTGCCCGTTCTGCGCCATCGTCGCCGGCGAAGATGGCGATGTTCGGGAGGTGTATCGGAACGAGCACGTCGTCGCTTTCTTTCCGACGGAACCCGCCGTCATAGGTCATGTTCTTGTGGTGCCCAAGCGGCACATGGAAGACATCTGGGGATTGGAACCGGAGGAATCGGCTGAGCTATCGACCGCGGTTCTGCGCCTGTCAACCGCATTGCGTTCGGCATTGCTGCCGGAGGGCCTCAACGTCATACAGTCCAACGGCGAGGCCGCTACCCAGACGGTTCCGCATCTTCACGTGCACCTGGTCCCACGGCGCAGTGGGGACGCGATGGGGCCGATATGGCCACCCGAGACTGACTACTCGGAGGCCAGTAAGGACGAGGCGCTGCGTCGCGTGAGGGCCGCGGTCCAGTCCACACCGCCAGCCGCGCAGCCGGAGTTGTCGCCCGAGGATCGACGCAAGCATCTCGACTACATCCAGGCGGTGGTGACGCGGCAGTCCGCGGCGTCGTCGTCCGCGAAAGGGTGGCTCCTTCCGGTCACGACCGCAGCTTTCGGCTTTGCACTGACCCAGCATCTGTGGCCGCTCGCGCTTCTCGGAGTAATCGCGGTGATCCTCTTCGCGTACCTCGACGCCAACTACTTGCGGAGCGAGAAGGCGTTCCGGAAGCTCTACAACACCGTGGCGCGAGCTGAGCGAATGGTCCCTCGGTTCACTCTCGATCCGACTGATGCTGACGAGCCACCGCCGAACGGTACTCCGGAGAAAACGAAGTGGCAGAAGTTTAAGCAGGCGTACGTGCCCGAGCGGTCTGTGTGGAGGTCATGGTCGATCGCTCCGTTCTACATCGCGATGCTCGTTCTCGGGGTCGGCGTACTGATCGCCGCTGCGATCACCCGTCCCGCGCCGACAAGTACACACGAGAACCTCGAGCCCCCACCGGTGACGCAGACCGAGGTCGCAATGTCAACTTGAACTGGCCCCGGCGTGACGGTTCGATTTGGCCCCACTTGCTGGGCGGGTCTTGCGGGCTTGGGCGAGTCGGTAGGAGGTGCTGCCGGTTTCGATGATCTGTCCGGCGAAGGTCAATCTGTCGACGATGGCGGCACATAGTCGGGGGTCGGTGAATGTCTTGGTCCAGGAGGAGAAGGGTTCGTTGGAGGCGATGGCGATTGCCGCGCGTTCTTCTCGCTCGGTGAGAACTTGGAACAGCAGTTCGGCGCCACGCCGGTCAAGCTGTAGGTACCCGAGTTCATCGACCAGGATCAGATCGACTCGCCCGTAGTGGTTGATCAGTTTGGTCAGCTGCTTGTCGTCGGCGGCTTCGACGAGTTCGTTGACGAGCTTGCTGGCCAGGGTGTAGCGGACCCGGTGGCCGGCTTCGGCGGCCAGGGTGCCCAAAGCTATGAGTAGATGGGTCTTGCCGGTGCCGGAGTCACCGATCAAACACAAAGGGTTTCCTGCCTTGACCCAGGCGCAGGTGGCGAGTTGTCCGATGACGGCGGGGTTGATGGCCGGGTTGGCCTCAAAGGAGAACTCGTCCAATCGTTTTGGGCGCGGAAAACCGGCATCGCGCACACGGCGTTGGGCGCGGCGGTGGGTGCGGTCGTCGCATTCGGCGATCACCAGCTCGGACAAGAACCCTAGGTAGGACAGATGTTCACGCTCGGCAGCGGCGGCGATCTCGCTGAACCGGTCGCGAATCGTGGGCAGGCGCAGCATCCGGCAGCCCTGTTCGATGGCTGCGGTGGCGGCCTGATCGGTGACGCTGCGCCGCGGTGTCATGAGGTTTCTCTTCCCAGCAAGGCGTCGTACTGCTGCACTGAGGGCAGCGGCCGGGTATCGGCGGGCACGGCCGCCGAGCGGTGCTCGGCAAGGACGACCACACGACCGCTTGAGTTGCCGCCCTCACCTGGGCCAGCCGTCGCGCCGCGTCGTTCGGTGGCTTTGCGCGCTTCTAGCGCAACCACATCGGGGTTGGTGGACCCGACCGCTAGTGCGGCGGTGATACCGGCCCGCACGTCGAGCCGATCCATATGGCGGTGCAGCAGCAGCACCTCAACGAGCGCTCGGGTACCTGCAGCATCGCCGTGGGCTTTGCGGGCCGCGACCCAAAACGCCTCGTGCTCGGCGGCAAACACCTTGGCCGCGCGGGCTTGGGCCAGTGCTGTGGCACCGGGTAGGGCGCCGGGCTTGCGCAGCAGGATCTCCAGGTAGTGGTCTAAATCAAGGACTTTGGCGCCCTTGCCGACCGCACGCTGGTGGCGGGCCACCACCGTGGTGCGGTGATAAACCACCACCGCCGAGGCCGACAACTTGACCCGCAGCCGATGGCCGATGAAGCGCGCCGGGACACTGTAGTGATTGCTGCGCACTGCCACCTGGGCGTAGCGGTCTACCCGGGGGGTCAAAGTCAATGCCGTATCGAATGATTCGGTAGGCAACGGGCGCAGCAGCGTTTGTTCGAATGTCCAGTCCTGACCCACACTGCTCGAGCGGTTGCCGACCCGGCGGGCGTCATCGGCGTCATCGGCGGCCGCCAGCAATGCGTTGAGCTCGTCGATGGAGTCCACCACGGGCATGGGCACGCAATGGTTGCGGCGAAACCGACCGCCCTCGCCTTCCACACCGCCTTTTTCGTGGCTGCCCTCATGGCCGGGCTGGCAGTACCAGGCTTCGAAACCGTATTCTCTGAACTCAACGTCTGTGCTGCCCAGCGTCGCCGACATGTGCTCAGGAATCGGTTGTGACCGTTGGTA
>NZ_LKTM01000061.1 GCF_001417955.2 Mycobacterium gordonae | reverse complement strand
CACACGTTGCCCAACGCACGCCAAGATGGGGCCAACCCAACGTGTCCTCCCGGGCCCGATCAAACTTGACAGACTCACTTCTGGCAACACTGGGATTCGAACTTGCGTAGAACAGGCCGACTACTTGCGGTGGAGGATCGAACGACCCGATGGCCGTCGATCGCTTACCTGGTTCGCTACGACCAGCGCTCGAAGGCAAAAAGGCAAGCTACTCATCGGCAGTCATCAACTGATTGGCACATTGCAACTAAGCTTCTTGCAGGGCAGCTGGCTGATTGAGTGTTCCGGCGACTTCACCAGACGTCGTTTGCCGCCTGAAAACGATGAGTCGATCTGCGACTACTGGATGCGCGCGCCTAAGATCAACGACTGGTACCAAGCCAGTGTAATCCTGTTTCCGGCAACCACTCTCGCGCCGATGTTCCAGGATGAACCGCCGTGTAGTGGGGTACGGAAACACCGTTGGGATCATCCGCGAAGCTCGGATGACGTTCTTGAGGTGCACATCCTTTTCAGCGGCGCCGATTCCGAAGCTCCAGCAATCTCGGATGGCAGTGGTTTGATCGGTCACGTCGACCTTCACCGCGGCATGGCCGTCGCAGTGGTCGCTGAAGCGCGTGCTATGGACATCCATACCCAACGGATGATCGAAGGGCATCGTGCGCTTGCGACCACGAGTTGGCAAGCACGTCGGTACGCCTGGGGGACAACGGGGGACGTGCCATGCCTGATTGACTTAGCGGGGTTAAGAGGGGCGATCAGGGCTTAGGTAACTGGCCTGAGTCTCACATCTAGAAAAATGTGGACGGCTCATTTCTTGTTGTCTCGCTTCAGCGAGCCGTGCGGGAGCACTTTGATGGACGCGGTGGTGGTGCCGCCTCTCTCGGCCTCGCGTCTCGTTTGTAGAGAACGTGGACGGCTCAGTTCCTGTCTCAGGTAAGGCTGGGGGTTCCGGGCGCTGTGGCGGTCCCGAAGTTGTGAGGGCCTTCGGGACCGTCCCGCAGGGGTGTGAGCAGCTAACACTTACGGCTCATGAAGCCTTGGTTGTCCCACGGTCGGATCGACCAGGCGTAGGCGCTGCACAGACCTCGGTTGTAATAGTTCATGGCGATAGCGCCGAGCCCGGCCTTGGCAATATTGAATGCCGCAAAGGCTGGGTTGCCCGGGGGCATGGCAGGCAGGCCACCAAGGCCGATCTTGCGGGTCTCGTCCCGGTTGAACAAAATGACCGCCCGGCCATATCCGACCTTGTCCGGTCCTTGAAACGTGTAGGCCTGCGCAACCGCCGGTTGCGAAAGACCTGGTTGGACAACGCCGAATAGTGCTGAAACTGCGACCAGTGCAACGGCCAGCTTTGCCGACCAGGCCGTACACCGCCGCCAGGTCGTGAACAAGCGGTCCACCAAGGCGGCCCTTGTGTTGTTGGCGTTCATGAGACCTCCCGCGAGTTGCCGGCGCCTCTGGGCGGGCACCGATTCTGGGGGGTTGGCGCCTACCGGCTAGGGGGTCTATGTAACGACTATGACCGTATCAAGATATGCCGCATTCGTCAAAAACTTCGCAATCCCAAAGATTGGTTTACTCTCTAGTGCTATGGCCTCCGTCGCCGGCAGAAGCAACCCCGTAGTTCTATTGATGACGACAGGACGTGGCGCAAGGTGAAACGGGAAAGCGCAGCTCATCAAGCCTTTCAATTACAGCTGGACGCGATGGTCGCGGATTCGGGGGTAGGTCAGGAAGTCATCGGCATGGTGCTAGCGCGGACGTCGTTGCGCGCGCCCAATGAGACTTCGCGGTGGCATCTGGAACGCGGGTCCGATGCGCGACCCGTTGATCGCCGCGTGTTGCGGCAGGCTACTGTCAGCAAGGCCGTGCGGGCGCTGACCAAGCGAGGCTTCCTCGAAGAGGGGGAACGCCAGCTCAAGAGCGAATCAGAAGACGGGCGGCGCGCAAGGAGTCTGGAATCCCTGCGTTTTGGTCATGGCGTGGTGATTGCCGGTGTTCACATCGCACAGCGTGGCAATGTCCCCAAATTCATCACCGCCGTGCTCGTCGGACTTGACAGTACCCGAGGACTGGCCGCCGAATCGCGCGAGCTCGCCGGCGGCGACACCGATGGATGGAAGGGCGTCGCGCACGCAATTCACGACTTGGTGACTAATCTCAAGATGCAGTTAGACGCTCAAACCCACGACCGTTTAGCGGCAGCCGTCGACGCCGCCGACGCAGACTTCGACCCTTCGCTTCGCGCGCAACGCGAGGAGCAACTGGCCGCCTTCACGCCGTTCGAATTGTTCGGGGTGGGAGTTGAGGTAGGCGCCCCGGTCTTCGACGGCGCGATCGCGTCGATTGCGCGAGCCGGCGGCGCGACCAAAGTCGACTACCACGGCTTCGAGGAGGAGTTGCAAGACCTCTTTACCGATAGCCAAGGAAGCATCACGCCGGTGGTCATCGAGAACGACGTCAACGCCTTGGCGGTCTTGGCCATCCACGAGGAGCACTACGCCGTTCCCGACCTGGCTGTGATTAGCGTCTTCGACGAGGGCGTGGGCGCCGGCCTGGTCTTAGATGGACGCCTCCGACGTGGGGGCAACGGCACCGCAATGGAAATCGGTCACCTACAGGTTGTCCATGTCCCTGGCACCCCAGGCGCCGTGGACTTTCACGGGGATCAAGCCCCTCCAGCGGAAGGGCTTGTCCGCACATTCGAGGATCTTTGTGAATGCGGTCGGAATGGACACGTCGACACACGTGCGACGCCCAGCCGTATCGCGGGCCAATTGGGCGTTACCTTCGACGACGCCCTGGCCCTGAACACCGATGAGGCTTGTGTGACGTTTCGTAGCGCCGGATTCGCCCTGGGCCGCGCTATTGCGCATGTGTCTAACATTGTCAATCCCACACGCATCATCGTCTACCTGCCGACTAGGCTTGCCCGACCTAAAGACCACACTGCGGCAGCCGAGTACCGCCCTGCGGCCACTGCGGAGATATGCGCGGCATTCGGCAACGTTGGGCGCGCGGAAGGCGACTTCTTAACCTTCCGGCCGTTGGCCAAGGAAGACGTTGCACCACTATGCGCACGCGCCGCCGCAGTCTGCCTCCTGCAGGGGTTTATCGAACACGCCCTACGCGTCGATGGGTGCAGCTTCTCTACTAACCGCAAGGCCGGCACACGCGAACTAGTGTCATAAAAATTCCCCAAGAATCTCTAGAGCGTAAAAAATCCTGAGCTATGCCACTTGCGTTGAAGTCGGATTGTGGTTAGTGTCACAGACAGCTCCACAGCTCCACAGCTCCACAGCTCCACAGCCTGCAGACAACAGAAAACCCCCGAATTCCAGTCGGGGGTTTTCATAATTAGCACGCGGATCTGTTGCATTTCGCGGCTGTTCGCACCCGAGTGTAGATGATATAGCCGCGCAAGGCAATCCCCGGTCATATTCTTGCGGAATGCCACACCGGATCCTGCCGCTGCTCGGCACTGCCCGCATCGCGGCCTACGAGGAGTACCGGCCTTACTACACCAAAAACCAGATCGGCGAGCTCTACGCGTGGCACGCATCGCTAGCAAGCGCGGTGCACGAGGTCCTCGGATACTCCGAAGTAGCCTTCCGAAACGCCATCGACAAGGGACTTTCGCAATGGAACGCGACCTATCCGAAATCGTCACACCCGCGAGAATGGCTGTTGGACCCAGCGCCAGAACTCAAAGCCCTCATCGACCCTCCGCGACCGGAACCTCACCAGGAGCACAACAATGAAGGCGGCAGAAGCAGACGCCGAGGCCGCCGCGTCATCCACAACGCTCGGATAAACGTGACGCGTAGCCGCGGTCCCGGACACCCCCGCCGCGGAGCACCGATCACCCACGACGATTTGCTTGCTCAATTGTCCTTCGGAGAATTGGTGCATCTCATGCCCACCACTGCAGATCAACGACACAAAGGCTTTACCCCACGAGAGTTCATGTGGCTCGGCGGTGTTCGATCGGCGTTTCCCAACGTTGACAACGTCTTCCCCATCGACGCCAGCCTCCCAGGAAAGCGAGCCCTCGTTGACCAAGGTCGACGGGTAGGAGACGCCGCCGAACGACTGCGCGTCCTACGCAACCGCATCGCACACTACGAACAAATACTCACCGCCCAGCACGTACAACGATACCGAGACGCCATCCAAATCGTCCGCGCCATCTGCCCCGACGCCGCTGCAGCCCTAACAAGCATCAGCCGGGTGTTAGACGTCGCCAACCGCGAACCCTAGGCAACAGCCCGATCCGCACGCCATCGTCATCGGCACCGCGTCTCACATATAGAGAATCCAGACGTCTCAGATGCTGTCTCGCCCTGGGAGGGCCACCGGCAAGTTTGAAGCTGCCTTTGCGGTGTTCTCGGTCACCGAGTCGCTGATGCTGGGCTGCTCGGTGGGTATTGATAGATGGTGTCTGCGGTTTGCCGGTAGTCCGAGGGAGGATCAGCAATGTCGGCGACGCTGGAAGGGTACGTGCCGGTGTGCGCGGCGGAGCCCGCGCGGTGGACGACGACGTGTCCCGATCCAGAGGCGGTGGCGTTGTGTGTGGTGTGCCCGCTGCGGGGCCGGTGCGCGAGGCAGGCTTACCAGGCATTAGGGGCTGAGGGGTTGTGGGCGGGGGTGGTGATCCCCGAGTCGGGTCGTGCCCGCGACTTTGCCTTGAACCGCCTTCGAGGTGTAGCGGAACGCGACGGTTATCCCGTGCGGATGCGTTCACGTGGCCGTCCTCGTGGATCGCGAAACTAACGGACGGGGTGGTGCCTGAGGACTGGGTGTCAGAGAGTTCCCTAAGTGTCTGTGCAGTCCGTGTGGAGGCGACCGGTCGCCAAGGTTAGGGCCGCAAGCGGCAAACGTGCAGGTCGTGGTGTTGGTATTGTGGCTGGACTGCCGTGTGCGGGTGTTTGCCAGGGGGTCAGAACTTTGCCGTCGCAGGACATCTTGCAGTTAGAGCTTGACTCGCTGGGTCGGTTGGGTCCCGGGTTGCGCGCGTTGGCGGCCAGGGCCAGCGAGCCGTTGCTGTCGGCCGCTGGCGGCGGTGATGCTCCGACGTTGGTGGCTGCGCGGTTGATCAGTGCTGAGACGCTGCCGGCGTTTGGCCGCGCGGTGGCTGATCGTTTGTCGGTGGTGGGTGATCGGGTTGGTCGGGCGCGCACCGCGTTCGCGGCCGCCGACGCGGACCGGGCGGCAGTGATCACCGGTGCTGAGGCGTCACCGTCTTACGCGCCGCCGCCGACGATGCTGGTGTGATGAACACGGGCGAGGGCGGCCGGCGGTGGTGACTCGCAGCCAAATCGATGCGGCCAACCCGGAGTTGGTGCTGGCGTTGATTGACTCGTGGAGGTCGGCGGCGGCGGGCCTGGAGACCACGGCCGATGATTACGTGCGTCTGGTGGAACGCCCGGGCGGGCAATTGTGGTCTGGGCGTACTGCGGAGGCGACGATGGCCATGGCCTCCAGCGACCGTAAGACCATCGTCGGCGGGGCCGATGAGGTCACGGGCATGGCGGATCGGACTTTTCGGGGTGTGACGGAGTCGGTGATGCCCAAGCTGAGCAATGTGCGGGCGATGATCGACAATGCCGAACGTCAAGGGTTCGTGGTCAACGATGACTTGTCGGTGTCGTGGACACGGCCCTCGGGGATGAGCGATGCCAGCGCTGAAAAGTATCAGCAGGCAACGACATCATTCTCCGCGCAGATCAAAGAGGCCGCCACGGATTGGTGGGCTGCTGAGCAGCGGGTGGCTGAGCAAATGGACCGAGACCGGGGCGGGTTGAGGCCTCCGTTCAGCGCGACGGCAGGGGGCCAGCGTAGCGGTGTGCAGCTCGTCGACCATCACGTTCCGTTGACCCCTGGTGGTCCGTTGCCCGAAGACCCCGCGCCGCCCGGTGGTGAGGGTGAGCAGGGTTCGGGTCGCGGCGGAGAACACGGCGAGCCACCTGCGCCCGGGGGCATCGAAGGCGCTACGCCCGGCGGAGATCCTTACCCTGATGAGTTGGGTCCCCCGGTGCCGGGCACGACGCTGCCGAGGAAACCTGAACCGCCCGCGTGGCAGCCGAAGGACCCTGGTGCGGGCCCCTTCGGCAGCTGGGAGCCGCGTCCCGGTGATGCGGTCCAGTACGCCGAAGCCAAGGCAGGGGCGTGGTGGAAAAGCGACGAGATACCGCACGCAGCAAGGAATTTCAATCACTACTTCGATGTCACCGGAACACCGCTACCCCAAGACGTCCGCCAGATGCTCCACGACATCCCGGAGTTTCAGGGCCTCGTTGATCGCCGGACGCAGCAACTTGCGGCGGAGGCGATTAGTCGGGCGCAGTTGGCTGGCACGACTGGTCCACTGACGTTTCCTGTCAACACAATCTGGAACGGCGCCGCAGCCCATCAAAGCGGTGACGGCCCCGAAAGGGACTGGTTCTATGCGATGGGCAGCTTCGACTACAACCTGACAGGCCAGATCACCGTCCTGCCGCCAACGGCCGAAGGTCATCCGTGGACCTACTCCTACGACGGCGATGTGAATGTCAGGGACCGATACAACTGGGATCTGGGCAAGTCGACGAAAATCGGCGGCTCCACAGTCACCGACGCCGAAATGGCGCGTTTCCAACGAATCGGATGGGCACGCGAATTCACAATGACAGGCAGCACCGGAATCCACCGCAATGGCTAAACGATTCGTCCTAGCGTGCGCCGTGGCTTTCTGCACTTTCGCTCCGGGGTGTGCCACCGCGCGTCAACCCGCTACGTCGACTACGACTGCTAGTCCCTCCACGAGTGTGACTCCTCAGGAGGATGCCCGTCGCATCATGGGGGACTTCGGCATCGTTCTGCCGACAGACGCCACGCAAGTACAGGTCATCAAACCGGCGCTGGGCGATTACCGCGCCAAAGCGGTGATCAGTTTTCTTGCGCCACGCGAAGAGGTGATGACCCAAACCTGCCAGAATGTCCAGTACAAACATTTTGACTACCCGCCGATCATGGCCGACGGTCTCGTTGACGAGGTCCTCAGCCAGGCAAGCATCTCGATCAACCGCTTGGATTTCAGATCCTGCGATCAATACCAAGGCGGCCGCAAAATCCTCGTGCTCATACCGCTCGCCGAAAATCGGCCCACATACGTGGTCCTCTACCACGCGCCCTATCGATAAGCGTCAAAGCGTCTCTAACAACACCCGGGTGCCAACAGAGTCGGCTGTCTTCGTTTCTAGAGATTGTGGACGACTCGCTTCCTGTCTCATGAGGGACCATGGGGGCTATTGATGCGTTCGGGCACTATCGGTATTCATGCCGCAGTTTCTCTGGGACCAGCACACCTGCCTGCCGCTACAGGTCGGCGCGGACGTCGATCCTCTGACCCGCTATGAACGTCGAGGCGGGACCTTCGTATCGGTCAACGCCGGCTATTCGCCTCACTCATTCGCCGACACGATGGCTCTGCTCAATCATTACCGGACCGCGGTGGACGCCCATCCCGATCTTGAGCTGGCATCGAGCGTCGACGACGTGGACCGCATCACCGCGCGAGGCCGGATCTCGGTGGTGTTCGATCTGGAAGACTCCGCACCGCTCGACGCGGACCTCGACAATCTGGCGACGTTGGCCGGCCTCGGGGTTCGTACCTTGCTACCGACCTACAACCACGCCAACCGTGCCGGCGGCGGCTGCCTGGACAGTGACGACACGGGGCTGACGGCATGGGGTGAGGCCATTGTCGCCGAGATGAACATGGTCGGCATCGTCCCCGACGGGTCGCATTGCAGCACCCGCACGGGACTTGGTATGTGCCGTGCATCCAAAAGTCCTGTGGTGTATAGCCATTCGTGTATGAAGGCGGTGTGGGACCACCCACGCAATATCACCGATGACCAAGCCCGCGCCTGTGCCGATACCGGCGGCGTTGTCGGTATCACCGGTGTCGGAATCTTCTTGGGACCGAACACTCCAACACTGGAAGCAATGACGCGACATCTTGATTACGCCGTCAACCTGGTGGGAATCGACCACGTGGGCATCAGCAGCGATTTTTCCTTCGACCACGACGACTTCAACGACGAGTTATTGCGCAACCCGCACTTATTCGACGACAGCTACACCCGCTGGGGACCCATCCAATGGATGCCGCCGGAAACCCTGCTCACCCTCGACCAGCATCTCACCAGTGAAGGCTGGGCCGAAGCCGACATCCACGCCGTATTCTCTGAACTCAACGTCTGTGCTGCCCAGCGTCGCCGACATGTGCTCAGGAATCGGTTGTGACCGTTGGTA
>NZ_LKTM01000060.1 GCF_001417955.2 Mycobacterium gordonae | reverse complement strand
CGATGGCGTCGGTGGGGGTGGTCGGGGGTGCAGAGGCGGTGCGCCAGGGCAGTAGGTGATCAGCGGCGGTGGTCGGGGTGTGGGCCGGCGGGCGGTGATCCGGAGCAGTTTGGTGTTGGTGACGCCGGCGTTTTCGGCGATCCACTGCAGGTGGTCGGGGTGCAGGTGGTCGGCGTCATCGACGACGATCAGGGTGGTGCGCGGTAGCGTCCAGCTTGGCCTTGGATGTGGGTGCGGGCGCGTTCGACGGTGGTGTCGGCGTACGGTAGCTGTGGCCTGTGGCCAGGTGTCCTGCCCACATTGGAGCCCGACCGTCGGTGGAGTCGAGGTTCTGAGTAAACGCGAGACCTAGGCTACTTACAGTATGTAGTAGTTAGCCTAGGTCGCGGCGGCCGTCGGAATCCCTGCGCGATGCAGCAGCACACTCAGTGGACACCAGCCCACTGCCGCGTTGAGCAACAAGTTCGCGCCGACCCATCCCGCGAGGAGGCGCAGAAGCCCCGAATGCTCAGATCGCGCGGTCTGCGCGATCTGCGTTGCGAGCACTACAGTCCCGGCTACGAGGCTCACGATCCGCTCGATCGTCCATCCCTGCGGCTTGGGCATCCCGAACATGCCGGGCGCCGTCAACGCCTGGTCTTGCATGACAGTTCTCCTTGTCAGTTCGTCTGCCCGACGCCGCGACTGGCAAGTCGGTTGCGGCGCAGCGCCCAACAGCGGGCCTGGACTCTTGGCTATCTGTCCGCATCACCGATTGAGGCCGCGAGCGAGACAGGGCGAAGAAGCTTTCCAACTGGGTCTCGGTCGGCCGCGGTGGCTCGCCTGAGCTGCTCTCGTTAATGCAGTCCAGCAGACCGGATGCCACGATCATGAACCCAGCCCGGTCAAGGGTGCGGGAGACCGCCGCGAGCTGGGTGATCATTTCTTTGCGGTCGGGGCCTTGCTCGATTATGGCTATCACCCTGGCGAGTTGACCCTGCGTGCGCCGCAATCGGTTGAGCACCGCGGTGATGGTGTCTTCGTCGCCGAACATTGAATTCCCATCTCCAGTAGACATCCCAGATACTACCCCAGGGGGTATCTGGGTGTCATCTTACCGACCGCTTGAATACCTGTACGGGTATTGGTATGGTGCCAGTCATTGGGCGGGTGCAGTCACACCACGAGTTGTTCATGGCGTCTCCGTCTATCCGACTGCCGCAAGCCCGTATCGTGCCCAACCGTATAGTGGGTCGGTTCTTGGCTGACAGGCGTCAATGCGGAAAGGAACTGACCGATGTCTCGTGTATTGGTCTGAGCCATTGGTGCTGAAGATCGAGAGAGCCGGCAACATGCTATACCCTGAACGGGTATGGGTCCGGACCCATGGAGCCCTGCGGTAAGGGGCAGTGGTCGCCCCATTCCGCAGCTTCGACCACCTGAGCTTCAACGTTCACGATTGACGTGGGCTTGTAGCTTCTGATGCCGTACGTGGCTGTAGCCCGCGCGGCGCCGATGACAACGAATCTGGAAGAACGGAAGGCGTCTCGTGTCTCTTGATCGACAAACTCGTATGAGCCGCATCGCGGTCGCTGTGATCAGTGTGACGGTGATGGCCGTGGTGGCCGCGGTGGTGATCGGGCGAAGCGATGGCCGCAATGGTGCGCTTGCCACACAGTCGGCCCCCCGCCGTGAAACGCCTGCGACCGTCACCGTCACCCCAGGCCCCAACGCCGTGAACGTTGACCCGCTGGGCGCAGTCACGGTGAGCGCGGCCAACGGCGCCCTGACCGACGTGCAGATGGTAAACGACCAAGACAAGCCGATCCCGGGTGCCATGAGCCCCGACCACCTAGTGTGGAAGCCTGGCGTGCCGCTTGGTTACGGCCGCAGCTACACCATCACCGTGGTCAGTCGCGGGCCGACGGGAACTCCCGCGTCACAGATGTCCCGGTTCACCACGCTCACACCTAAGAATCAGGCCTCGGTGTCGCTGACCACCACCTCGGGTGCGGTGTTGCGCGACGGCGGCAGCTACGGAATCGGCACGGTCATTGTCGCCCACTTCGATGAACCCATCACCGATCGGGCGGCCGCGCAGCGCCGACTGATTGTGACGACGGCTCCGGCCGTGGAGGGCTCCTGGTATTGGGTTGATGACCAGAACGCCCATTGGCGCCCGGAGCATTACTACGCGGCGGGCACGAAAATCAGAGTGGCGGCCAACATCTACGGCGCGCCGCTGGGTGGCGGACTGTACGGCCAACAGGACCAGCAGACTTCGTTCACCATCGGGGACGCGCATGTGTCTATCGCCGACGACAACACCAAACAGGTCAATGTGTACGACAATGGTGTTCTGGTGCGCACCATGCCCACCTCGATGGGCATGGGCGGCACCCAAACCGTCGCCGGCCATACCCCGACATTTTGGACCCCGCCCGGTGTTTACACGGTGATGGATAAGTCCAATCCGGTCGTGATGGATTCGTCGACCTATGGTCTGCCCGTCAGCTCCCATCTCGGCTACCGCGAGACCATCAACTACGCCACCCGCATCAGCCCCGACGGGATCTATCTTCACCAACTCGACAGCACCGTGTGGGCCCAAGGCAACACCGATACTTCCCATGGCTGTCTAAACCTCAACGGCGACAACGCCAAATGGTTCTTCGGGTTTTCCCAGCCAGGCGACATCGTCGAGATCCGCAACACCGGCGGCCCGTCACTGTCGTTGCAGAACAACGGCGACTGGAGTGTGCCCTGGGCGCAATGGCAGGCCGGAAGCGCCCTCGCCTGACCCGGCCCCAACCATGTGCTGGCGCTCACTAACTCGCTAGGCGCCGGTGACGCGATCATCATTGGGCTGGTGCGGTCGCGTATACCTCGACGTAGATCACGGCGGCGGGCATTGCGCGCGGTGGTTAGCTCATTGAACGCGATGTGATTCCCGGCCGGTTCGGGGCAGATCGCCCCGCATAGAAACTTATCGGCCTGAAGGGACTGCCCCGAGTTCAATTGACTCGTGGGTGCGTTCTAGGCCGCGGTTGCGACTGTTGTGTGGAGCAGTTCGAACTCAATCGGGGTGAGCTTGCCGAGTGCGCGTTGCCGGCGGCGTCGGTGGGAGGTCCGCTCGATCACGCCACTATCGCCAGGCGTAGTTCGGCTCGGGTGGACCAGAGTTTTCGGTCGAGCATGTTGCGTTGTAGAAGTGCGAAGAACGACTCCATGGCGGCGCTGTCTGCGCATGCGCCGACGCGGCCCATCGGTCTGTGTAACCCGTTGTGCGACAGTGCGTGGACGAACTTCCGTGACTTGAATTGGCTGCCCCTGTCTCGTTGGTGTAGCCGCGGAATCCTCGGATGGCCTGCTCGGGCCGGGTGTTGACCGGCACTCTGGATGAGCATGACGGCGGCACTGACGGTGAGGACGTGTGGGTATGAAATGACCCCGCCGAGAGGTGTCCGGCGGGGTCGGTGGTGTTCGGGGTGTCGGGGTGGTGTTCAGTCTGCCGTGACTTCGGCAACGGCGGTGCGAGTGGAGGATTCGTCGACTATGGCTTTGTCGGCGGCGAATGCTACGAGGAGGGTTTGCAGGGCGAGGTTGTTGACCGCGCGGGGATAGCCGCGGCTGGTCTGGTGGACCAGCGCGGCCGCGTCGTCGGAGAGCAGGGTGTCCTCGCGTCCGTCCAGCTTGAGGTGGTGGCGCAGGTAGTTGGCGGTTTCTGTATCGCTCGTGGGCGGCATCGTGTAGCGCAGCCCGAGGCGCTGGTCGAGCGCGGCGAGCACGCCGAGTTTCGTTCGTCGCCGTAGCGTGGGCTGGCCGACGAGCAGGCGTGCGAACGGGCTCAAGGAGTCGAGCTCATGGTTGGTCAAGCGCAACGCTTCCAATTGGTCGTGGCCAAGGAGGTGGGCCTCCTCGACGACTACGACGGGTGTGCGTCCCAGTTCGGCCTGTTCAGCGGCCAGCGCGTCGGCGGCTTGGGGGGCCAGGGTGGCGTGGTGGGTCAACGGTTGCCCACCCAGCGAGGCCACGATGCGGTGGTGGATGCCGCGCACCCCGACGGTGGGATCGGGCAGGTAGATGACGGTGTGGCGGCTATGGTCCAGGCGGGCGAGGGCGGCGCACACCCACGGGCTTGCCGGCGCCCACCTCGCCGGTAATCACTCCGATGCGGCGGTCGGCGACACCAGCCGATACGGGTGACTGCTTCGCTGTGCGCGCTGTGGCGGTGCAGCATGGACGGGGCCAGGTCGCGGCCGAACGGCATCCGAGACAAGCCGTAGTAGGAGATCAGCTTGTCCATCATTGGGGTGCCACCTCCTGGCCGGTGAGCAGGTCGAGCTGTCCGGGGATTTGGTCGCTAGCCCCGTGAGGGCGGCGTGGTTCACGCCGTGGGCCAGCTCGGCTTGATGCGTGATCTCGATCAGCCGCGCGTAGTCGATGCCGGAGGGTTGCGTTGGCGCCGAGGGGGTTTCGGGTTTGGCCTTGGGATGGGTGTGACGCCCGATGTGGTGCGGAATGGCCAGGCCCATCGGCGCGCCGGCCAGACGCACCTCGTTGCGGGTGAGGTCGAACGGGTCGAACACCAGCTCGACCTTGCGGCCGACCAGCGTCGGGTCGACCTCGTAGCTGTTGCCTGTTAACTGAACTACTGGGGTAGTTTTCCCTGTTCAGTGGCGCCCGGGCGTTGGGGGCCGTTAGGGTTCGGCGCCGTGGTCGAAGATGAGTCGGGGCGAGACCTGGGGGCGCTGATCGTTGCTCGGGTCGGGCGGCTGGAGGCGACCGGTTCGCCGTGGGAGCCGTATCGGTTGATCGATCCGCGCGGGGAAGTGGTTGTGCCGGTCGCTGCGTTCCTCAAAGAGGTGCAGGCGTGCGGGCGGTCGCAGGCGACGCAGCGGTCGTATGGTCATGATCTGTTGCGCTGGTTCAGGTTTCTGTGGGCGGTGCAGGTGCCGTGGGACCAGGCGACCTGGGTCGAGGCGCGTGACTTCTGCCGTTGGATTCAGATCGGGAGCAAGCCGGTGAGCGTGCGCTGGGAGTGCAGCGACAAGGCACCCTCTGCGGTGTCCGGTGGGAAGTATGCGCCGCGGACTGCCGCCCATGGGGAGAGTGTGTTGCGGTCATTCTACGACTTTCATGTGGACACCGGTGCCGGGCCGATGCTGAACCCGTTCCCGCTAGTGCGGGAGCGGCGACGCAAACGGTTTGGTGCGCACCATAATCCGATGCATCCACATCGCAACGAGCGTGTCGGGTTGTATCGGCCCAAGCTGGTCGACCGACTGCCGCGCTGCATGCCGGATGAGAAGTTCAACGAACTGTTCGCCGGGCTGGGATCGCATCGTGATCGGGCGTTGGTCGCTTTCTTCGTCTCGACTGGTGCCCGGGCGTCGGAGTTGCTGGGCGTTCATTGCGGTGATGTGGATGCCGGGTTGCAGCTGATCACGGTGATCCGCAAGGGTAGCCGGGCGGCGCAGCAGCTTCCGGCCTCGCCGGATGCGTTCGTGTGGCTTCGGCTGTATCAGGCGGAGTTTCACGGACAGATGCCGACCAGGCGCGATGATCCGCTGTGGCAGACACTGCGGTGGCCGTTTCGGCCGCTGACTTATCACGCAGGCCGGGCGATGTTCGTCCGCGTGAATTCCGTTCTTGGAACGGACTATTCGATCCATGACCTGCGTCATACTGCTGCCTATCGGATGGCCCGCGACCCGGAGATGGCGCTGACCGATGTGCAGTGGATCTTGGGTCATGCCCAATTGACCACCACCCAGATCTATACCTCGGCTCCGATCGGGGAGACCATCGCAAGCATCCTGGCCCACCATGCGCGGCGGGCGACGGCGCCGTCTGCGCCGGCGCTCATCGCGCCGGAATACCGACCCGAGTCGCTGGATGTGCTGTTCCCGGGAGCCGCGCGGTGACCACGACGGCGCCGGCTTCGTCGGTGGCACCCGCGACGAGCCGCGATCAGCGGCGACCTCGTTCGGATCGCCGCGACGTGTTCGAACTGCGAAAGCAGTTCCCGCCCCGGGTGAATCCTGTGTCGTGGGAGGCGACCGAAGCCTCGCGCGGACGTGTCCTTGCCCGGGTGCTCACCACGCCGTTCACCGCCGATAACGCCGAATACCAGGCCGAGGTGCGCCGAGGTGTACGCACTGTGCTGGACTGGCTAGCAACGATGCCGGGAAGTACCTGGCAGGCGCGGTGGACTGCTTCAGGCGCGGAGCACGCCGCCGACTGGCGGATCCTTGCGGTGACGCCGTTGGCGGCCGGCCGCACCGAGACCGCGGTCAGCAACCTGAAAAGCCGCTTTTCGCGCGGCCTGTCGGTGCTGATCTGCGCCGATGTGATCCGTCCGAGCCTGGGCTGGTTGCTGGCGACTCCGTCGCCGAAGAACCTCGCGACTGCGCTGGCCCGCAGCCGCGACCCGCAAGGGTTCGCGGTGTTGAACGACCAGTGCCAGCGGCTGGCCGTAGGCGACTGGGCCCGCGGGATCGCGCTGGCGCGTATCGCCATGATCATGGCAGGCAAAGGAGGTCGGGCCATCGACATCACCGCCGGCGACTGCATCCAGATGGTGCCGCTCGCCGCGGAGGCCACCAAAGCCAGCGGCAGGGACCGCGGATACCGCAGTGCCTTCTTCTACCAGCTAGTGCGTTCTTTGGGTCGGTTCCCCGACAACGCACCGGCGAGCACTAGAGCGTTTCACGTCCACGGCCAGATGAGCGTCGAGGAGATGATCGACCGATACGGCATCCAGTTCCGGCCAATCCGGGACCTGCTGGTGGACTATCTGCGGGAGTTGCAGGCCGGCTCCGACTACGCGACCGTGCTCCAGCTATCCTATGTGCTGGGCAAGTTGTTCTGGCGCGACTTGGAGCTGCATCACCCGGGCATCGCCTCGCTGGGCCTGCACCACGAGGTCGCCGCGGCATGGATGCTGCGCATGCAGGTGAAGACGACCACGACGGTCGAGGGCGGCGAGCTCGTCGAGCGTCATACGCCACGACTGTCGGCGATCCAGCACCTGGGCAACGTCCGCACGTTCTATCTGGACATCGCGCAATGGGCCGCCGACGACCCGGCCCGGTGGGGGCCGTGGGTCGCGGTCTGCCCCATCCGTGACGGCGAATTGACCAGCGGCCGCGCCAAAACCGCCGCTGCCCGCAAGTCCCGGATGGACCAGCGCACTCGCGAACGCCTTCCCGTGCTGCCGACACTGGTGACCGCTGCCGAGAACCGCCGCCAGCGGGCCACCCAAGCGCTGGCCGCAGTCCTGGCCACCGAGCCTGGTCGGGAGATCACCATCGACGGGCAGGCGCTGCGGCGGGCCGAGCATTCACCGGAATCCGGCACCCACCTCTGGGCCGAAGACCCCGCGACCTGCAGTCGTCGTGACCTCAAAGCTGAAGAGCGACGAGCTTTTTGGGCATGGGCCAGCATCGAAGTGCTGCCGCTGACCGGCATCCGCATCGAGGAACTGACCGAACTGTCACACCACAGCCTGATCCAATACCGGCATGCAACCACCGGCGAACTGATTCCGCTGCTGCAGATCACCCCGTCCAAAACCGACGCCGAACGACTGCTCGTGATCTCCCCGGAACTGGCCGACGTGCTGGCCACCATCGTCACCCGCATCCGCCAACCCGACGGCGGCATCCCGCTCGTCTCGGCATACGACTACCACGAGAGGATCTGGAACCCACCGATGCCGCTACTGTTCCAATGGCATTGGCGCCTGGAAGACCGGCCACTGAGCCCCAACATGATCCGCCAGCTGATCAACGACACACTGGCTAGCACCGAGCGGACCGGCGCCAGCGGGGCGCCGCTAAGGGTAACCCCCCACGACTTCCGGCGGCTGTTCATCACCGACGCCGAAATGAGCGATGTTGCAGCTGATGCATCATTCTCCGGACGGCGTGAACGTTTTCTAGCAGGGGCTTGACGTTTCGTCCGAGTTCGGAACTCGCAGCGGCGGCAGCCGAGACACGCCGTGCAGCAGGGGTTTCGGGGGTCTTGTTGCGTCGGATGCCAGGATGTTGCTACAACCGGGAGTGATCATCTAGAAACGCGAACAGATACGTCTTACGGGCCGCAATTCGTATGCCGTACAGCGCATCCCCGGTCCACAGGTCGTGGGGATGCTCGGCTTCGAACCGGCCGAACACCGGCGCCGATCCGCCAGCCGTGCCGCCGGTGAGGCTGAGCCGGTGGAAGTTGCGTTGCAGGGTGCGTTCATCGGGCGCGCCCAGCCTAGCTGGGTGCGCAGGATCCGCCGGATCGCTGCGGCCGTGCGCTGCGGGTCTTCCCGGCGCAGCGCCACCGCCAGCTCCAACGCCTCGGCCGGAGTGCGTGGTGTGCACTGACGCGGATTGGGCACCAGCGCGTCAAACCCGCCGGCGCGCCAGTCGCGGATCCAGCGGTCGATGCTCGGGCGGCTGATACGCACTCGCCGCCCGAACGGGTCGATGTGCTCCCAGGAAGCCAGCTCGCGCACCATCTTTCCCTGCTCCTTGGTCGAAAGCGCCGCATCGGTGAGTGTGACAGGTTTGGCTGGCCCCGTTTGGTCGCAGAATGTCAGGTTTGAGTGGCTCCACCGCGACTCGCCGGGC
>NZ_LKTM01000059.1 GCF_001417955.2 Mycobacterium gordonae | reverse complement strand
AATCCCGCCGATCCGCCGGCGCCCCCGGTTTGTCCCGGCGCCCCGGACCCGCCGTCACCGCCGTCACCCCACAGGATCCCGCCCGGCCCACCGGCCTGCCCGGTCCCCGCAGTGCCGTTGCTGCCCTTACCGATCAACGGGCGTCCCAACAACGCGTTGAAGGGCGCATTGATCACGCCCATCACGTCCTGCTCGAGAGTCTGCAACAACGAGACATTGCCGGCCTCCGCGACCGCGTAAGCCCCGGCCCCGGCATTCAGGGCCTGCACAAGCCGCTGGTGGTAAGTCACGGCCTGCGCACTGATTGCCTGATAGGCCTGCCCATACTCGCCCCATGCCGTGGCAATCGCCGCGGACACCTCATCCGCGCCGGCGGCCAACAACCGCGTCGTCGGGAGCGCCGCCGCGACATTCGTGGACTTCAGCGTCGCACCGATGCCTGCCAAATCCGTTGCCGCCGATGCTAATAACTCCGGCACGGCCAACACGTACACCATCGGAAAGTTCCTCTCTCACGCGCTAGAAAAGGTCGAAGGACAGCCGGGTCGGCGGCAGTGAGTTGCCGAGGATCAGGACTGAGCTCTGGGAGTTCACGTCGTCGAAGGGGAAGCCGTAGGCAAGGCCGTCAATGCTGTTGGCGTGGAAGAACTGTGCCCAGTTGTTCCACCGCCCGCCCGTCGGGTAGTAGGCATCGACATTGGCCCACTGGTCCGGAGAATTCGCCACACCGCGGTTGAACGCAGCGTTGAGTTCGGCGAGGAACGCCCCCTGTTGACCGACGCCGACGAACGGACCGTTGGCGGCGAATGTTTGCGCCGTCGTGGGCTCGACCATCGTGTAGCTCGTGGCGCTGCCCCCGTCGGGGGTCAGGTTGTAAACGAACTGGCCGCCGGCGTCGACGTTGCCGGTCACCGTGTAGCCGGGGCCGTCGTAAAAGAACGGGTGGGTTTGATAGGTCGACCAGAAGTTGTCGATCGCCGGGTCCAGCCAGGTGGCGAGGCCACCGGGCTGGGCGGTCCGCGGGGCCAGAATCCGCAGCGGGTTGCCGGTGGCGTCGTTGACGATCAGTGACTGGAACTCGGTAGGCAGGGTGGTCGTGTACTGGTGGAACAGCTGAGCCCGCGACAATGTGATACCACGGGTGTCGGAGAACCCGGTGGAATCCTGAGTCAGCGTGAAGGTGAACGGCAGCCCGAACTGGTCCACCTGAGTTGTGTTGCCGCCGAAGGGTATTGAGCCGTATTTGTAGGTCAGCTCATACCAGTCGTAGACCGTGTTGTAGTTGGGATCGGCGGGATTCGCGGGGTCCAGACCCGCCCAGCCCAAGTTGTCCGGGCTGATGCCGATGTACAGCGGCTGCTTCATCGACAGGAATATCCGGCCGCCCTGGAACTCAGACGGAATCGAGAAGTTGCCCGTCTGGTCGAGGGTGAAAGACATGTTCGCGTAATTCACGCCGTTGTGCGTGAGGTGGTCGGGGGCGTTGGCGGCGTTGTGGTCGATCGCGTGGGCCACGCCGTTCTGGTCGATCCACGACCACTGGCCGGGTGAGGTCTGACCGAGTGCGGTCAGGTAGATCTGGCTGTTGGGCAGACCGGTGTGGTTGACGAAGGGGCCGACCGCAAATCCGGTGGAGCCGCTGCCGGTAGCGCCGTCGGCCCCGATTCCACCCACGGCGCCGGAGTGACCGGCGCTGCCAAGCAATCCGGGCGCGCCACCCCCGCCTCCTACTCCGCCGGGGCCGCCCTTCCCGCCGGCACCGAACACGCCCGAACCATCGGGCGAGCCCCCGACGCCACCAATCCCCCCGGTACCACCGGCACCACCGTGCCCGCCGTTTCCGAACAGCAGCCCGCCGTGTCCGCCGATCCCGCCGGTCCCGCCCGTACCGCCGGGACCGCCCGCCTGACCCACCGCACCGGTCTTGCCGACCAGGCCGACGCCGCCGGCCCCACCGGTTCCGCCATGACCGAACAACCCCGCCGACCCGCCGGCACCGCCGCTCTGCCCCGAAGCCCCAGACCCGCCATCACCGCCGTTACCCCACAAGATCCCGCCCGGCCCGCCGGCCTGGCCGGTCCCCGGGGTTCCATTTCTGCCGTTGCCGATCAGCGGGCGCCCCCACAACGCGTTGAAGGGTGCATTGATCGCACTCAGGACGCCCTGCTCGAGGGATTGCAACGACGCGGCATTGGCCGCCTCCGCGGTCGCATATGCTCCTGCCCCCGCGTTGAGGGCCTGTACAAAGCGCTGCTGGAACGAAGCGACTTCCGCGCTGACCGCCTGATAGGCCTGCCCGTGCTCGCCCAACAGCGCTGCGATGGCCGCCGACACCTCATCCGCGCCCGCGGCCAGCAACGTCGTGGTCGAACCCGCCGCCGCCGCGTTGGCCCTGGTGACCGACGAACCGATGTGCACCACGTCCGAAGCCGCCGCCAGAACCACGTCCGGCGCCGCGCTGACAAACGACATTCCGCACCTCCGAGCAACCTGTGCCGCAAAATCTCCGAACGAGAATGACCGGCGCTTGTCCGCAGGTCAACAGGTTCGAATGAATTGCGACGAACGCCTGCCGGCAGCAGCCGAATGACGTCTCACAGATATGATTTGAGCTGCGATAATCCCGGGCCGGCGCGATCTTTCTGTCTTACTTCGAGATGAAGTTTTTGACGCTCCGGCGCACGACGGGAGAACGGTCAAAGACATTTACCGGCATGCTGTCAGCAAATTTTTCAGCGGAGCGCGGACCCTGTCCGTTCAGGGTTGCGTGCCCGCGGTCAGCTGGGGAAGAGCACGCTCAGAGCGTGGGAACGAACCCGCCGTCGATCCGGTAGTCGGAGCCGCTGATGTTGCCCGCACGCTCGCTGGCCAGAAACAGCACGAGGTCGGCGACTTGTTCCGGGGTGGTGAAGCGACCGGTGGGCGTGTCTTCCAGAATGTTTGCCAGCACGTCAACGGCGAGTTCCCCGTTCGCCTCGGCCAACCCCTCCGCCAGGCCGCCTTCCGTCCACTTTTCGGTCAGCACCAGTCCCGGGCTGATCGAGTTGACCCGAATGTTCAACGGCCCCAGTTCTTTTGATAAAGCCTTGGCAAGGTTGGTGACGGCGGCCTTGGTGGCGCAATAGTCGTAGGTCACCGCACCGGGGTAGTAGGCGTTGATCGACCCGATGATCACGATGGACCCGCCGCCGCGCCGGTGCATCTCGGGCAGCGCCGCGCGGGTGGGCCGCACGACCGCCATCATGTTCAGATCCCACGAGGCCTGCCAGTCCTCGTCGGTGATGCCCACGAACCCGGCCGGGCGTGGCGTGGCACCACCGACGTTGTTGACCAGGATGTCGATCCCGCCTCGGCGGGCGGCGGCCGCGATCAGCTCCTGCGCACCGTCGGGCCGCGACAGGTCGACCGACACATAGGTGACTTGCCCGGCTTCTTCCATGGCCAGCAGATCCTTGCCCGGCGTGCGTGACCCGGCGACCACATAGGCGCCCGCGCCGGCGAGCGCTTTCGTCACCGCCAGACCGATGCCCTTACTGGCGCCCGTGACCACCGCCGTCTTGCCCGCCAGATGCAGATCCATCTCACCCGCTTCGCCGGTCCCCGGCTCACAGAATATGCACGCGACGACGTGTCGGGTCCCGTTATCTCATTTCTTGCGGTCGGTATCCCGCGACGGCTGCACCCGTTTGGGTTCGCCCGGCATCTTCGGGTAGTTCGGCGGGTAGGGCATGTCACACAGGCCGCGCTCCTCGTCTGCCTCGACCATGTCCAGCAACACCGCGATCGACTGGGCGTCATCGTCCATGCCGGCCCACGGGTCGTCGCGGCGCGCAACCAGGTCGGGGACGGTCGCCATGGTGTAGTCGTCCGGGTCGGCACCGGCCAGCTCGTCCCAGGACAGGGGCATCGAGACGGTTGCGATCGGGGTGCGCCGCACCGAATACGGCGAGGCCATCGTGCGGTCCCGGGCGTTCTGATTGAAGTCGATGAAGATCCGCTCGCCGCGTTCTTCCTTCCACCACGAGGTGGTCACCCGCTCCGGAGCACGGCGCTCGACCTCTCGGGCCAGGGCGATACCCGCCCGGCGCACCGCGATGAAATCCCAGTCGGTGGCGATCCGCAGGTACACGTGGACGCCGCGTCCCCCGGACGTCTTCGCGTAACCCGTCAACCCGAGCTCGGCGAGCAACGGCCGCAGCACCTCGACGGCGACCGTCCGCGCGTCCTCGAACCCGGTTCCCGGCTGCGGGTCCAGATCGATCCGCAACTCGTCGGGATGCTCGGTGTCCGGGCAACGCACCTGCCAGGGGTGCAGCGTGACGGTGCCCATCTGTGCCGCCCACACGATCGCGGCGGGATGGGTGACCATCAGCGCGTCCGCGGTCCGGCCGGACGGGAAGGTCACCCGGCAGGTCTGCAGATAGTCGGGATGATGCTTGGGCACCCGTTTCTGGTAGATCTCCTCGCCGTCGATGCCGTCGGGGAAACGCTGCAGATGGGTGGGGCGGTCGCGCAGCGGGGCGAGCATCGGACCCTGGGACACCGCCGCGTAGTAGTCGATCAGCCGGCCCTTGGTGCCGTTGGAGCCGAGCTTGGGGAAGTAGACCTTGTCACGATTGGTCACCCGAACGGCGATGCCGTCGATGTCGAGTTCTTCTGCTGCGGCAGCCATATCCACAGTCCAGCATGCCGCACGCCAGAATGAACTAATGGACTTACCCGTCATGCCGCCGATTTCGCCGATGCTGGCCAAGTCAGTCAAGGGCATTCCGCCGGATGCGTCCTACGAGCCGAAGTGGGATGGCTTCCGGTCCATCTGTTTTCGCGACGGTGTAGGTGTAGAGCTGGGCAGCCGCAACGAGCGGCCGTTGACCCGCTACTTTCCCGAGCTGGTTGCGGCGGCGCAGGCCGAGTTGCCGCCGCGCTGCGTCATCGACGGTGAGATCGTCATAGCAACAGCTCGCGGCCTGGATTTCGAAGCGCTGCAACAGCGTATCCACCCGGCCGATTCGAGGGTGCGGATGCTGGCCGAGCAGACACCTGCTGCGTTCATCGCGTTCGACCTGTTGGCTCTGGGTGACGACGACTACACCAGACGTCCGTTCAGCGAGCGGCGCGCGGCGCTGGCCGGGGCGCTGGCCGACTCCGGCCCGTCCTTCCACGTCACGCCGGCGACCACGGACCGGGCCGTCGCGCAGCGCTGGTTCGCAGAGTTCGAGGGCGCCGGTCTGGACGGCGTGATCGCGAAGCCGCTGACCGGCACCTATCAGCCGGACAAGCGCGTCATGTTCAAGATCAAGCATGAACGCACCGCGGACTGCGTGGTCGCCGGCTACCGGGTCCACAAATCCGGTAGCGACGCGGTCGGCTCGCTGCTGCTCGGGTTGTACCAGGACGACGGACAACTCGCCTCGGTCGGTGTGATCGGCGCCTTCCCCATGGCCGAGCGCCGACGCCTGTTCGACGATTTGCAGGCACTGGTCACCAGCTTCGACGAGCACCCCTGGAACTGGGCCGCGCACGAATCCGGCGAACGCACTCCCCGCAAGAACGAGGGATCTCGCTGGAATGCCGGCAAGGACTTGTCCTTCGTGCCGCTGCGGCCCGAGCGGGTGGTCGAGGTGCGCTACGACCACATGGAGGGCGCGCGCTTCCGCCATACCGCTCAGTTCAATCGGTGGCGGCCCGACCGCGACCCACGCTCGTGCACCTACGAACAGCTGGAGCAACCGCTGACCTTCAGCCTGGGCGACATTGTGCCCGGCCTGGGTGAGAAGTAGTTCTCGAAGCGGCGCTCGAGTCGTACGGTAGAGCACATGCGGCCGTCGCAGCGACCGGACGTATCCCCGGCTTCCATCCCCGCGGACCTGCGTGCGCGGGTGATGCCGGCAGTGCTCGACGAGCTGGCACGTTGGGGCGTCGAACGATTCAGCGTGGAAGCCATGGCGGAGCGCCACCGCCTGGATGTGGCAGCGATCTATCACTATTGGGGCAATCGCCAACAACTGATCGTCGATGCCGCGGTGCGCGACGCCGACGTGTTCCGCTCGGCGCTGGATACCGGGTCGTTGCGCGGTGACCTCCTTGCTCTCGCCCGCACCCTCGCCGCGGATGTCAACACGCCGATCGGCCGCACCTTCCACCGGGTGATGGTGATGGACAGCCGTGCCGGACATCACGACGGCGAGACTCGGATGATGTTCTGGCAGAGGCGTTTCAGCGTCCTCCGCTCGGTTATCGACCGCGCCCGGGAACGTGGCGAACTGCGTGATGGCGTGCACACCGTGGCGGCGATCCAGATCGTGACGGCCCCGATCTACGTCCGCAGCCTGTACATGGAGGATCCCGTCGACGACGGCTACTGCGTGGCCATCGCCGACCTGGCATGGCATGCGCTGCGCAAACAATGACGGGTCCGGGCACCCGCGGCCTTTAGGATGACGAAATGCTGCACGTCTCCGCATTGTTCGTTCCGCGTAATGCCGCGTTCAACGAACAGGGCGCCATCGATGCCATGTCCATACCCATGGCGTGGTTCCAGGTTGATCAAATGCCTTTATGGGCAACGGTCCCGGTCGTTCTGGTAGTCCACGCACCGGCGGGCGGCGATTACGACCCGGAGATTCACGTGGTCTGCAAGGACCCTTCGGGGGCTCCCCGCGGATCGCTGCGGGCGGCGTGGCACTGGCCGGACGATGGCAATCGCGCCTCCAAGTACCGGTGCTTCACTCAGGAACTCTCCTTCCCGGTGGAGACCGAGGGCGAGTACACCCTCGGGGTCTACTACGACGCCGAGGGCAAGTTCGAACTCTCCACGCCGGTGCCGATGTCGATCCTGCTGGCCGAGACGGAGCAGCCCGCGGACAGCGGGGAAACAAGTTTCAGCGAGCCTGCCGAATAGGCTGGCGCGCGGCCCCGGCACCCTTAAGATGTCGCAATGCATGTAGCCGCTTTACTCGTGGCGGGCTCCGCCAACATCGACGATTCCGCGATCGACGCCACCCGCGTGCCGATCACCAGCTACGAGGTCAACCAGACCCCGGTGTGGCTGACGGTCCCTCTCGTACTGGTGGTGCACGCACCCTCCGGTGGTGATTTCGACCCGGAGTTGTTCATCGTCTGCAAGGACCCCGGCGGGACGATCCGGGGCACGGTCCGCTCCGCGTGGCAATGGCCGGACGAGGACAAGCCGTCCAAGTACCGGTGTTTCACTCCCCAGCTGTCGTTCGCGATCGAGACCACGGGCGAGTACACCATCGGTGCTTACCACGACGCCGAAGCGCTGCGGCCGCTCGCCACTCCGATACCGCTGATGATCAACATGGCCGGGGTGCGCCCCGGACGTAACGGCAGCTAGACCGCCGGGGCACCCCGGCAGTCGGGGGTGTTGCCTCCGAACCTGAAGTGCCGCAAGGTCTCTCGGTATACGCCGGTGAGATCGGGAGACCCTACTCCCCGGCTGGGGCCTGGGACGGTACGTCGAGTTCCGGGCCGCGCCAACGCAACGTCTGGAGAGCGACCGCAACGGCAAACCAGGTTCTGCTCGAGGGGGCGAGGCAGCAGCTGCTGAGCTGTTTCCAAGCGGTGCAACAACGTGTTGCGATGAGTGTGCAGCGATTTCGCCGCTCGCGAGGCGTTGCATCCGGAGTTGATGTACGTCAACACCGTCGCGTGCATCGCGGGACTGGCGGACGCGAATTCTCCCAGCGTGTTCTCGATGAATGCCGTTGCACCCGAGGCATTTTCGGTGACCAATCCGACCAGCTGCAGCTCGGCGAACTGCGCGACCCGGCGGCGGGACAGCAATCGCAGCGCCAGGCGCTGGGTGGTCACGGCGTCGCGGTGACTGCGGGCGAACCCGTCGATACCTGGCGCGGTGCTCCCGATCGCGATCCGCACCTGCGCGTTCAGAGCCTTGCCGATCTCCTCGGGGTCGACGTTCTTCATCTCCGCGACCCATACCCAGCGGGTCGACCTTCCGACGGCCACGGATAGTGACTGCTCGCCCCGCGCCGCCTCGACCAATGCCTTCGCGGCCTGGTCGAGCGCGGCTGCGGCGTCTTCGGGATCTTCGCTCCAAATGATGGCAGCGGTGTGTGCTCCGTCGAAGCGATAGCCCAACTGCGTTTCGAGTTGCGCTTTGCTGATGTCGGCACCATCGAGGATCAGTTGCACGAGCTCCCGATGTTCGAGGCCCTCGCCGTGCGCCAGCCGGGCGTATTCGGACTCGAACCGCATCTGCGCGGCAGTGCACGCGAGGGTCCCGTCGACGAACTGGCTTACCAGGCGGAAAGGCAGGTCCAGCAACTCGCGCAGTTCCTGCGGATCCGACGTCAGCTCGAAGGCGATCTCAGTCCACCGGTGCCATGCCAGATTCTGGGCGATGCGGTAGATCTCCAGCGCTGACGTGTCCAACCCACGACGCACCAACTCCCGCGCCATCCGTACGCTCTCGGCGCCCAGGTACGGCGGCACGGGAGTGCCGGGATTCTGCAGCATGGCAGAGGCGAAGTAGGCCAAATTGGCCCGGTTGGCGCGCAGAACCACAGTCGCCAGCTCCGGATCCGCGGCGACCGGCGGCAGCGACCTGAGCGTGGCCTGGTCGACCTCGCGGAGCCACTCGCGGCTGGAGCTGAGAGCTACCCGCGCGCCATCGCGGATCAGCTCCTGAACCCTCGGAGAGGGTTGCCCCCAAATCACATACAAAATCGTATTGAAATTCTGTGGCGCTCACCTGCGGATTGGCGGATATTCGGGCGGTCTGCGGGGGTGCGGCCTAATTGCCGCCTTTGCCTCCCTGAGCGCCGGTGCCGCCGGCGCCGCCGGTGCCGCCGGTGGCACCGACCGCTGCGGTGCCGTTGGTGCCGGGGTTGGCGGGTCCGCCGGTACCCCCGGCCCCGCCGTCGGCGCCACTGCCGCCATCGCCGCCATCACCGCTGCTGCCGCCGGCGCCACCGGAACCGCCGGTGCCACCGATGGCGCTGCCACCGTCACCACCGGTGCCACCCTGGCCGCCGGTGCCGCCGACAGCGCCGGGATAGCCGGAGCCGAGCGCGGCGTTGCCACCGTCACCGCCGTCACCACCGTCACCGGCGTTGCCGCCGACCCCACCGGTGGCCCCGGCGTTGGCCGCACTGCCACCCACCCCGCCGC
>NZ_LKTM01000058.1 GCF_001417955.2 Mycobacterium gordonae | reverse complement strand
TCAACCCACCAGCCCAGGAGGCCGACACGACCGCCGCTTAACACCCGATGGACTCATCCGCCTTGACAAGTTCCGGACCGGCGGGACGGTAGTGGCTAGCGGTTCCGTGTCCGAGCGGCATCCACCGATTTTCCGCGTTCGACCAATATGAGACGTCATCCCAGGTGATGTTCTCCACAGTCAGCTCGCAGGTGACTTGCACATGATCAGGGTAGTCAAGCGATGTTGCGTAGTAATTGGATTCGATGGTCGGCGTCCACGCGCATGCCATCGCTGGCGGGGATGAGTACCGGACCGTCATTGATGCTGAAATCAAGCACAGCCCAGCTGCGCCTAGACGTGTTCCGAGTTTCGGCACGGCTAGTTCATATCCCATGTACTCCGATCAATCAGTTGGGATCAGGGCATCGAAATGGCCCGCCACACCGACATCACCGCTGACCTGGGCGTCCCAGTCTGCTTCTGCGACTCACGCTCTCCCTGGCAGCGCGGCAGCAACGAGAACGCGAACGGACCACTTCACCGCTCCGCCAGTACTTTCCGAAAGGCACCAGCCTTGCCACCTACACACTCAAGCACCTGCGCGCTGTCGAACACGAGATCAACAACCTGCCCCGCCACGCCCTCCAAGACCGCAGTCCCGCCGAACTTTTCACCGCGCTGCTAACCTCGGCAGACCTCCGACTGTTGCGACGTTGATTAGAAGCCACCTTGCCGACAGCTGGTCAGTTTTCGGTTGCCGTTGACAGTCTTCGCGGTCACGTCGCCGCTTAGGTGTCTTGAAGGGAAGTGCGTGTGTGGTGCTGTGCCGCACTCGGGTATTCTCGCGGCGATTTTCAACCCAGGGGTACGGCTGAGGTGCGCTGATGCACTCAGGCGGTTAGAGCTTCCTCGGGTAGTGGTGTAGCCAGTAGGTCGGCCACGGTGGACTCGAACAGCGCTGCGACGTTGACACCACGCAGTTGCGCGAGTCGGGTCAACCGCGCGTGTTCTTCTGGACGAAGGCGCAGGCCTACCATCTTCGTTCGCTGCCGGGTCTCGGTGCCCTTGCGCCGGGCCCGGTGTTCGGTTTGTGTTGTCACCACAGTTCCCCTCGACAACGCTGCGCTTACCTTCTCCCAGGCCTACCGGTGGGTCCCAGCGGCCGATGTCTTTAGTTTAGCCCATTGATGTCACTAATTTGCGACATGACAGGCACATCGAGTCGTCGATCCGCGCTAGAATGCCGCTAATTAGTAGCATTATGCACCTAATGCCGTCACGGGAGGAGGCAGGCTCTCCACGGGCGGGTCGAGGTTGATGAGCGAGATGAAGCAGGCGCCACCGGGTGTGGAGACCACACCGACGGGTCCGCACGTGTTGCTGCAAGAGGCAGCGGCACGTCTGGGTAAGGACCCGCGCACCGTGGTGCGGGCGATCAAGGCCGGCCAGTTGCGTGGTGGCGCGATCCCGCGTCCTGAGCGGCTGCGGTGGTACGTGTACACCGACGCACTTCCACCTCAGCCCACCCCCTCCCCCACCGCAGCCTCGAGCACGGGGCTCAGCGACTTGCGGGCGCAGCTGGTGACCCAGGTGGAGGTCAATAGGCTGTTGATCGCGGCGCAGCAGGAGATGTTGGCGGCCGAGAGCAGCGCTGACCGTTATCGGGCCGCGGCCCAACACTATTTGGACGCACTGGCGCAGTTCGTGACGCCTGGGCATCTGGGCGAATTGGCTGATCGCCTGTAATTGCGCGTCGCAGATGGGTTGAGTTGTACGACGAGGGGTGCTGTTTTACGCCTTGAGCAGATTCAGGAGCCGGTCGACGCCGTCTGTGCCGAGATATTCCCGCAGCGCGTCAGCTAGCAGGTTGGGTTGACTGTCGAACTTCGACAGTGCGGTGGTGATTGCGCGCGACCGGGATGGGGCTGGTGTGGGCGGGTCTCCGGTGGGTTTGTCGTTGGACTGCTGCTTGTCTTGAGCGGCGCGCCAGCGGGCGACTTGCTGTTCTAGAGGGACTCGGGCGAGTGAGCGGGCCTCGCGGATTGCCAGTTCGCCGCGTCGTAGGGCAGTTTGCAGTTCGGGGGCCAGTTTAAGTAGGGCGCGTCGTTGCGAGACCCAACCTTCGGTGCGGTGAAGGCGTTGGCCGGCGACGTCGGCCCGTCCACACTCGGCGACGAGGGCCTCGACTGCGCGGGCTTCCTCGATGACGTCGAAGTCTTGCCTGTCAACGTTTTCGGTGATCGCGGCGGAGATGAGGGTGACGCGGTCACGGGCAATGGTGTCGTTAACGACTACGTCGAGGTCGGTGCGGCCGTATTTGTGTGCTGCGGCCAGCCGGCGGCAGCCGTTGACGACGACATAGCGGGTGGTGATCTCGTCGTCGGGGTACAGGGCCCGGTAGGCATTGGCAGTGACGACGACTGCGGGTTGCAGTTGCATATCGGCGATCGAGGCAAGGTCGGCGAGGTCACCGAGATCTTCCCGGGGATTCCGCGGATTAGGGGTCAGCTGGGCCAGCGGGGCGCTGCGTGCTGGCCCGACCTCTGGCTGCTGGTCCACCGGTGAGTTGTCGCCGACATCGGCGGCCAGTGCCGCCAGGCTGGTTCGCTTGCCGCGGGCTGCCATTAGTCCCCTCCCCCGATGTTGAGTTCCAGTGCGAAGCGGTAGAAGTCTTCACGCGCTTGCAGCGCGACGCGGTTGGTTGGGTATTCGGTGACGACCTGTCCGTCGGCGCTGGCTCGGGCGTGCAGTTTGTAGTGGCGGATGACAGTGTGGGCCAGGGGCCACTTGTTGAGTCGAACGAATTCCTTGGTTTCGTTGAGATCGTGGACGCCGTCTCGAGGATCCCAGTTGTTGATCACGACGGTGTAGGGCAATCCGCGTGGTTTGACGACTTTGTTGATGGTGCGGGCTGTGGGATCGAAGGACAGCGGTTCGGTCTCGATCGGGATGATGACCCGGTCGGCGAGGTCCAGGACGGTGCGTAGCGCGTCGGCAGCGGGTCCGCGGCCGAGTGGATCACTGGTGGCAGCGCCGGCGTCGAGGTCGATCCACCCTGGTGTATCGACATAGACGTGTTTGATGGTGGGCAGCTCCTTTAGCCGCGCCAGACCGGCAAGGTCATCGTGGGCTTGGACGATGTGGAATGGCAGATCGTCGATCCGCGACGCCCACCACACGGCAGAACCCTGCGGGTCTACTGAGATCGCGGCCACCGGAGATGTGGCGTCGGGGTCGTCGTGATCATTGCAGACGTCGGCGGTCACGGCAGCCAGGTTGACTGCGATGGTGCTCTTGCCGACGCCGCCTTTCTGATTGAGAACGACGTGCACAGCCATAGAAGGCCTTCCGTATGCTTCCCCCGCACGGCGGAGTACTTCGGATGGGATGGAGCTTGATGCTAGCGGGCGCCAACCTTCTTGCGCTGCGGTGACACACCGGCTGTGTCGTGGGTCTCATCAGCCCCATGCCAGCAACCGTTTGCTGCTTTACCGCGGTAAAGTACCCGAATTCGGCACCATGAGGGGCTATCAGCTCGTTTCGAAACTCGTTTCTGACGCTCGCGTTTTGCTAGATACCGGATTTCACGATAAGCGCGAGCATTTATGAGTCGTTGCACACTGCGTGCGCGAATCTCCCAACCAGGATGCAACAACCTCACAGGCACAACTGTCACGCAATCAGCGCGTCGCGGAGCCGCCGCGTCACATACTCACCAGGAGATCGGATGACTCCGTGACACCAACACACCATCACTGAATCATCGAAACAGCAGGTGACGGCATCGCCGGGCGACCTGGCGATCAGTCACCCGGTCGCGGCAGCACACCGTCACTCAATCACCGGGTCACCGGGTCACCTGACGATCACATCACCAGATCGCCGCAACACACCGTCACCTGATCACCTAATCACCAGGAGATCGCGTGACGATGTGGCGACAACACACCGTCACCTGATCACCTAATCACCCAATCACCAGGAGATCGCGTGACGACGTGGCGGCAACACACCATCACCTGATAACCCAATCACCCAATCACCAGGAGATCGCGTGACTACGTGGCCGCAACACAGTGTCACGACCTCACCAAATCACTACATCGCTGGAGCACCCGGTGATGATGTCACCTGATCGCGCCAACACGCCGTCACCGCATCGCAGGGACACTGCATCACCTCGTGTTCTAATCACCTTGTGACTATTGGGACCTAAGGGGATAAAGTGAAAGCTGATGTAATCGCGGTCGCAAACCACAAAGGTGGCGTGGGGAAATCCTTTACCGCGGTGAGTCTTGCTGCGGGATTGGCCCAAGGCGGCTGGCGCACCCTGTTGGTGGATTGCGACGCGCAGGCCAATGCGACGTCGATGTTCGATCCGGACGACGACGTCGACCTGGACCTTTATGACCTGATCGCCGACCAGGCTCCGGTCGCACGGGTGATCCGCAAGACACGAATCGCGAACCTCGAGATCATCCCCTCTACATTGGCCGTCGCGAAGCTCGATCAACAGCTGGTCATGATGCACAGGCGCGAGTACCAAATGGCGATGCGGCTAGAGCCGGTCTACGAGGACTACGACGCCATCGTGATGGACCTTTCACCCAATCTGGGTCAGCTAGTCATTTCTGCTCTGAATGCTGCTGACTGGATGATCGTGCCTACCGACGCCAGTAAGTGGGGGAGGCGCGGCGTCCACATGTTCATGGAGTGGGCCGGATCGCTACGCGCGCACCAGGTGCTTTCCGCTGAGCTGCTTGGAGTCTTACTGACCAAATACGAGCCGAATACGGTCATCAGCCGGGACACCCTTGCTGCATTGAAAGACGACGGTTTGCCGTTGTTTGAGACGTTGATCCCGAAACGCACGGCGGCGGAGCGGATGGTTACCGGCTGTTATGTCCTCGGGGACGTTGAAGCCGACCCCGACCTCGCACAGGCGTACGCAGCATTCACCGTCGATGTGATGAAACGGGTCAATGAGGGTCGTCGTAACCGAGGGAGGCACTATGGGTAAGAACGTCGCTGACGTCGTCGTCGGCATGTTGTCAGACGTGGGATCGGCGACCCGGCCCCCCGCCCGGGCGACCGACCCTGGGACGGCGCCGGCCTCGAAGGCCGAGACCCCCGCTCCTGCGACTCCGCAATCGCCCGAGCCGTCCGACGCGCCGCCGGCGCAGGTTCAAGCTGCTGACCCCGCAAAGGCGGCGTCAATCTCCCCAGCCTCATCATCGCCCTTGTCACGTTCAGATCGCCAGGGCGAGCCCGGCGCTCCGCGAACGCTGCGTTTGCGACCCGAAACCGCGGGAGAATTGCGGGCGGCGTGGTTGTCGGCCAAGCGTGAAGACGTCTTGTTGACAGCACAGGATTTCGCCTCCGATCTCGTCGAGGAAGCTCTACGACTTCGTCGTCGACGTCAGCGGGTAGCCAGCTCAGCCTGACAGATCGGGCAAACGCCACGCGGCGCCGACGGACGCTCTCGCCTGTGTACCCAGCAGCGTTGATGGGGCGGTTGAACGCTTTACCGCGGTAAAGCGGCTAACACCTACCCGCGCATCATCCGGACACGACAAAAGCTGAATCTGCGGTTGACGCCTGTCAGCGCAGTCCGCTGCTGGCCAGAGGGACTGGAGTGGCGCCGAGGATCTCGGCCAGCAAGCTCAAGGCTCGTTCCTCGTCGGTTTGGGGCGGCCCAGTCGCCAGGACTGCGCTGAGGTACTCATGACGGTGCGGGTCACAGGGTTCTGCGGTCACGATGTCGGGGACCGCCAGATCGTCCGGTGGCGGTAGGTTGCGCGAGTTCTCCCGCAGGGTCAACCAGGTGTTCCATACTGCCCGTTCACGCTGGTGTCGCTCGATACGCTGGGCACGGTACTGCGCCAAGTGATGGGCCGAAGCGATGTCGTCCAGACTGGTAGGGCCCGGTCCCACGCGGCCACGGCTGCGCACGATGAGGCCCGCTGTGGCCAATGCGGCCAGACTTACATAGCCGGTGGTGGCGGAGATGTGGGCGGCGGCGAAGACGTCTTTCACCTCGGTCAGTCCGCGGTGTACGACGAGGTCATAGACGCGGCGGTGACGGTGTCCTACGACGCGCCATGCGCTATGTACGTCTTCTATGCGGGTCGAGGCGATGACGCATCGCCGGGATTCAACGGGGTTCTGCGTGGTCAGCGCGTAGTAGTCAGGTTGGCGTCCTTGAGCTACCCGCGTGCGCACCAGTGGTGAGCCAGGACGATCGCGGGTGTCCCGCAGGAACTGCCAGACGGTGGTTTCGCTGAGCAGTCCTGTGGCGATCGACAGAGACCGTCCTCCTACGCCGACGAGGGGCACTCCGTTGACGACGGCTCCGGATCGCAGGGCGTGGACAGCTAGGGCTTGGTAGACCGCTGGTCCTATCCAGCGGTAGCGGTGCTGGGGGAATTCCTGTTCGATCCAGGCGGTCGCGTTCGCTAGCCAGCGGCGGTGGAGCTCGGGTCCATGCCCGCCCCCCCGTGTGTGTCTTTGATCTTGTGCGTGGACTGGTCGGAAAAAGTGGCTGTTGGCGGCGGCCCATTTCAGAGCTTTGTCAACGTCGCGTTGCAGTGCCGCGTGGGCGTTGTGGTGGTAGCGGGCGTAGGCGCGGGCCAGGCCGTCGTGCCATGGGCGGCCCGGGGTCATGAGGGCTGTGATGGTGGCTAGGGAATGGCCGTGGAGCACGGCATGCGCGAGCACTGACTGGCGGGCTTCTGAGTGGCTGGGCCAGCTGTGGTCGGTTGGGAGTTTTCCGGTGGTGGCGTAGAGAGTGATACGGGCGGGCATGTCGCCGGTTCGGACATATCGGGGATCTAGCCGGACGTGGGGTCCGGTTCCGATGAGTGTGGTCGGCGGTGGGGAGGGTGGGTTGATGGCGTGCTCGGGGCGGTTGAGTGCGCCGAGCAGGACGTGGAGCCGGGGGAGTAGGGCTGGATGTGAGCGGCGAGTTAAGGCGTCCTGGGCGGCGGTGAGGGATCCGTCGAGTTGGCGGTGTCCGCCTTGTCGGCATGGCGATCCGGGTACCGTGATGCAACCGGTCTTCGGATTGGTCATCGGGGTCTTGTCCAGGGTGGGTAACCGGGATTCCAGGAGTCGCATCAGTGGGGCGAGTTCCTCGGCGCTGGCGCTGGTTCCGAGTGCCAGCGGGACCAGGATGTGGCGGCCGCCGCTGCGGGAGCGGTCGGTGACGGCTACTCCTCCGCATTCGGTGATCCACGTCAGGGCGCGAGCGAAATCTGTGTCAACGGCGCGCTGACCGTGGCGCTTGGTGTCGAAGTCCAGGGCCAGGATTTGGGTGCGCCCTCGCAAGTAGAGGTATGCGGCGGCGGGCACGCGGGGCAGCCGGCTGCTGAGATTGGTGGTTCGGTCGAACTTGTCGGTGTCGGGGTTCCATGTGCGCAGCAGGGGGCGGGCCGCGATGAGGTGGGCCAGCGCTTTCCAGGTAGTGGTGGGGTCGGTACTGGTTGTCGCGGCGGACACTAGGCGATACCGCTGCTGTGCGGGTTCGGGCAGGGGTAGAGGTGACCGCGGGTGTCGAGGTAGACCCAGTGATGCTGGCGCCAGAGCATGGGCGCGCCGCTTGCGGTGCTGCGCGGGTCAACTAGGTAGCCGAGGTCCAAAGCTGTGGGAACCTCGGTGTGTTCGATCAGGTCAATGCAGTTCCTGCAGCCGGCAATCGCCTCTGCGGGACTACCGAGCGTGGTGGTGGAAGGGCGGCGGCGGCGCAGGAAGATCGCGGATTGTTGGTAGGTGCAGCCGGCGGCGAAGATCTCGCAGTGGCCGCTGGCGCGGGCGGTGATGACCGCCGCGATCTGCGGGTCCGGAAGTTGGGTGTGGAGTCGGCCGACCAGTTGGCGGCGTGATCGTGGGCGGGTCGACGGCGGGGCGAGGGGCGAGGCGGCCGAACTGTGAGCCGCGGGGGCTTGGTGTGCTGCTGGGTTAGCGGAGCTGGTGCGGCCGAGGAGATGTTGTTTGGCCTCGAGATCGCCTTCAATCCAGACGCCGGCCCACATCCCGTAGTTGGGTCGGTTGCGCAGCGCGGTGGCAGCGCAGTCGCCGAGCTGGGGGCAGCGCAGGCATTGTCGGCGGGTTCTGAGCTGCTGGTGGGGGTCAAACCAGTCGCTGGGGCGTTTCGCGCAGGGTGGGGACAGCGAGGGAGTGTCAGTCTTGAGGTTCACGAAGGCGTCCTCTATCGTGAAACCGGCCTGGCTAGGCGTGGTTTCTGTTGTCAGAGGCCATATCCGGAGTCGGTAGCTCCGGTGGCAGGTATCCCCGTTTCGGCGGGGATTTCTGCGTTGTGGGCCGGTGTGGAGTTGTGGTGTCGGCTCGCCGCCGTCGAGGCGGGTCTGTGGGGGTTCCGGGCTCCTCGTGGCTGGTGGTGTCTGTGTCCTTGGTGGGACCAGAGTGACATAAGTGCGCGGTTGAACCGCGCAGACACGCCGCGCGGTTCAACCGCGCAACGTTGCAGCCTTGTCCGTGCCATCGGCGGATATCTGCCAAGCAACCTTCATCACCCGGTAGCGATCTGCAGCGCGGTCCCACCCAGCGCGCACGCCGAGATATCCCTGTCCTGCCATCTCGCCCCGGAGCAGTGGTTTCGGTCTGCCGAAGCGCTGGTGCCGGAGATGGCGAGGCTGTCTTGATCGCAGCATCCGAGTATTTCGCGACGACTGTCGCGCAGCGCCATTTCCGCCGGTAGCGTCTCTGCCTATGGCACATATGCCCACGTCAACGGCTATTGAGGGGTGACTGTTGACCGTCGATGCAACCTCGGACTTCGCCGGATTCCTATTGGGACCTGTGCTGCACGCGGCCGTGAAGGGTATCGCTGACCTCTTCACTGATGATCAGCCGCACTCCGGTGGGCAGTCACCGCAAGAGGCGTTGCTACAGGCTCTTAATGCGGCGAACGCGCCCGGAGTTGTTACCCAACCGGACGGGTCCTCGGCGCTGCGCGATGCTGCCGAGCGGGCCGCCGACGCTTACCAGCGGGCCGGGGGTGCCGCAGCGGCGACTGATGCCAAAGTGGCGGCACTGCTGAAGAAGTATCTCGCTACCAACGAGGCAACGCGGATGGAAGTCACCGCCATTGTCAAGGAGATCCAGTCGCGGGAAGAGCAGTTGAAGAAGAATCCAGCGGTGCTCAACGATCCCTTGGCGATGAAGGCATTTGGGGAGTTTTTAGATGAGCGATTGGGCAGGATTCAACAGGCGATGGAGCGCGCCAAGGTGGACAACGCCCACCAGGCGGAGCTCATTGATGTTCTCGCCGATGAGTACCAGGCGACCGCCGCCACTGCCGAGCAGCACACCCCGAAAGATGGCGGCAGCAAAACGGACACGCCAGTTGATGGGGGGTCGGG